>JBJEMB010000001.1:0-5423 GCA_051879455.1 Lachnospiraceae bacterium
TAGTGATAAAATAAACATGTATTGATTTATGTGTTTCTGGTTCACAGAAATACAGTAAATTTTGTTCCTGGCTCTTATAGCTGGAAGTGTTTTGCATTGGCCTGATATTTTATAAGGATAACGTGTAGAAGGACGCTCATTTTTGAAGGATGCGGCGTCTTTTTTTGCGTTCAAAAGCAGGAAAACATGACAAAAGCGATAGGCAGAAGAATAGGGGACAAAAGCGAAAGGAGGATAGAAGGAATCCAGATCAGGAGGAGACGAATGAAGAAAGATAGGTTAAAAAAGATTCGGATGCTGATTCAGACGCAGGAACCGGTGGGAAATCTGAAGGACTGCGTACTTATGATGAGTGGCCTGCAACTGGATATGAGGGAATCCATGCGTCTGTCGGTTGCAGATACGAGTATCCAAAAGTTTGCATTGGAGAATGGGCTCATGGCATCTGTGCTGGAAGCGAAAGGAGTCCAGTCTGATGATGAGAAGATCCGGCATCTGCGTGCGGCAAAGCAGGCCGGGATTTTGGACTACGGGTATTTTATGTCAAGGCTTTCAGAGACGGTCATTACAGACATTGAAGCAGAGATTTTTGATTTCCGAAGAAAGGTTACGGTACCGTTTGAGGTAAAAAAACTGGAGTTCATCTTTGCCGATGGAAAAAAGATTGATCTTACTGACAGGATCAGCGTTTACTCACTGGATAAGCTGGCAAGCTGAGAAGAAAGGAAGGGACAGCGATGCGTAAGAAAGAGTTACAGGTAAAGCGGATAGTGAGAGTCAGCGGAGAGGTGCAGTTCCCAATCAAGATTGGAGAAGCAGCCTGCTATCGCAGAGGCGGATTGATGATGTGGACGGACAGAGTGAAACGAATACTGGAAATCGCTACAGATTATGTAAGGTTGGAAACGACCAGTTATTTTTATACGATTGAGCGGAAAGAAGTGGGCAGTGCAGCCTTAAGGATGGTGGCATAAAGGAAGAGAGGCAGTCACGAAATGGTGGCTGCCTCTGACAATAGATAATGTATGTACGGGATTTTGACAAGCTTGACAAAGCTCGGCAAAGCTCGACAAATAAACTTATATATTTATGCATTCGATATTTTATGGTAAAATACAATTTGTAGAATCTTTTTATACATAAGTCGGTACTTGAGGAGGGAATTATCTATGCAGCATGAATGTAAAATAACGGTATTAGAAACAAAGGTATTTGCTGATTATCAGGAAAAATATCTTGCTGATCCTAAATCAGGCCCATGTCCGTGTTTTAAGGCAGGTGATACATTTTTGCTGAAAAGGACCAGTGAACAAGATGATTTTTATCATCTGATGAACGGGAAGTTCTGTGGTGAAGCATGGGATGCAATCAGTCGATATGTATATACCGCATTACAAGGTGGATCTATTATGCACAAGTGGACAAATGATGAGAGGATTATGATTGCTTGTTGCAATGATGGAACCAGACCGGTTATTTTCAAAATTGAAAGAATCGATATTCCTGAAACAGATGAAGAAAAACAGTGGCTTGAAAAGCAAAATTTCAAAAACAATGCAAGTGATGCTTATACAGGATAGTTTAATAACTCGGGATTAATAGAAATAAATAAACTAAACTCAGAAGGATACAAAATGTGCCTTTAATATGAGTATGAAAAGGTGTGCCACAAAATGAGATTGACATGGTTAAATAATGGTTTCATTTGCAAAGAATTATATGCTCCATTTAAAATAAACAAAGATATAGATTATCGAACTGATTTAGAAAAGAAATACAATATAGTAATGAAACAGGCAAAAAACGCTAATGCTGATGATGAAAGCCTGAAGATCATAGATACTTTTAGCGCAAAAATACTGAAATCTTTAGATTTGTATTATAAGGCTGATATAGCAGAAAGTAACAACATTATTCTTGAATTAGTAAAAGAGATAGGAGATAATCCATTTGCAGTAAATTCAGTTATTAATAGTGATGCTTTTCCTGGAATTAAGACCAATGAGTTACAATTCTTCCGAAGCAGATTAGGAACTCCCAATAAGGCATTTACAGCGAAAGATATGCTTCATTTACCTAATTCGATGAGGTCTAAATCAGGAAATTATAGATTTAGTATTCCTGGAAATCCTAGTATGTATTTGGCTAATTCTTCATACGGATGTTGGATAGAAACGGGATGTCCAGCAGAAATAGATTTTAATGTTTCGCCAATACTATTAGAAGGTAACCAGAGGATTTTCAACTTGGCTATCTCTATAAGAGATTTTAGATGCTTGAATGAATTTGAAAAAGAGAGGGTGCACTGTTGGTTAAAATTGTATCTCCTTACGATTGCGACTTGTTACGTAATCAAAGAAGAAAACAGAACATTTAAGTCAGAATATATCATTTCACAATCGTTAATGATGGCATGTAAAAAGATGAAGTACGACGGAATAGCTTATTATTCACGCAGAGTAGACAATGAAGTGTTTGCTTTGTGTGCTATCAATTTAGTGTTGTTCGTTGATTATGTTGGTGAATATTCAGAGATGATTAAGCATATGAAAATTGATGATGCTTTCAATTATTCCTTGTATAAGCAACTAAATAATAGTTTGAAATATAAGGATTACGAATTAAGATCAACTTATACCGGATATATCACAAATATTGGAAGCTTTGAGCGCCAATATCCATACAGAGAAACGGATTTTTATAATTTTGATAAGTTTCTATTCACAACATGGAGAGATAAGCCCAATGGTAAAGGTAAAGATATAATTCCGTGGGGCGTCGAGATTTAATTTTTTTCGGCAGTGAGTTTGAGATGCTTTTTATGAATGTCTATTAAGTATTTGTAGATAAAACCAGCAAAACTGCTAAGTATGTTTTCAATCTAAATTTTTATGTGCAGATTGGAATTTATAAACTAAACGACAATTTCCCGTTTGAGAAATAATTTGGATTTTCAAAATCTGCAACTGTTTTGCAACCACATTAAGACGATAAATCCGTTGACTTGCGATTCTGTAAAAATTATAATGGTATCATCAGTTTTTGCGCATGGCATTTCCATGGAGAGCCGCGGAAACTGAGCGAAAATATAGTATTGAAGCAATCACTTTGGCAGTGGTTGCTTTTTTTGTTGAGAAGCCGGGGAATGTCTCCGGCTTTTTGTGTACTGAAAGGAAGGGAGTGAGATTGTGAATAAAAAAGAAAAGGGAGACGGCAGGACGGAACGAAAGTCTCTTCTTTGCCGGATTCCGGAGATCGTAGGATATGGCTATGCAGCAACAGTCATGGCGATTTGCATGTGTCAGACAGTCTATGCAGCGGATATTTTTGATACGGCAAAGAGTGCCATGCAGAAGGTGTATACCGACGTTGCGGGACTGGCAACGGTAGCGGCTGTTGTTTGTGCGGCGGTCTGCCTGTTCCTGATGAACTTTTCAAAGTCAGGAAGGACTGTGGATGAATCCAGGGCATGGTTAAAGCGCATCGTGGTCTGCTGGGCGACTCTTATGACGCTGGGAGCTATTGTCACCTATATGGAAACCCTGATCCCGAAAAGTACCTTTACACCATAGAAATAACACTGCAATGACCGGCGCTCTCCCGGTATAAGGAGGTGACGAAATCCGTAACAGGAGACTTTCATGGGATGGCTGATTGAATTACTATTTGGGGCAATCCGGGAATTATGCTCCCAGTTTATTATCGATATGATGGATATTTCCTCCGGAATGTTTACGGAGATCTTATCCTGTGACTTGAACCTGTTTGAAGGCCTGTTTGGGGTTGCGGAGAGTTTATACCGGAATGCGATCATGCCGATTGGGATTGCATTGCTCCTTATGATTCTGGTCTGGCAGCTCTTCAAATCCATGTTTGGCAGGACAGGGACCTCATCGGAGGATCCGATTGAATTGGTGTTTCGCTCCTGCTTTTGCCTGTTCATGATTGCGTTTGCGAAAGACCTTGTGAATTATGTCCTGGAGCTTGCCGGGACGCCTTACCAATGGATCACGGGGACTTCCATTACGGTAGGTTCTTTCAGCGAGTATATTTCCGTATCGGAGGCCGCTGTGTCTGTATTGGGAGCAGATGCGCTCAGCATTCAGTTTCTGCTTCTGATCCTGCATTTTGTTGTGGCATGGAATTATTTTAAGCTGATGTTTATTCTGGCCGAACGATATGTGCTTTTAGGGGTGTTTTCCTATACGGCTCCGCTTGCTTTTGCCACAGGAGGTTCAAAGGCAACCAATAACATTCTGGCATCCTGGACAAAGATGTTCGGCGGACAGGTTTTGATCGTGCTTTTAGATGCCTGGTGCGTAAAAATGTTCCTTTCCGCATATGGGAATCTGATGGCAAGCGGCTATGGCTTTACGAAATTTTTTGCGGCGACGTTATGCATGATCGGGTTTTGCAAAATTACCGCGAAGCTGGATTCCTATATGGGTTCTCTGGGCGTTAACTTAGGAAGGATTACCGGAGGAATGAGTGGGCTTGGCGCAATGATGATGGCAGGACGCATGATGCATGGAGGAACAAGACTGTTTGGTGCCGGAGGCGGCCAGGGTTCCAAAGCAGGAACCGGATTCATGAATTTTGGCGGAGGAAAAACGATCCCCATGGGAAAAGGCGGCCCGGATTTTGCAGATGGAGCAGGTAATACAGAAATGCCGGGTGTCTCTGTTGCGGCTATGGATGGAAATAAAGATAGCTGGGAGACACCGGAAACTGCAGATCTGTCGGAAACAATGGGTGCGGAAGCAGGATTATGGAATGGGGATGAATCTCTGGAAACCCCGGTTCTTCCCTTTGGAGACCCGGATGCGCTGGAAAATGATATGGATGAGATGGGCGAAAATGAAGTTACCGGTGGTATCCTGATGTCATCCGAAGAGGAAGAACAGCCGTTTTCCGACCGTGTGGATATGGAAGGAGACGGAATCCCTGCGATGGGACAGATGGAGAATGGCAGTTTCGATGGGTCTTATGGCATAGATGAGCAGGGCTTATCGGATATCCCGGATTCGGAAATCCCAATGGAAACCGGAGGAATCGGAGCAGCGGGTACTTATCAGGGTATTAACGAATTCTCTGGAGATGGACATACGGAGCAAGGGATTTCCGGTTCCAGTCAGGAAAGCAGCATAACCGGGTCAGGCGTCAGTGGCAGCGTGGATAGCGGCAATGAAGTTTTACACATGCAGGAAAGCTCCATGCAATCTAACGAATATGAGTCATCTGCAAATGTTGAGATGTCTGGAACGGGAGTTGCCGCAGCAATGGAGACTGGGACGGGTGGATTTACTGGAATAGCCGGCAATACCAGAATGGGATCCAGTGGATTTACGGAAGAAAGCAGAATGGAACTGTCCGGTGGTATGAAAGCAGGCAACGGAGTCTTTCTGTCCGAACACGATGGAGGC
>JBJEMB010000002.1:0-3335 GCA_051879455.1 Lachnospiraceae bacterium
AATTAGGAAAGGAGAGATACGAGAATGGGTAAAAAGACATTAAATGGCAGACAGCGCACATTTCTGCTCATTACAATACCAATCGTAGCATTATTTTTCTGTTTTAATACACTGCCATTGATCAAAGGTGTGATTTACAGTTTTACTAACTTTAAAGGATATGGAAATTTTGACTGGGTAGGTCTCAGAAACTATAAAGATTTATTTACAGATTCAAGAGTCTGGGGCTCTTATCTGTTTACATTTAAACTTGCAATCGCAGCAACAATTGTTACAAATGTCATCAGCCTTCTGCTTGCACTGGGATTGAACAGCAAAATTAAATTCAAAAGTGCACTGCGTGGAGCTTATTTTATCCCGAACGTACTTGGAGCACTGGTTGTAGGTTATATTTTCAATTACTTCTTTACATACATTCTTCCGGTATTCGGAAAAATGATCGGCAGCCCAACACTTAGTTCCAGTATGCTGTCCAATGAGAATCTTGCATGGATCGCAGTAGTGATCGTATGTGCATGGCAGGCAATCGCCATGAATACTATCATTTACATTTCCGGTCTGCAGACAGTTCCGGAGGATGTATACGAGGCAGGAGCTATTGACGGAGCAACAGGATTTAAGAAGTTCATGAACCTGACATTCCCACTGATCATTCCATTTTTCTCCATCAACATGGTTCTTTGTGTCAAGAACTTCCTGATGGTATTTGATCAGATCATGGCATTGACAAAAGGTGGTCCGGCTCAGAGTACAGAGTCTATCTCTTACCTCATTTACAATAACGGTATGGGCGGCGGCCAGTTTGGATTCCAGAGTGCCAATGCAGTTATCTTCTTTATTGTTATTGTAATCATTTCAGTATTACAGATGAACATCACAGGAAAGAAGGAGGAGCAGTTATAATGAAAACAAAGGTAAAAGAAAGAGTAAACTGGCCTTTGACAATCTTATTGATTGTCGGATTGATCACTGTAGCATTCCCGTTATATATGACATTAGTGATTGCTTTGAAGCAACCTTCAGAGATGACAAATGATATTGCAGGAATCCTGTCACTTCCAAAACATTTAAGCTTCAGCAATTTTGCAGAGGCAATGGAGGTTACAGATTTCTGGAATTCTCTCGGAAACAGTGTTCTTATTACACTGGTGACAGTAGTCCTTTCTATTCTGATTCATTCTCTTCTCGGATATGCAATCGGAAGAAATAAGGCTCACAGTAAATTTTACAAATTTATCTACTTATATGTAGTCAGCGGTATGTTTGTACCGTTTGCAATCCTCATGATGCCTGTTGTAAAGCAGACAGCACAGATGGGACTTGCAAATATGGCAGGTGTTATTATATTATATCTGGTGTTCTATATGCCGATGAATGTGCTTTTATATTCCGGTTATCTGACAAATATACCGATGGCTCTGGAAGAAGCAGCATGCGTAGACGGTGCAACAACATGGAGCACATACTGGAAAGTTATCTTTCCAATTATGAAGCCGATGCATGCAACTGTTGCGGTACTTACCGCACTGGGAACATGGAACGATGTTATGACACCGCTCGTTATCATGTCGGGAAGTGGGAAAAACACACTGCCTTTAGCGCAGCTTAATTTCCAGACACAGTTTGGAACCAATTATAACCTGGCATTTGCTTCTTACCTCCTGGCACTTCTGCCAATCGTGATTTTCTACCTGATCTGCCAGAAGCACATCCTGAATGGAGTAGTAAACGGAGCAGTAAAATAAACTTAACTAACATAAGGAGACTTAAAATATGGGAATTATTTATAATAGGAAAGACAGAACATTTACTTTGCATACGAAAAAAACAACTTACCAGATGAAAGTGGATGCGTATGGTTTTCTCCTGCATTTATATTACGGAAAGAAAACCGACGGATGTATGGATTATCTGTTGACCTATTATGACAGAGGATTTTCCGGTAACCCGTATGCGGCGGGAAATGACAGGACTTATTCCATGGATGCCCTGCCGCAGGAATTCCCATGTCTTGGAAATGGAGATTACCGGAGCGAGGCTTTTGCTGTGGAAAATAATGATGGCACAATGAGCTGCGATCTTCGGTATGAGTCTCATGAAATAAAAAATGGAAAATATAGCCTTCCAGGCCTCCCGGCAGTGTATGCCAGGGAGGATAAGGCGCAGACTTTGGAGATTACTCTGGAGGATGCAGCCACGGGGCTTCAGGCAGTGCTTTTCTACGGAGTATTGCCTGAGTTTGATATTATTACAAGAAGTGTGAAGATCATAAATAACAGTTGCGGAAAAATGTATCTTGAAAAAGTCTCTACAGCATGTCTTGATTTTCTATATGGAAAGTATGATCTTATTACATTTTACGGACGCCATGCTATGGAGAGAAATCTACAGAGAGTTCCGGTATCCCATGGAATTACATCCATCGGAAGCAGAAGAGGCGCCTCCAGTCATCAGTACAATCCGATGATGATCCTTGCCGGAAATGAGACGACAGAAACAAAAGGAAACTGTTATGCAATGTCCTTTGTATATAGCGGAAACTTTAAAGGAGAGGTACAGAAAGATCAGTTCAATCAGACCCGTGCTGTCCTGGGACTTTCCGATGAAATGTTCCGTTACCCTCTGGAACAGGGAGAAAGCTTTTATGCACCGGAAGTGATTCTTTCTTACTCAGAAAGCGGACTTAACAGTCTTTCACAGAACCTTCACCGGTGTATCCGAAAGCATATATGCCGGGGAAAATATAAGGAGGCAGTACGTCCGGTACTTATTAACAGCTGGGAAGCTTCTTACTTTGATTTTACAGGAGAAACAATCTACGAACTTGCCAAACAGGCAAAAGAGGTAAACATCGAAATGCTTGTTATGGATGATGGATGGTTTGGCAAGAGAGAGGATGATAACAGTGGCCTTGGTGACTGGCATGTCAATGAAAAGAAACTCGGTGGGACACTTGGAGAACTTATTCAAAAGATCAATGATCTTGGCATTAAATTTGGTATCTGGATTGAGCCGGAGATGGTTTCTGAGGATAGCAAACTGTACCGGGAGCATCCGGACTGGGCACTTGTGATTCCCGGAAGAAATCCGGTGAGAGCAAGAAACCAGCTTGTGCTTGATTTTTCCAGAAAAGAAGTTGTGGATTATATTTTTGAAAAAATTTGTAATGTACTGGATCAGGGAAATATTGAGTATGTGAAGTGGGACATGAACCGCAGCCTTATGGACATTTATTCTTCTGATACAAAAGATCAGGGAAGAGTGATGTATGATTACGTACTGGGACTTTATGATTTTCTGGAGCGGCTTGTGAAGAGATATCCGGATATGCTTAT
>JBJEMB010000002.1:3435-5392 GCA_051879455.1 Lachnospiraceae bacterium
GAGTAATTTTAAAATTGATTTTGCACATATAAAAGAATTCATGCAAAACAGAGAGGATATTAAAATGTCCAGAGAAGAAGATATATTTTTAAAAAGATTAGAAAAACATCATGATGAGCTTCGGTGGCTGTACATGGAGCTGTATAGTAATGGCGATATGTTTGCCGAGCTTTGTTCTCAGATGCGAGAGTATTTCCTGAATCGCCGGCAGCAGTTAAAGAGATTAGATGAATGCAGGGAAAAAGAGCCGGATTGGTTTCGGGAAAAGAACATGTTGGGCATGATGCTATATATTGATAATTTTGCCGGGAATATAAACGGAGTGGCAGAAAAACTTCCTTATCTGAAAGAATGCAATGTAAACTGTATTCATCTGATGCCTTTTTTAGATACACCAAAAGGGCGATCAGATGGCGGATATGCGGTTTCGGATTTCAGAAAAGTAAGACCCGACCTTGGAACGATGGATGATCTTTCAAAGCTTGCAGATCAATGCCACAAAA
The DNA here is from genome assembly GCA_051879455.1 of Lachnospiraceae bacterium. Classification (GTDB taxonomy): domain Bacteria; phylum Bacillota; class Clostridia; order Lachnospirales; family Lachnospiraceae; genus MD308. Next base: position 3,939 of record JBJEMB010000002.1, read on the forward strand.
AAAATATGAATCTCTGTATGGATTTTGTAATGAATCATACATCAGAAGATCATGAATGGGCAAGAAGAGCAAGACAGATGGATGGAGAATATATGAGCCGGTATTTTTTCTATGATAACAGAGAGATTCCGGATCAGTATGAAAGAACTGTTCCACAGGTATTCCCGACAACAGCGCCGGGAAACTTTACTTATCTTCCCGAGATAGGTCATTATGTATTGACGACTTTTTATCCTTATCAGTGGGATTTAAACTATGCCAATCCAAGGGTATTTAATGAGATGATGTATAATTTCCTTTATCTTGCAAATCAGGGAATTGATATTATTCGAATTGATGCTGTTCCTTATATATGGAAAGAACTGGGAACGCCATGCCGAAATTTAAGGCAGGTACACACGATTGTGCGGATGATGCGAATGATTGCCGAAATAGTATGTCCAGGAGTTGTACTTCTTGGAGAAGTGGTTATGGAGCCAGAAAAAGTGGTCCCATACTTTGGCACAGTGGAAAAGCCGGAATGCCATATGCTATATAATGTAACAACTATGGCAACCACATGGAACAGTGTTGCAACAAGAGATACCAGGCTTTTGAAAAAACAGATGGACATTGTGAACAGTCTTCCGAAGCAGTACACATTTTTAAATTACCTTAGATGTCATGACGATATCGGATGGGGCCTTGACTATAAAACTTTGAAGGAATGGGGAATGGAAGAGGCAGAACACAAGCAGTTTTTAAATGACTATTTTACTGGTAACGTTGCGGGAAGTGTCAGCCGAGGAGAGCTTTATAACAATGATCCGAGACTTAGGGATGCACGTTTCTGCGGAACAACGGCATCTATGTGCGGCGTGGAAAGTGCACAGGATGAGGAAAGCCTTTCTCGTGCTATCCGTCTGGATGTGATGCTTCATGCATATATGCTTGTGCAGTCGGGAATTCCTATGTTGTACAGTGGAGATGAAGTAGGACAGCTTAATGATTATTCTTATAAAGAAGAAGCAGATAAGGCACCAGATTCCAGATTCGTTCACCGTGGAAAATTTAAATGGCAGCAGGCTGAAAGAAAAGATGATCCGGAGAGTGTTCAGGGGCAGATTTTTCATGTACTGGAGCGTCTGGAGAGTATTCGAGGCCAGGAGAAAGTATTTGAAAAAGAGGCAGATGTATATACATACAATGTCTACGAAGATTCTATCCTTTGTATTCTGAGGGAATATGAAGGAGAAAGATTTATCGCAATGTTTAATTTCAGTGAACATACAAAAACCGCATGGATGCAGGAAGACGGAACATACAGGGAGCTGATGAGAGGAGAACTTGTTAAGCTTCAAGATGTGGAAATTCCGGGTTATGGATTTATGTGGTGTAAGAAGATATAAGAACTAAGCCCTCTCATATTATTTATAGAAACGCCAGTGCAGGTAAATGAACCTGCCTGGCGTTTT
>JBJEMB010000003.1:0-5354 GCA_051879455.1 Lachnospiraceae bacterium
ACGCACCTGTCTTGGAGGAATTTCCAACATACACAAGTTTATCTTCCACTTCCTTTGGAAGGATACCCGTTCCAGTCAGTGACTCAGCCGGAAGATGAGCACCAAACTGTCCGGCGATCATGACTTTATCAAGCTCCTCCATCCCAATCCCGGCTTTATTAAGAAGTGCTGTGAATCCGGAAAGGATCGCTCCTTTTGCCAGCTGTACTTGTCGGACATCTCCCTGCGTAACAATAATCTCCGGTTCATTACAAAGAATAAATTCTCTCTTTGTCCCATTCAGGCGAATCAACGGATAACGATAATCCGTTTCCTTAAGCTTTTCTTTCTTAATAAAGGCTCCTGTTTTTTTTACGATTCCTGTTCTTATAAGTTCTTTGACAACAGCCAGAATCCCACTACCACAGATTCCGGCAGGTTTCTGTTCTCCGATGGTTGTTAGTTTAATTCCATCTTCTTCGATCCGCACTTCTTCAATGGCTCCTTCTGCCGCACGCATACCTGAACTGATATTCATTCCTTCCAGAGCCGGTCCGGCAGCACAGGAGCAGCAAAGTAAACGCCCGTTATTTGCCAGCACGATCTCACCATTGGTTCCGATATCTATAAAAAGGACATTTCCAGTTTCTTTTTTAAGCTGGCATACATAAGCTCCCGCAACAATGTCCGCACCGATATAAGCAGACACTTGAGGCAGGCAATAAAGAACGGTATTCTCACCAGCATGAAGCCCAATCTCTTTCGCCAACAATTTCTGTGCTTCTAAAAATTCCGGCTTATACGGAGATCTTCCGATAGACCTGGCATCCACACCAAGAAGCATATGCATCATAGTGCAGTTGGCTGCCACATCGATCTCGATAATCTCATTTGGATCCACCAACGCCTTTTCACATACTTCTTTGATCATGTCATTCAAAGAGTCAACGATTGCTTTTTGAAGCTCACTGATTCCAGCGTCCGGATGTTCATATTCATAAGTGATTCTTGTCAGCACATCCAGTCCAAAATGCTTCTGCGCATTGATCATCGATGCGCTTGCAAGTTCTTTCCCGGTACGCATATCGATTAGAGATGTCACTACTGTGGTAGTTCCGATATCCACTGCAACACCGTAGCCGCTGTCATATGGATCTTTTTCAAATTCCGGCAACATTCCTTCTGTCAATACCTTATGCTTTCGTTCTGTCTGAAGCGATTCTACGATTACATCACCCAGAATTTCTGTCATGCAGGACAGCCGTATCCCATTCTTTTGTTCCTGCGTACTGATGAATTTTTTCTCTGTCTCAGACACATCAGATACTTGTCCGGATACAATCTTCACCTTACATTTTCCGCAGACCCCTGTCCCGTTGCATGGATTGTCTATAAACACACCTGCATCCAACAGTGTCCTGAGCAGATTCGCATTTTCACTGCAGTTGATTTTCTCTCCTGTCTGAGATACAGTCACGGAAGGCATCTTACATTTCCTCCTTCAGACATTCTAAAATTGCCTGCACATTTCCAAGAGGAGATTTCATTCCGAGACCACAGGCCGGAGAAATAATATCCGAACCATTTTCCACGCAGCTTTTGGTAAGCGTCCTCACTTTTTCTTTATCTCCGAATTCTAATGCATAGGTACTTACATTTCCCATCAGCACACGGTCTTTCAAATGTGCCCTCGCCTCTTTCATTGGCACAACAGAATCAAAACTAAGCACATCACTGTGAATTTCATCCACTTCTTTATATACCGGACTCATCTGCCCGCAAATATGTACGATCGTTCCCATTTTCTCTTTCTGAAGACCATCCAGAAGCTTATTAATGCATGTCACAGCAAACTCCTTAAAATATTTCGGTCCCAAAATCTCTCCCGTTCCACTGGGATCAGAAATAGCGATCACATCTGCCCCCGCTTCAATCTGCGCACGGCCGAATGTAATCAATTGCTCCGTAATAAACTCCATATACGCATGAGCCTCTTGATTCTTCTTGCGAAGCTCTTTATAAAAAATCACCGGTTCCATCACAGAACTTGCAGTACTGATCGGTCCTGTAAGATTACCTACGATCGGTACTCCTTCTGTTTCTTCTTTTAGAATTCGAATAGCATCCAGAACTACTTTTGCTCGACCAGAATGAATATCCATCGGTGTCAGTTTTCCAAAATCACTGACCGTATTCATAACATACTTTATGACATGAGGCTCATAAACAAGAGATCCCATATCCACTTTTGCGCCCATCTCTTCTGCCTCAACAGTCATGCAGAACGGCACACCATAATTTTCAAAACATCCTTTCTCATACACAGCTTTCGCAAGCTCAGCCATCTTCCTTGCATCTGTGTGGGCTTCCGGCAGATACACCTGTATCTTTTCCATCAAATCTGCGGTTATCATGTTCATCATACCCCCGGGACAGATACATGCAGGGCGATCGGTATGCTTTCCTTCCATAATCATCTTTAATCGTTCTTTTGCAGTTAACATTATCCAATCTCCTATGCTATGTTAAGTAGCCTTTTCGCCAGTTTTACTGCTTCCACCGCATTTTGTGAATAGCCATCCGCACCAATCTTGTCCGCATATTTCTGAGAGATCGGACCTCCTCCGATCATCACCTTAACGTTATTTCGAATGCCCTTTTCTTCTAATAATTGTATAACCGTCTCCATGCCAGACATAGTAGTTGTCATAAGAGTAGACATACAGATAAATTCTGCCTCTTTTTCAATGGCCGTGTCTACAAATTTCTCAAGCGGAACATCTCGTCCAAGATCAATCATCTCAAAACCCGCTGTCTCAAGCATGATCTTTACCAGATTTTTCCCAATGTCATGGGTATCTCCTTCTATAACTCCGATCACACCTTTTCTTTTCTGCTGTTCCTCATCATCCGGCAAATACGGTCTTAATATATCCAGTCCGACATACATTGCATCCGAACAGAGCAAAATGTCAGTGACAAAGTATTCTTCTTCCTCAAATAGTACACTGGCACGGTTCATTCCATCTACAAGACCATCCATGATTGCATCAAGCGCCGGATAACCTGCTTCAATATATTCTCTCGCAGCCTCTTCCACTTCGTCCTCTTCCATCTCTAAAACACCATCCGACAGTCTTTTTAGCAATTCTTCCTTACAACTCATCACATTCCCCTCCTTCAAAACTTTTCATTAACTCTACTGCTTTAAAGATTCCGTTCTTCAATTGATAATCTCTGTTTTTTATACACATCTGACCTGCAAATCTTATCTTTCCAATCATCTCAACACATGCTTTCCCATACTTCTCCGGTGCAGGCAATTTTACATCCTGAAACCTTGCCTTTCCCGTTCCGATCAAAGCAAAGGTTGTTTTCGGGCATAACAGAATCAACGTCTTTTCTCCTACTATTTTACCCGCTTTTTTCAAAAAATCATAGGTAAAATCCTCTACAACCTGTTCTGCCATCTTAGGACCTAGAATATTGACCCCACATGAGGAGTCCGCATAGCTAATCATGTCCACTCCGTACTGACATGCTTCTTTCATAAATTTTAGAATCTGATCTCCCAGTTTCCACAAAACTTCCTTCATAAGTTCCGGTTTCTTTCTCATAGCCTTGAAGACATACCGGGCATCGATAAGGACATTCAAAATCGTAAAGGGTCCTGATATCTGTAATACCACATGCTCTCCCGCGTCTTTTAATTCTTTGCATGCCAGAAGTACTTCATGAATCCTTCCTGTTGCAAAATCAATCTCCGGAAGTTCCAAAAGTTCTTCTACAGAAGTGCAAATATACTCTTTCGCCCTGGGACCAACAGCTTCATTTCCATAATTGATCCTTCCTCCCATTGCTTCCGCCTCAACGGTATGACAAAAAGGAAGTTCACAAAACGCCGCATCATCGTACTCTTTCAAAGCTTTCGAAAGTATCGCCATCGTATGATGATTCAAATAGGCATCCGGGAATGACAGTCCAAGTCCCCTCGTTACCTCTGTATTGATTCCTGCTGAATTTTGATAGGTACAATGAAAATCTTTTATATCCGCCATATTTTCTCCTACGATAAAAAACATGATTCATAACCAAAATACAACTATTCCGAAAATAACAGTTCCCGATCGATTGGATATCTCCCAAAAATCCTGGCAGCATCCATTAAAGCCTGCATATTCTCTCTTGGCGTTCCGACCGGCATCTGGCATCCGGACGTTAAGACATAGCCATTTGGAGAATCGAACCCTTTCCTGATACACTCTTTTGCAGAACGAAAAACATCATATGGTGTACCAAAACGCATCACTTCTACCGGCGGTACATTCCCCTGAATACTCATATGTGGACCAAGTACCTGTTTCGCTTCTTCAATATCCTCTACATTATCAAGCCCAAATGCACTGATCCCTGTTTGATTCAAACTTTCCCACAATTTTCTGCTTGTCCCGCAAATATGCAGACCACAACCGCATCCATTTTTTCGGATATGATCTACATTCTTTTGAAAATAGGGGAGAGAAAACTTCTGATACTGTTTTACACTGATCAGCGAAGTAGAACTAACAGGATCCGCAAATCCAATCCCTACTCCAATGTCTAAAAGTCGATCTATATAACGATTATTATTTTCTACGATAACTTCCAAAAGTTGTTTTACTTTCTCGGGTTCTTTTACAGTTCCAATCAGCAGTTGTTCTGTGCCTAATACCATAGCTGCAACCGTAAAAGGTCCTGTCACCGTGGCACTCACCGGCACTTTATCTCCCAACTTTTTCTTAACAAGCTCTACCCCTTTCAAAATGATTGGAAGCCTCCCGTCTTCATCTACATTTACGCGCTTGGCACGGTCTACTTCCTTAAGAGTCAGAGCTGGCATTTCAAGCTGAGAAATATTATAATCTGAGTATTTGATCTTTGCACCCATAGCCTCTGCCATCCCACGAAGCGTACAGGAAACTCCTGCCCCATCCGAATGAAAATTTTCATAAATATACTCTTCCAGCTCACACATTTTCTCAGAAGAGAAATAATACTCCTTTAAAGTTATATTGATCATCGGCGCCAATGTTTCCCCAGTGTCAAGACAACACATCATCCGGTCAACTTCTTTTCCCTCACTGAGCAAACGACTCCTCTCAATCGCCGTCAATTCATCCTTTTTAATTTCAAGTCCGTTCAAATATCTCTCAATCATACAGGAAACCTCTATACAAGTTTTTAAATCCACTTTACTTTTTGATGATTTATATGTACAAATAATTCATAGGCAATGAAATGTAGAGCAAAAAAAGAGATTCGTGTAAACGAATCTCTTTTTAGTAGCGGGAACTGGATTTGAACCAGCGACACCACGGGTATGAACCGTGTGCTCT
>JBJEMB010000004.1:0-5346 GCA_051879455.1 Lachnospiraceae bacterium
CTGTGTTACCAATTATACTTACTAAAAATGCCAGAAGAATGATTGATAGCAAACGACGAGTTTTTCTCCACCTCATATTATTCCTCCTCTAAGCAACTATTTATTGTATAAGCCTATTATACTTGAAACGTGTCGGAATGTCATGATTCAAAAATCCTTTTAGAAAAGAATAGATTCATTGGTATTTCTATCTGTGGTAAAATGATAGATGCTCAAATGATATCAGAAAGAAAGGGAACAATGTATATGAAACGGTTTACGTTAGAAGTGTGTGTGGATTCTGTGGAGTCTGAGTTAGCAGCCAAGCGGGGTGGAGCAGACAGGTTAGAACTTTGCAGCAATCTGATTATTGGAGGAACGACTCCGAGCAGCGCTTTATTTGAGGAAATACGAGATATAACAGATGTTCGGACGCATGTATTGATAGGATTTGAAATTATCAGAACAGAAGAAGAAAAGATTCAAAAGTCCAGAAAAGAACTTGATTTTTGGCTGATGATAGATAATACTATTGAGTGCAAACAGTAAAAAAGAATTTGCAAGGAGCATTATTTTTACATGGAAAAGATCAAAAATACATCAACAGAAAAAGAATTTGCAAGATATGTTTCGCAGAATATATTGGGAATGCTAGGTATATCTGCCTATGTACTGGCGGATACCTTTTTTATTTCCGTAGCGGAAGGCGCCGGAGGAATTACAGCGCTTAATCTGGTTCTGCCGCTTTACAGTCTGATCTATGGAATCGGTGCTATGCTCGGTGTCGGTTCAGCAATAAGGTTTAATATTCTGAGGGCAAGAAAGGATAAAAGGGCAGATGATTACTTTCTGGGTGCGCTTGTTTTTGCATTAATGTTTTCGGTGATTTTTATTGTAATGGGAGCATTTGTGCCAGATAAAGTTGTAAAGGTTCTTGGCGGTAATGCTGAAATTATAGCGATTGGTACACCATATACAAGAATTTTTCTTATGTTTGCACCATTCTTTATGTGGAATCATATTTGCAATGCGTTTGTCAGAAATGATGGGAATCCCGCCCTTGCAATGAAAGCGACACTTTTCAGCAGTCTCTTTAATATTGTCATGGATTATGTCCTGATGTTTCCGTTGGGACTTGGCATGGCGGGTGCGGCGTTAGCTACAGCAATCTCCCCGATTGTAGGGATTCTTATCTGCTGTATCCATTTCTTTGGAAAGAAAAATACAATAAAGTTTTTATGGAGCATACCTTCTTTTAATAAATTGGTTGATGTTTGCCCACTTGGTATATCAGCATTTATTGGAGAAATCTCTTCCGGCGTGACAACGGTAGTATTTAATTTTCTGATTCTTGGTCTGACGGGGAATAATGGTGTGGCAGCTTTTGGCGTTGTTGCTAACATTTCTATTATGGCTATTTCAGTTTTCAATGGTATAGCTCAAGGTGCACAGCCTTTGTTTAGCCGATTTTACGGGAAAGGAGATTGGGAATCGGTAAAGAGAATCTGGAAACTATCAGTCAGAACAGCAGTGATTCTTGCGGTAATGGTTGTTATGATAACAAATATTTTTACGGAATCGATTGTAGGAATATTTAACAGTGAAAATAATGTACAGATGGCAAATTATGCTATGCAGGGAGTCAGAATCTATTTTGTAGGATTTTTGTTTGCCGGGTGTAACATTGTGGGAGCGGGATATTTAAGTGCCACGGAAAATGCAAGAGCGGCATTTGGAGTCTCGATTGTGCGTGGAGTTGTAGCAATCATAGCGTGCGCAGTAATTTTAGCATATATTTTCGGAATGACAGGAGTGTGGCTGGCATTTCCGGTGGCGGAATGTATCACGACAATTTTTCTGGTTGCAGCAGTGAAAAAGATGTCATACCGAAAGAAAAATTAAAATTAAACAGGATAGTAATGTAAATAAAGGGAACCCCGCTTTTTGAGCGAGGTTCCTCTTTGTATGATTACATTTTCATTTCAAGTTCCGGTTCATTTAATGAAGCAACAGAAACGTCTGGAATTTTCACCATATGTTTGAAAATGCTTCCACCTACAAGTCCTGCAACAGTTCCGCCAAGAATTGCAAATACGATAGCAAGGACAACTTTAAGAGGCGGGTTAAACGCAAACGGTGCCAAAAGTCCCGGAATCGGAGAAGCTGTTCCTGGAGCATTGTTTACAATGTGGAAGACAGCTGCTGAGATACCTGCAAATCCGCCACCGAAGAAGTTTGAACAATAAATCGGGATTGGGTTTGCCGTGATGATATCTGCCTGTGTCAATGGTTCAAGCATAACTGCAATGACATTACTTTTATCTCCCAGTTTCAGTTTTGAGAAGATCAGCCCGTTTGTGAAAGAACCGCCTACACATGCGATTGCTGCAATACCCATTGCCAGACCGTCAAGACCAAGCATGGCAGTCAGTGCCATAGAGCTCAGTGGTGATGTACAGATCATCTTGATGATACCGCCAAGTAAAAATCCCATAACGATTGGAGACTGCTCTGTTGCAGCCGTAATGGTCTCGCCAATCTGTGCAAGAATCAGATTAACGCCAGGGTTTACTGCATAAACGATAAAACGTGCAAACGGTGCGATAATTAAAGCGCCACCAATCATATTTAATCCCTGAGGAAGTTTCTTCTCAATGATAGGAGAAACCAGACCTACAATATATCCTGCAATGAATCCAGGTAAGATTCCGTATCCGCCGACAGCAACGCCTGCGACAACTGCAAATACCGGATTAGCACCCATGCTGATCGGAACCATAATTGCAGCGGCTACACCGCCCATGCTTCCGGAGGTTTCACCGACTGTGCGGAAAAATTCCAAGCCGAAAAGATCACCTGTGATATATTTGTGTACTGCTTCTACCAAAAATGTTGCGATTGCTGCGTTTGCCATACCTGACATAGCAAGCTGTCCTTTTGGCATTTTCAGGCTGAACAGTGAAAAAGCTGCCAATGTAACTAATAATAGACCGACTCCAGATAAAATTGTTAGCATAAATCATTACCTCACATTCTTCAAATAGTTTTTATAAATAAATCCGTTCAATTATTTGTGAGATAAATATAAACAGCCGGTTTCAAAAAGTTTCAAAAGGTATCAAAAATAATTTCAATTTTTGACAGAATCTTCACAATATGCACATAAAGCATTTAGAAATTGCCGGATACGGACATTTCCATGCTTGTCACTTTTTCCGCGAATGTAGTCCATTTCCTTGCGCACCTGCTCAAAATTATATAGAGTTCCGGAATATTCCACAAAAATTTCATTTGCATAATCTTCGAGACCCAGATGTGCGAGATTTACAAGGCCGTTTGCGGCAGTTCTTCGTATCCTTTGTTCCATGGATTTTGGGTTGTCAGAAAATTGGAGACATAGTTCATTTAATGTAATGTCTCTTGCGAGCTCGTGGTGCTCGCTCATATATTTGACAACAGTGATGATATCTTTACTTCCAATATCACCGATAATTCCAAGTTTCTGCAAGATATTGCGCAGTGTAGATGTGACGAGATCTTCTTGTTCCTGTGATGGAGATGAAGCTAAAGGAGCCTGATTTGAAAAAGTATCTTCCATAAAAATGTTCTGCATCTTTTTAACCATACGCTGCATAGAAAGCTTTTCGCATACCTTTCGGATCACAGACTCTACTTCTACACTATTGATTGGTTTTTGGATAAAGAATTCTACTCCGGCTTCATAGGCAGAGGAGATCATATCTTTGGAAGAAACCTGAGAAAGCATGACATAGACTGCATCCGGCCAGATTTCGCGCGCTTTGCTGACAAAGCTTATGCCATCCATTTCAGGCATAAGAAGATCTGCAACTACAATATCTGGTTTCACAAAAGGAAGATCCTCCAGAGCATCATTTCCATTGTCAGAACTTCCGCACACAGTCCCAAGTCCACGTTCTGTGACAATTATCTTTAATATATTTCTTATATTTCTGTCATCATCAACAAAATAAAATTTCATGATTGCTTCACCTCGATTTGCTTCACTGGAATACGGATAGAGAAATTGGTGTGTCCGGGAACAGAAGTAAGAGTAATACTTCCTTTTAACTCTTCTTCTACAAGATCCTGAACAAGATTTAAACCAAGTCCTCTGTTTACTTCTCCGGTTGTATAGTTGATTTTTGTGGAAAATCCGGTTTTAAATACCTCGTCAATATATTCTTTTGGAATACCGGGACCGGAATCTGTCACATCAAAAATATAAGAGTCATTTTCCAGAGATTGTGTTACTTCAATTTTTACAACAGAATCTTTCGCTGCTTCCAGAGCATTGATAAACAGATTTCGGAAAATGGACATCAGAGAATAATGCTTATCTGTATAAAAATTATTCCGGCAGTGATAAGTAAGATAGAGCTCTTTTTTCTGTTCCTTTGCCAGATGATGAAGAGAATCGCTGAGAATGGAAAGAAGTTCTTCCAGATACATGCCGTCACTTTCAAGTTCCTGATTCAGAGCATCAGAGATTCCGCGCATGATTAGTAGATATTCTTTTTTGATCTCGTGGATATCACGGGCAATGGAAAGAGCCGAAGTGGCTAAAGAAGGATCAGCAGACGAATCTTTCAAATTATTATAAAGCCGGTAAGAAGTACTCATCGTCTCTTCAATAAGCGCAGTATTTTTATTCATCCATGCTACTTCTCCGTTTAACTTTGAAATAAGAAGAACCAGCCTTTTGTAACGCTTTTCATGTTCTTTCTGGAGGAGAAGAAAGCGGTATCTGTCAAATACGAAAAGGATGCACCAGATAGTAAGAGAACGAAGAATAGCTATTAAAAGTATACCGATCTGTGTCCGTAGTGTAAAGGCACCCGGACCAAGGCGTACAGAAAGTTCTGCAAGATTCGCTGTATAGTCGATGAATGTTAGAACAGGAACTAAAATATTTCTATCGGAATCATCAGAAGAATAAAAACGATAAAAGATATAAAGTAAAATGCCATAGCAAATATAAAAGCAAACTTCTGGAATATAGGAAAAAATCTCACCAGTATTCCCATTTTTGATCCAGTGACTTAACATACGCATAAAGCATATGCCGACGGAAGATATCGCAGTTATGGGAATTAGTGGGAAATTTTCTGTCAGAAATAAAAAAGCACATAAAAATATGACACCCAGAGATATCTTAAAGTTGGCAGTAAACAAACTGATACTTAGCTGAGCGGCAACAATAATTATTATGCTGTAGTATTTTGTTTTTTGCAAAGAGTTTTTCATATGCATTCCCCTAAATCAATGACATTAACAATAGTATAAAGTATTTTTAAAAAGAAAACTATGGGGAAGGAAAAGATGTTATAAAAATTTCAGAAAATGGAG
>JBJEMB010000005.1:0-18625 GCA_051879455.1 Lachnospiraceae bacterium
ATTTTTCACTTTTACTTATTAGTTTTATCTTTTTTATTCATAAAGACACCGCTGCAGGAAACGCAGCGGTGTCTGTAATACCAATATTTATTCTATCTTTTATTGCAATTACATACAACTCATCTATATCTTTGTTATATCTTCGTCGCAAGCTTCATGATCGGGTTATAGTCATAAATCATCTTGAGAATCGGTTCTGCTTGAATCACTTCATAAACCTCTCTCCCTAAGACTGTCGTATAAAGAAGCGTAACAAGCACAAACAGGAACCATACAATAATCAGTGCACCCGCCACGCCTATTACTCCACCTGCCAGGTGATTTAAGAATCCTAATCCCGGAAGTTCTGCAATAATGTCCAGTGCGAAGATGATCGCTCTTAAAATAATCGTCACAATAAGAAAGGTGCACAGGAATGCAACAATGTTTACAATCAGATTTGCGAGAAAACTTCCTGCATATTCTGCAAATGACTTCACTCCTAATTCTTCGTATACCACATCATTATTATTTGTCTCTAACAAATTTTTAAAAACATCTGGCAAATCCGCTTCTTCGATTGCTTTTTGCTGCAGATCACGTGGGATATTTTCGTCTACACCTTCTTCACTGGCTTTTTCCAAAAGATCATCTGTAATTCCTAAGTCAGCTAGCTGGTCACTGCTTATTTTCCCATCAGCAATGTCTTTCGCACTGATTCCATAGTCACTTAACTTTTCTTCACTAATACCAGCCGCATCCAAAATATTTTTTACATCTTCTTCCGAAATATCATTTTTCTCGAGAGTATTCAAAAATTTTGATTGGGCAGCATTTCCCATTACAGAGGTTACCTTGTCTTTAATCATTTCATCCATCGGTGTTAGCTTCACAATCATCTGCGATACATAAGGTGTCGCAAAAGTCACAATAACTAAAGTCAGCAAAGCCGTAGCCAGTGACACCGCAATACGAACAGCGCCTCTATATATTCCCACTAGAAAACACACGAAAAAAATAAGACCTACCGTTATCAATACCCAATTCATATTATCTCCCCTTACTTTATAAGCCGGACACTTTCCATGCCATTTGCATTCATCACAATGTACTTATTAACACCTATTACAGGAAAAATTTCCAATATATTATTATCCATCTCACCTTCAAATCGATGAATTCCATTCTTCGTAAAAATACTGCATTTCTTACCATCATACATAATTACTTGATTTCCAGACATTTTGACCGAAGTGTATGTTCCAGTGAAAGGTTCTGTTAACACCTCTTTTCCAGACAGATTAAACAAACGTAATTCATACCCGCTTTGTCCTTCTGTCTTTGTAATAACCCCTATGCACTTATCACTGTGAAACACACTTTGAATTTCGCCCTCTAAGGACACCGAAATCTTTTCTTTCGGAACATCTTTCCCTTTGAAAATAGTAAGACAATTATCACCCACTACAGCCGACACCGAATTTCCAACAAAAAAGCCGGATGCGAGCACACTTTCTTTATACTCTTTACTTGCCACCTGATGATCTTCTTTTTCCTCTCCTGCCTCTCCAAAATTATAATAGCTCACCCGTGAAACCATCTCCCCATTATTTACAGACAGATATACCACCTGCATGACCTTTCCATCTGCCGACAATGCTATATCCAGTGGATATCCTGTTCCCGTCGGTGACGCTTTATGCTCAACTAATACATTTCCTGCTGTGTCATAACAGATAATCTGCGGAGATGATTCATTTTTTAAAATAGCTCCGACAATTCCCTGTTCTGATACTGTGATTTTCTCAATCGGAAGTGTTGTCCGTATTTCACCTTTCAGGCCGTCTTTTCCGAAAACCATAATATCATTTCCACCTTTATCTGCAACAGCCACCGTCTCACTGCCTACATCAACAAACGGGCTTTTCATCTGATAGGGCTGATTCCACTTCTCCTCTCCTTTCAGATTCAGATACGAGATTCCGTCTCGGCTATATTTCAGGACTCCTCCCGCAAATTCCTCATAATTATTATCTGATGCATTTCCAATCTTATAGGTATCAGTCACCCTCACCTTTGTATATGCCTGCAAAAATATAACAAGGAATAGCGCTGCAAGCGCAACAATAATTGCAACTCCTCCGATGACAATTCTCTTACGGGATTTTAATTTATGAAATCCGGATATCACCATTGTATCTTTTTGCAGACTATTTTTTGTCTGTTTATTCAGATGATCCGTATCGTCCCTTACAACACGTAAATTTATGTTTCTCTTCTGCAATATGCTTGTCCCCTTTTATGCCTTTTCTTTTATAAAATAGTATAGTCAGGCTAATTATAGCATATTTTATCTCTATGGTAATAACAATTTTTGTCCTATGATAATGAGATTACCGTCTGTCAGTCCATTCATTCTGCAAATAGCATCCACATAACTTGTGTTCCCGTATATTTTCCTGCTGATCCCATCCAGCGTATCTCCTTTCTGAACAACATAATACCCGCCGGTTTCCGAAGTAGTCTGAATCTCTGAAGTCTCGGCTGCCTCATAAGCACTTTCCGCATCAAAATTATCTTCTGACACATCACTTCCCAGATTATCACCAGTTTCCGACACACCATCTGACAAGTCGTCTGCTTCTTCTGTTCCATCGCCATCTTCCAAGTCATTGCTTTCAACTTCGTCTTGCAGATCGTCCCATTCTTTTGCATCACTTGCCTGCTCATCATTATCTCCAACTATCTCCGTCTGTGTCTCCGGCTGGCTAACCGCCTGAGATAACGTTTCTAACGAATTCTGTACAGACTCCATTTTGTCATAATTATTAATAGTAGAAACGCCAATGACAAGAACGATCAGAACAAGCGCTACACTCATTGCATAGGCAAATCTGGATGTCTGCCTCTGTTCTTTATACTCAAGCTTTTCCCTTATGGTACTACGAAAATTCTTTGCAGCCTTATCCTCAACCATTTCGCTGGGAGTCACGCCAATCTTTTTACGTGTACTTATCATATAACTTTGCATAGACGGATTCTTTTCATAAAAAATATAATGTCCTCCCATCTGCATAAGTTCTCCAAATTTATTCGCATAGTAGATTTCTTCTGTATCAATGGCATCCCGCCATATAAATACCGTATTTTCCTTTTCAAAATATTTTCCATGGATCTTATTGATCCCCCGACTGAGCCCCATAGGCTGCCCGGAAATAATCAGACACCACCCCACTTCATCCTGCCCGGAAAAGAAAGCTTGTTTTTCTTCTTCCAGCTGTTGCCAGGATTCTTCACTAATGTTTATTTCTGCACCTTCGACCTGGATTTCCCGGAGTTTGATCGCCCCTGCAATATACACCACTTCCTGCCCATCCATGTCAAGAATCTCCCCCGTGAGTACTACTGCCACCGGCTCTGTGACTGCTTTTTCCTTTATCTGATTTAAATATGTATCCACATAATCTTCTACATATATCTTCGGTTCATCACATACATTCCCTATCTGTTTAACATTTTTCGGAAACTCTCGCTCCATATACACTCACCTCATTATTTTAATTTTTGCATATGATAGCATATGAAGTCTGCACATTTTATCGATTGGTGAGACCTGTCCAAAGAAAATTTCGACATGAAATCCTGAAATCTTTAACCCTTTCTCTTTAAATCTCTGAATTTATAAAAAAACATCCCGGAACTATGAAATTTATTGACACATAGTTCCAGGACGTTTTCTTATACTTATATTATTTTACAAACTATTTTACAGCTTATTTTACAAATTCTTTTACCTGTGCATAGATGCTGTCTGCATCAAGTCCATATTTCTTAATAAGCTCTGCTGCCGGACCAGACTCGCCAAACACATCATTTACACCAATCTTCTTAACTTTTGCAGGTGCTTTCTCAGCTACAACATCACATACAGCACTTCCGAGACCACCAATAATAGAATGCTCTTCTACTGTCACAATCTTGCCTGTCTTAGCTGCTGCAGCGATAACTGCTTCTTCATCTAATGGTTTGATTGTGTGGATGTTGATTACTTCAGCGCTGATTCCGTCTGCTGCAAGTTTCTCTGCTGCTTTCAGAGACTCAGATACAGGAAGTCCTGTTGCAATGATTGTCACATCTGTTCCTTCTCTGAGGGTTACAGCTTTTCCAAGTTCAAATTTGTAATCCGGATTGTCATTGATTACCGGAACTGCAGCTCTTCCAAAACGAAGGTATACAGGTCCTACATGCTCGTAAGCTGCCTGAACTGCTGCCTTTGCTTCGATATCATCAGACGGGTTGATGACAACCATACCCGGAATTGTTCTCATAAGTGCGATATCCTCATTACACTGATGTGTAGCACCATCTTCTCCTACGGAGATACTTGCATGTGTAGCACCAATCTTAACGTTTAACTTTGGATATCCTACTGAGTTACGGATCTGCTCAAATGCACGTCCTGCTGCAAACATTGCGAAAGAACTTGCAAATGGAACCTTTCCTGTTGTTGCAAGACCTGCTGCAACACCGATCATATTACACTCTGCAATACCACAGTCGATGTGACGTTCCGGGAACGCTTTTTTGAATGTTCCTGTCTTTGTTGCTGCTGCAAGGTCTGCATCCAGAACAACAACGTCATCATATTTTTTACCTAATTCTACTAAAGCATTACCGTAGCTTTCTCTTGTTGCGATTTTCTTTACTTCTGACATAATGCTTCACCTACTTTCTCTAAATCTGCCATTGCAACAGCGTACTGCTCGTCATTCGGTGCAGCGCCGTGCCAGGATGCCTGATTCTCCATGAAGGAAACGCCTTTTCCTTTTACAGTCTTTGCAATAATTGCTGTTGGCTGTCCTTTTGTTTCTCTTGCTTCTTTGAATGCAGCGTCAATCTCATCAAAATCGTTTCCATTGATATTAATTACATGGAAATTGAAAGCTTCGAATTTCTTGTCAATCGGATATGGTGAGTTAACATCACTGATTGCTCCGTCAATCTGAAGATTATTATTATCAACGATCACTACGAGGTTGTCCAGTTTTCTGTGAGCAGCAAGCATGGATGCTTCCCATACCTGACCTTCCTGAATCTCTCCGTCTCCGAGAAGTGTATATACTCTGTAGTCATCTCCTGAAAGTTTTGCAGAAAGAGCCATACCAACTGCTGCTGAGATTCCCTGTCCAAGAGAACCACTTGACATATCAACGCCTGGGATATGTTTCATATCCGGATGTCCCTGAAGATAGGAGCCTACTTTACGCAGAGTTGTAAGATCTTCAACCGGGAAAAATCCTCTGTGTGCAAGTGTGGAGTAGTAGCCCGGTGCTGTATGACCTTTGGATAATACGAAACGGTCACGGTCTGCTTTCTTAGGATCCTTCGGATCAATATTCATCTCTTCAAAGAACAGATATGTATAGATATCTGCTGCGGAAAGTGATCCACCCGGATGTCCGGATTTTGCACTGTGAACAGCGGTTATAATGCCCTTGCGGACTTCATTCGCTGTCTTCATTAACTCTAATTTGTTCATGATGTTCCTCCTGAATTTTATTTATGTATCAATTCTTTTACTCACCAAATACTTTTTTGTAATCTGCCTGGAATTTAGCAATACCTGCATCTGTCAATGGATGTTTTGTCATAGCTTCGATTACAGCGTATGGTACAGTTGCGATATCTGCTCCTGCAAGAGCACAGTCTGTTACGTGCATTGGGTTACGTACGCTTGCTGCGATGATCTCTGTGTCAATATCTGCATCATTTGCAAATGCTGTTGCAATCTCGGAGATTAAATCTACACCTCTTACTGAGATATCATCAAGACGTCCAAGGAATGGAGATACATAAGTTGCTCCTGCCTTTGCTGCAAGAAGAGCCTGGTTTACTGTAAAGATCAGTGTAACATTTGTCTTGATTCCCTCTGCTGTAAGTGCTTTACAAGCCTTAAGTCCTTCTACAGTCATTGGAATCTTAACGATCATATTTGGGTGGATAGCTGCGATAGCTCTTCCTTCTTTGATCATTCCTTCTGCATCAACAGTTGTAGCTTTTACTTCTCCACTGATTGGTCCATCTACGATAGATGCGATCTCAGCGATAACTTCTTCGAATACTCGTCCTTCTTTTGCGATGAGAGATGGGTTTGTTGTTACTCCGCAAATAACACCCATATCGTTTGCTTTCTTAATATCTTCTACTTTCGCTGTGTCAATGAAAAATTTCATTTTCTGGCTCCTCCTTTTATACCGTGAATCTCTTCACTCTGTTCGTTTGTTTCTATGGTGAAATTATATCTCATAAGGTAAACTCTGGTCAATAGGGTATTATTTTTATTAATAATTCGCTCTATTAATAATTTTAATTTATTAATTCGTTTTTTCTTTTCATTCAGCTATATTTACATAAAATACGTTAAATATCTTTTGATTTAAGTTTTTTTATTTTTGTATCAAGGCATATCTGCCAAAAATTATTAGTAATAATTATTTCAATTGAATTAATTTTATTTTTTATATTTTATTTTCTCTTTTGCATAAGACGTTGTCCCTCTGACAATAAGCTTTGGCTCATATTCTACATGATAGGTGCTGATCGGCTCAATCTCAGAGTATTTTTCTGAGTGTGAAGATATTTTTTTCATGATAATATCGCAGGCATCTCTTCCCTTGAATACGACAAAATGTTCAATTGTCGTCAGCGATACTTTATGGATACGTCCAAACAGTGTATTGTCACACCCCATAACGGATATATCTCCAGGAACCTTAAGTTTCGCCTCATGCAGCGCGTCCATGATTCCAAACGCAATCATATCATTTAACCCGACAATTGCCGTAATATCCTTCGTCTCACTCAATAATTCCTTTGTCAGATCATAACCAATCTTATATTCCGAATCGATATTGGCAACATTAAAATCTATTTCTTCATTCGCAGCTTTGATAATGACATTTTCACGAATCCCTGCTGCCTCATATTCTTTGAGAAATCCCTCTACTCTTTTTGAACGCTGCTTCTGCCTGATTGTTAACGGCGGAGCAATATATGCCACTTTACGGTGCCCCAGATCCAGAAGATGTCTTGCCATCATGCGCCCAAGTTTAGAATTATCCAGTTCCACAGCATCTACATTCAGTTTTTCGTTTTGGTTATTAATAATAGCTACCGGTATATGCACTGAGAGTTCTTCTACCAGTCCCATGAAGCAATAGCTGGGATTACAAGTATAAATTATGCCAAGGGGCTTTAACTCCCACATCATCTTCAGGTATCTCTCTTCCATACGGAGATCTCTCTGTGTATTGCATACAAAAAGTCCAAATCCCTGCTCTTTTGCTCTGGATTCGATACCCTGAAGAAGCATAACATAATATGGATTGGTCAGATTGGAACAAAAGACAACAATCAGTTTCTCCTTTTTGCTCCCCTTTCTTACCTTCCTTTTCTGCGGAACATATCCGAGTTCTTTCGCCGCTTTTTCTACCTTTTCCACTGTTTCCTTAGAAAAAGAAACATTATATTTCTTATTCAGCACCATGGATACTGTCGACTGGGAAACACCTGCCGCTTTGGCAATATCTGTTGATGTAACTTTTTTCTTTCCCATAATATCTCTCCCATATGACCGAAAAATTACAATTCTGTTCTTCCATCCAGTGCCCGAAGAAGTGTAACTTCATCAATGTATTCCAGATCTCCTCCCACCGGAACGCCACTGGCTATTCTTGAAACTTTCACCCCGATAGGCTTGATCAGCTTACTGATATACATTGCGGTTGTCTCTCCCTCAAGGCTCGAATTTGTGGCAATGATCACTTCCTCTACATCACCACTGAGACGCGTGATCAGTTCTTTTAATTTGATATCTTCCGGTCCGATTCCAAGCATTGGAGAGATCGCACCGTGGAGAACATGATATACGCCATTATATTTTCCTGTTTTTTCATAGGCCGCCAGATCCCTCGTATTTTCCACGACCATGATTGTCTTGTGATCCCTGTTTTTACTTGCACAGATTGGGCAGATCTCCTCATCTGTCAGGGTACAACACTCTTTGCAATAACGGATATTATGGCGGGCTTCCACCATTGTATCTGCAAGGCGTTTCACATCCTCCTCCGGCATATGTATCAAGTGAAAAGCCAGCCTTGACGCTGACTTTGCACCTATGCCCGGGAGACACGATAATTCTTCAATTAATCTGCTTAGCTGGTTACTATAGTAATCCATCTTTTTAACTCCTTGCCTTTTAGAATAATCCCGGCATTCCGCCGCCCATTCCCATTTTTGACATAGCAGAAGCAGATTCTTCATCTACCTTTTCCATTGCCTCATTGATTGCAGCAACAATTAAGTCTTCAAGCATCTCAACATCTTCAGGATCGACAACTTCCTCCTGAAGCTTTAATTTAAGCAGTTTCTTTGTTCCGGAAACAGTTGCCTCCACTGCACCGCCTCCTGCTGTTGCAGTAAATTCTTTTGTTTCCATCTCTTTTGCCTGTTCTTCCATCTGTCTTTGCATCTTTTGCGCCTGTTTCATAAGATTTGCCATATTTCCAGGCATTCCGCCTCCTGGGAATCCACCTCTTTTTGCCATAATTAAAATCCTCCTTATTCATCCTCTATTGTAATATCCATCTGTATTAAATTTTCAATATCTACAAAACTGTCCTCAAATCTGCGTCCGTCTTCCACACATTTGATATCTATATCAATCTCTTTGCCAGTTCTCTCTGCAATTGCCTGCTTAATCTCCTGAATATGTGCTTCCTGCTTCACAAAGCCCGCACTGAGTTCATCCGGAAGTACAATCTGAAGCAGGCTTCCCTCCCCCGCACTCAGTCTTGCCTTTTTCAAATATGTGCGGAGCATCGGAGAAACTTCCTGTACCAGAGACCGAAAATCTTTCACGACTGCTTTGACATCTTCATTAAGCGCTTTCGGAAGCTGTGGCTTCTTTGCCGGTTCCTCTTCTTCATCCGGCGCATTTACATACACAACCCGTTCTTTCTTTTGTACCGCAAACTCTCCGTCTTCCAGCTTCTTTTCTATAGAACGTACCCGTTCCAAAAGAGCATCTTGAGACGTCTCCATCTGAGGTCTGCAAAGCTTGATCAGTGTCACTTCAAAAAGCACTCTTTTCTGCGTAGCAAACTTAAGTTGCCCTGAAAGTTCTGAAAAAATGCGAATATACCGGATCAATGTATCACTGTCAATCATTTGCGCCTCTTCTTTCAGCCGCAAAAGATTTTCCGAAGACATATCCAGCACATCTTCCATTTCCTCCGAACATCCTACCAAAAGAAGGTTTCTCAGATACCATGTAAAATCCGCAACCATCTGGGAAAGTTCACGCCCCTGCATCACCAGGTCATCGACTGTCTCTATGACTGCTTTGACATCCATACGAAGAAGCTGTCTCAAAAGCTGGCTGAATGTCTCTGTATCAACAGCACCAAGTACCTCCAGCACGTGATCATACGTAAGACGCTCTCCAATATAAAATGCCGCACATTGATCCAGAAGACTTAGTGCATCTCGCATAGAACCATCTGCCATCCTTGCAATGTAGCGTACAGCCTTTTCTTCTACATCCCATTCCTCTTTCTGAATCAGCTCTGTAAGTCTGTCCGCAATTGTATCAATAGAAATCCTCTTAAAATCATATCTCTGGCAACGACTCAAAATTGTAATCGGTATCTTGTGCGCTTCTGTAGTTGCCAATATAAAAATCACATATTCCGGCGGCTCCTCCAATGTCTTAAGAAGCGCATTAAAAGCACCGATGGAAAGCATGTGCACTTCATCAATGATGTAAACTTTATACTTGCCTTCCGTCGGTCTGTATGCTACTTCTTCGCGAATCTCACGGATATTATCCACACCGTTATTTGATGCCGCGTCAATCTCAATTACATTCATAGAAGCTCCTGATGAGATCGCACGACAGGTCGCACATTCATTGCAGGGGCTTCCATTTACAGGATGCTCACAGTTTACTGCCTTGGCAAATATCTTTGCCACCGTCGTCTTACCTGTTCCGCGTGTTCCGCAGAACAGGTAGGCATGTCCGATCCGCTCCGCCACAATTTGATTCTTCAGCGTCTTTACGATTGCATCCTGTCCTTTTACATCTTCGAATTCATCCGGCCGGAACTTCCGGTATAATGCCATATAAGACATCTATTTACACTCCATTTCTAATGATCTATACACCAAAACTGATTCCTGTAAGTTCAGCTTCTTTAATAATTGAAGCACTAGGATCTACATATTTCAGTTTTCCTGCAACCTCTGAAAGAGGCACACGAATCATCTCATTATGCTTCACTCCGATCATACAGCCAAACTGTCCGTCAAGAATCGCCTCTGCTGCTGCCGCACCAAGTCTTGTGGACAAAACTCTGTCATACGGACACGGAGATCCTCCTCTCTGTGTATGTCCCGGCACAGTGATACGAACTTCCTGATCTGTCTTTTCCTGAACTTTCTCCGCCAGCTCATAAGCAACTGATGGATATTTCTTCTTTTCGTTTTTCTTCTTCAGCTCTTTTTTCGATAATTTTGCATCTTCTTTTGAAATTGCACCTTCTGCTACTGCAATAATGGTAAATTTCTTGCCCGCAGCTTTTCTTCTGTTAATTGCTTCTGCAATCACGTTGATATCATACGGAATCTCCGGAAGAAGCACAATATCTGCGCCGCCTGCGATACCGGCATGAAGAGTTACCCATCCAACCTTATGTCCCATAACCTCTACAATAAATACACGACTGTGGGAAGTTGCTGTTGTATGGATCTTGTCTATCGTATCTGTTGCAATATCTACTGCACTCTGGAATCCGAAAGTCATCTCTGTTCCCCAAAGATCATTATCAATCGTCTTCGGAAGTGTAATAACATTCAATCCTTCCTCACTGAGCATATGTGCTGTCTTATGTGTTCCATTTCCACCAAGCACAACAAGACAATCAAGATTCAGCTTGTGATAGGTGTGTTTCATCGCCTCCACTTTATCAAGACCATTTGCATCCGGAACACGCATTAACTTGAACGGCTGTCTGGATGTACCGAGAATTGTTCCGCCAACAGTCAGTATTCCTGAAAAATCTCTTGCTGTCAGCATCTTGAAATTGGAATAAATGAGACCTTTATATCCTTCCTGGAACCCATAGATCTCTACATCATCACGTTTTGAACAGATTCCCTTCACTACACCTCTCATGGCTGCATTTAAAGCCTGACAGTCGCCACCACTGGTAAGCATTCCTATTCTTAACATACACTTTGCTCCTTTCTCATGTTCTTATAATGTAATAGTATACCTTATTTTAAAATCTCATACAAGTTTGGCAGCCACACAAAATTGATTTTTATCGTGTTTCATAAAAATCCCCTGTCACAAACACCATAAAAGTGATATAGTGTATAGCAAATATCATTCTAAAATGAATCGATGATTTATTTTGAAAGGCGGGAAAAAAATTGGATAAATTAGACATAAAACTTTGGACTCTTGAGGCAAAAGGACATATTGTTCCTGACCGCTCTCTTTTAAAAACACCAGAACAAATCGAAGCCATTAAGAAAAGTGCTGCACTGAATACTGCAGTGCTGGATCATGTCGCTTCCCACATTCATGCAGGAATGAGTACTGCTGAGATTGACAAACTGGTCTATGATTTTACGACAGAACACGGCGGTATTCCTGCACCATTGAACTATGAAGGGTTTCCAAAAAGTGTGTGCACTTCCATCAATAATGTTATCTGCCACGGCATTCCTGATGAAAACGAGATTCTGGAAGAAGGCGATATTATAAACGTTGATGTTTCCACTATACTCAATGGCTATTTTTCAGACGCATCCAGAATGTTTATCATCGGAGAAACAACACCCGCGGCCGAAAAACTTGTACGCGTCACAAAAGAATGTGTAGAACTGGGATTAAAAGCCGCAAAACCATGGGGACACCTTGGAGATATCGCTTATGCGATCAACAGCCACGCTCAGGCAAACGGTTACTCTGTCGTAGAAGAAATCGGCGGTCATGGCATCGGACTTGCGTTTCATGAAGATCCTTTTGTCAGTTATGTAACTCCAAAAGGCAGTGAGATGGTTCTTGTTCCAGGCATGATGTTTACCATCGAGCCAATGATCAACGAAGGAAGCCCTGACTTTTTTGTTGATGAAGACAATGGCTGGACCGTATATACAATTGACAACGGACTTTCCGCGCAGGTAGAATACATGGTACTTATTACCGAGACCGGAGTGGAAGTTCTGACAAAATAATCATCCGAAGGACATTAAATAAGAGGGCTGCCGCTGGCACCCTCTATATCACCCTATGTTATCGCAATTTCTCCATCACTAATGCTGACTTTGCGCCCATATTCACAACTACTTCTCCGCCGCGCACAAGATACTCGTCGTAATCTGTCGTATATCCTTTGTCGTAAGAATACATCAGTTTCTGCATTCTTCCTCGCATAGGTACACCTGCCCGCCATACCGGAACTGTAATTTCTTTCAGGCAATCGCTGTTATTTAATATCACAATCACCTGTTCTTCGTCGTTAAATCTTCCATATGCCAGTACATTCTCCTGTTGGCACAGCATCAATAAAGATCCGGTTCTCAATGCCTGGCTGTTTTTATGGATCCGTATCATCTCTTTATGAAAATCAAGCAGTTTTTGGTTTTCATGTTCCCATGGATAAGTTCGCCGGTTATCCGGATCTGTAAATCCACACACGCCAGCTTCATCTCCATAGTATACGGTCGGTGCTCCTACCCATGTCATCTGCATAACTACAGCCTCACGCATGACTGCCTCATCAACAAATTCCTCTGCCACCTTCGGTCCTTTATCTGCCACACGTCCTACTACATGATTCGTTCTTGTCAGGAACCTGGAATGATCATGATTCGATAATTCATTCATGGCAACCTGCAGGGACGGCGTCAGCATTCTTGACATATGATACCTCATAGAATTTACAAAGTGCTCTGCATCTCCCTGAAGTTCTTCTTTTCTCTCATCGCTGTGCTTTTCCATTCCTGTCAAAAACCATGTGACAGGTTCCATAAACGCGTCGTAATTCATGACCGTATCCCATTCATCTCCCTGAAGCCAGCTGATAGGATCTCCGTAATGTTCGGCCAGAATCAACGCATTTGGATTGGCTTCCTTCACTACTTTTCTGAATTTCTTCCAGAATCCATGATTATAATCACTGGAATGCCCGAGATCTGCTGCCACATCCAGACGCCATCCATCTACATTGTATGGCGGAGACACCCATTTTTTCCCGATATCGAGAATATATTCTTCCAGATCTTTTGATCCTTCATAGTTTAACTTTGGAAGGGTATCATGTCCCCACCAGCCATCATAATGTCTGTTGTATGGCCAGTACTTATCTTCCTGTTCCAAAAACTGAAAATAATCCCGGTACGGACTATCTCCACTAATATAGGCTCCTGGCGCATATCCTTCCTGCTTTTCATAAATTCTTTCTCTATCCATCCATTTATTAAAAGAACCACAATGATTAAAAACTCCGTCAAGGATGATCTTCATGCCTCTTCTGTGAAGTTCTTCAACAAATTCAGCAAAGAATTCATTACTCGCCTCCAGATTCTTCACATTTGCCACTCTCATCTGATATTTTGTCGCATGAGAATTATGTGAATCTCCGTTTCTCAGCACTTCTCCGCCATCCTCTTTGATAACACCAAGATGCGGATCAATATAATCATAGTCCTGAATATCATATTTATGGTTGGACGGTGACACAAACAGTGGATTAAAATAAATGACTTCTACGCCAAGCTCCTGGAGATAATCCAGCTTCTCCCAAACGCCTTTAAGATCACCGCCATAAAATTCACGAACGCCCATAACATCTGGATATTTATACCAGTCTGTTACTTTTCGGCTATAATCTCCGATATAAAAATATTCATTAGTTTCTACATCATTCGATTCATCTCCATTAAAGAAACGATCCGTATAAATCTGGTACATCACCGCACCTTTTGCCCATTCCGGTGTAGAAAATCCCGGAACAACCTTAAAATTATAAATTTCCGCGGGCTCATCACAAACTCCACCGCGGTTATAATAACATACCCCTTCTTTGTCACAAATCTCAAAGCAATACTCAAGCGGCTTATCATCAAGCTGCCATTCTATAAAATAATAATCAAATACGCCTTCGGAAAATTCTTTGTGCATCTCATACTTTTCTTTACCGATAACAAGACAAACCCGGACAGCATCTTCTTTTGCCGTCCGGAATCTCAATGTGACAATCTGATTACAATCCGGTTCCTGCGGGGACACGTACCACCCGGCCCCGTCACAGAACAAAGCCTGTTTATTCATGGTTATCACCCTCTTTATCTACTTGTATTATCTACCCTCAAACAGAGCCTCAAATTCATCTCTGGATATCTTTTCCTTTTCCAGGAGAAGATCCGCACATGCATGAAGCACATCGTCATATTCATGAATAATTGCCTTTGCCTTTGCATAACATTCATCAATAATACGCTTAACTTCTTTATCTATTACTGTTGCAACGCTCTCTCCATAACCTCTGGATGCATGCGCAAGGTCCCTGCCAATGAACACTTCATCACTGTCATCATCATAGTTGATAAGACCAACCGCCTCTGACATACCAAACTTTGTTACCATGGATTTTGCAATGCTGGTAGCCTGTTTGATATCCTGTGATGCTCCTGTTGTAATATCATCAAACACTTCTTCTTCCGCCACACGACCTCCAAGTGAAACAACGATATCCTGCAGCATCTTACCTTTTGTGTTAAACATCTCATCCTTTTCCGGAAGAGGCATGGTATATCCTCCGGCACTGCCGGTCGGAATGATCGATACACTGTAAACTGGTCCCACATCCGGAAGCACATGGAATAAAATCGCATGTCCTGCCTCATGGAACGCCGTGATCTTCTTTTCTTTATCAGAGATAACCCGGCTTTTCTTTTCTGCACCGATTCCCACTTTTACAAATGCTTTCTTAATGTCATCCTGTTTTAAAAATACACGACTGTCTTTTGCTGCGAGAATTGCCGCCTCGTTCAAAAGGTTCTCAAGGTCTGCACCTGTAAATCCTGCAGTGGTCTGAGCGATCTGTTTCAGATCAATCTCTTCACTGAGCGGTTTCCCTTTCGCATGAACTTTAAGAATTTCCTCTCTTCCTTTCACATCCGGTCTTCCGACCATAACCTTACGGTCAAATCTTCCCGGACGCAGGATTGCTGGATCAAGTATGTCCACACGGTTCGTTGCCGCCATAACGATAATACCTTCATTCACACCAAATCCATCCATCTCAACAAGAAGCTGGTTCAATGTCTGTTCTCTCTCATCATGGCCGCCGCCCATACCTGTACCTCTCCTGCGGGCAACCGCATCAATCTCATCGATAAAGATAATACATGGGGCATTCTTTTTTGCATCCTCGAAAAGATCTCTCACTCGAGATGCACCTACACCGACAAACATCTCTACAAAATCCGAACCGGAAATTGTAAAAAACGGAACTTTTGCTTCCCCGGCAACTGCTTTTGCAAGAAGGGTCTTACCTGTTCCCGGAGGTCCAACCAAAAGTACACCTTTCGGAATTCTTGCTCCAACCTGAATATACTTCTTCGGCGATTTCAGGAAATCTACAATTTCTTCCAACTCTTCTTTTTCTTCCTGCAAACCTGCAACTTTGGCAAATGTAACCGTATTCTCGCCTTCTTTGCTCAGTTTCGCACGGCTTTTGCCAAAATTCATGGCTTTTGCATTGGCACCACCGCCCTGACGGTTCATAAACATAAAAATAATAAATACTCCTGCCATCATAAGCAGCATTGGCATGATCGTCTCCGCAAACCAGTTTTCTTCCGGAACATCAGCCATAGTGTAATTCTGGATTCCTTTTTCTTTCAGATAATCCTGAATCTCATTTACATCAGACACATAGAGATACTTAATATCTCTTTCATTTTCATTCCCGGTTACCAGTTCAATCTCAACCTGTCCTGTAGGAACATCTTTATTCTGTACGATATGGACAGCCTTCACATCATCACCTGCAATGATCTGTTCGAATTCTGTCCAGGTCAGTTCGCTCTCTCTTCGGTCCATCTGATTGGTAAACCACAATGCCCCGAACAGAAATAATATGAATATCAGCACACTGATTCCGCTGATTCCTCTCCTCTTCTCGTTCAATTGCAAGCCTCCTTTTTATTCCACGCCTTCTACAACACCAATGTATGGCAGATTTCTATATCTTTGTGCGTAATCCAGTCCATATCCGACTACAAACTCATCCGGGATCTCATAACCCACATAATCTACTTTCACATCTCTTACTCTGCGATCCGGTTTATCTAAAAGTGTACAAAGTCTCATGCTGTTAGGATTTCTCTTTTTCAGGATATCCAGAAGATAATACAGGGTTCTTCCTGAATCAATGATATCTTCCACAACCAAAACATCTTTTCCTTCCAACGCTTCATCAAGGTCTTTTGCAATCTTTACAATTCCGCTTGATGATGTCCCGTCTCCATAACTGCTTACACTCATAAAATCAAGAGAAACCGGAACAGAAATGCGTTTTGCAAGTTCACACATAAAGAACACGCCACCCTTCAGCACACAAATTAAATGTACCTGCTTCCCGGCGTAGTCCTCACTGATCTGTTTTCCTAATTCTTCAATTCTCTTTGCAACATCCTCTTCCGGGATCAACACCCTCACATGCTCTGCCATCTTCTTTTCCTCCGTAAAATTTAATCTCTAATATTCTTTTTGTATCATGATGAATCTGATACGCCTGGCTCTGTCTGTAGCCAACAATCCAGAGAATTTCCTGTCCATCTGCTACAAGCCAAATGCTGTCTCTCATATTCCGTGGAATTTTTTCATTTATAAAATACTGTTTAAGCTTTTGCGTTCTGCCGTTTTTATCAATAACAATATAATCTCCCGGCATGCGATGTCTTATTTTTACAGTATTTTTTATTATATCATAATCAAACCATTTCGTGTAGGTATTTTCTGGAAATGTTTTTGATTCTGTACATTTCTCCAGTATTCGCAGATCAAACAGCCTGTTTGCCTGCTCCTCCTCTGTTTTGATCTTCTGGTCAGGCTCCTTTGTTTTTTTTCTGAAAGAAAGCCCTTCATAACATCGAAGCACCTCGGTATCATAAGGCAGGTCTGTCTTTTTCCCAACCTGCTTTGAAAGTAAATCCTCTGTAATCCTTACATGTGCAGAGGTAATATCTTTCTGCTTTCCCGAAACACTGCATATCACATGATAAATCACATAAGGCTTTAACTCTTCCGGGATTTTATCAAATTTGGTTTTATTCAGGATATATTCCTTCCCGCCTCTTATATCTATACATTTCGCCTCATAATGCTCTACTTCTTTTTCTATATACCTGCCGATACTTTCAAGCTGCCTCATACTTTCTGTAATATGAGATACTGTCTGACAATTAACATTCTCCTCCAGATAAGGGATTACATGATTACGTATTCGATTCCTCGTATAATGATCTTCCAGATTCGTCTCATCCGTACAATAAGATATTCCCCTTTTTTCCAGATATGATTCAATCTCTTTTCGGGTCAGACATAAAAGAGGCCGGATCCAGACTCCATTTTTCGGCAGAATTCCCCTAAGTCCTTTTAGTCCACTTCCTCTACACAGATTCCACAAAAAAGTTTCCGCATTATCATTTTGATGATGCGCCAGCGCAATACATGTTGCACGTTGTTCTTCCAAAACCTTCATAAAAATCTTTCGTCTGACTTCCCGGCCTGCTTCTTCCGGTGTCAGATGATGATTTTTTGCATATACCGCTACATCCTCATGAAATACAAACAGCCGGACTTTCTGATCCCGACACACTTTTTTTACATATTCTTCATCTGCATCTGCTGATGAACCACGCAGCCCATGATGGACATGCACAGCCATAAGCTCAAATCCGAGTTCTTTTTTCAGTTCTAAAAGTATGAAAAGAAGGCATATGGAATCTGCACCTCCCGATACGCCTGCGATCACTCTATCTCCACTTTTCAGCATCTTCTGTTCCCTGATATATGCCTTTACTCTCTGATACATATAAGATATCCTTTTTTGTTAAATATATAAAAAATCCCGGCAAAATGCAAGTCTTATAATTTCCACATACCTATTGTCAGAATCGTCATATCATCTGTCGGTTTTTCCTGGCTGCACTCCAGAACTTTTCCAAGCAGATACCTGGCAAGTTCTGTCGGATTTATAATATTTGTCTCTTCAATATAGGTAATCATTAATGATTCCTGCTCATTCACCGGAAGAGCATCCATCACACCATCTGTCACCATGATCACAAAATCTCCTGATTCAAGTTCTCTTTTTATTGATTCAATTTCCATATCTTTGATCACTCCAACAGGAAGTGTTGACAGACTGATCTTT
The DNA here is from genome assembly GCA_051879455.1 of Lachnospiraceae bacterium. Lineage (GTDB taxonomy): Bacteria > Bacillota > Clostridia > Lachnospirales > Lachnospiraceae > MD308. Next base: position 18,495 of record JBJEMB010000005.1, read on the forward strand.
TCCACGCCATCCTTACGCTTTATAAATGTTGCAGCTGCACCCGCTTTTACAAATTCACAGCATCCGGTATATAGGTCAAACAGGCAGACATCAATCGTAGAAAAACGCACGTCTTCCCTTCCGATCACAAG
>JBJEMB010000005.1:18725-27481 GCA_051879455.1 Lachnospiraceae bacterium
GTACAGTACTGATTTCCGACAATGGGTCTCTCCCCCTGCTGCGGCATCATCATTCTTCCGATACAATCTCCCACTTCATAGGCAAGCTCTTTTGTCGCAACGCAAAGTCCTTTCATAGCTTTGACAGTAAGATGGATTTCATATTTCCCCTGGGGAGTAATATAAAAAACAGACGAAAGCATCTTTACTCCCATTTTCTTTAAATGATTTTTCAGCTTTTTTTCCAAATGCTCATCTTCAAAAATACCCGCATCCAGTTCCCTTGTTGTATACTGAAGAAGTCTTGCAAAACTTTTCAGCTGACCGGCGTACCCCTCTCTGTTTTGCACGATCTTATTATTCCACATAAGTATCTTTTTCGCATTTTCATATACTTCCAGTGTCTCCCTTAAAAATCTCGGTGCAAAGATACATTGTTTTTGCATCTTTCTTTTCAATTCAACATTCAGCTCTGCTCCATATTCCTCAACCGCACATAAAATTTCATACATCATCTGATATGTATAAACTCGCTTCTCCTTTAAACACGTATCCTTCTTTTCACAATGCTCACACACTTTCTCTGTGATTTTCTGAAACATTTCCTCGAATTCCTCTTTTGAAAACGTCCCTTTGTATCCCTCTAATGTAAAAAAAGTTTTCGACAAATGCATCATGGAATCTGCAAACTTGTCCATCTGTATCACATATGGATTTAAAAAAGCCCCTTTATCTTTTATTTCTTCCATCCCAAAATCTCCCCTTTAATTATTAAAAGAAAAAGCTTTAGGATAAAATCCTAAAGCTTATCATCTGTATCTGTAACTATTTTGCTTTGAATATGATCTCATTCTTATGGACCAGCCCCAGTTTATCCCTGGCAACTTCCTCGACATATTCATCCGTACCCACATATTTTTCAAGATCATCTATCTCTTCTGATCTCGCTTTTTCTTCCTCAATCTGCTGTCTAAGTTCTTGCTCCTGCGCTGCATAAGCCTTGTCTTTTGCTCGCAATGTCATGCCATTCACAGACACCATAACAACCAGAAGCAAAAGTACCATCCCTATTGCCAGCACACTTCTTTTGTGACTTTTAAGACGCTGTCTCTGTCTGGAGCTGCGTCTCTTCTGCTTAATCTTATTCATAATTTATACTCACCTTTTGCCGATCATATCGGACTTTTCCCCTTAATATATTTAATCTTATCTTTTTTTTTTGGATTTGGCAAGTTTTTAAAAAAAATATGTTTTCAAATTAGCGTAGATTTTTTTTGCCGTTTTTTCCAGAAAACGCAGAACAACCGCGCAAAAAAAAGCACCCAGTACAACACCTAGTACAAAATACCATCTTATACTACCATCACTTGTGTAGTAAATCTGCACAAACACATATAACGCACAACCCACCCAGAAAACCAGGTCCTCAACTCCTATGGCAAAGTAGTTATGTTTTATTATTTGACGGAAACAGCATATGCAGCGATACATGAGTCTCAGAATCACGCCGGTGACCAGAGCAGTCAAAAAAATAATCAATTCTTCTCTGATATCTGGCATTTTCTATCGAAACAGCTTCGCAAACAGATTCTCCCCCTGTTTTACGCCAGCATGAACATCTGAATAAGAAATACTGTCAATATTTCCTGAGAGATCCACTTCCCCCTTCTCGAGACTTAACCGATTCACATGCAGATCTGTTCCTTTCACCATCATCATTCCCTGTTCCGTCTCCAGCAGAATCTCATTCAAATCAAAAGACAGGACATCCAGAACTCCTGTCACAAGACTGGTTTTACGGTTATTAACAACCAGTTTATGATTTTTTTGTGCTGTCTTTTCTTCCATACACATCACAACCTTTCTTAACAACGTGCCCTTTGTACATATCTGTAACACATACACTCCGCATGGGCGTGCTTCGCACGTTAAAGTATATGAAAGGTTGTTCGCATTTATTACAAGTTCTGATTATAAATATTCGAAAAGTTCATTCGCTTCTTCTTTTTTTGTAGTTTCTTTTATATCTAAAACCTTTACTTTCACCGTCTTTGTTCCAAACTGAATTTCGATAACATCGCCTTCTTTCACCTTGACAGAAGCTTTCGCAACAGTTCCGTTGACCATTACTCTTCCTGCGTCACATGCTTCATTAGCGACAGTTCTTCTCTTGATCAGGCGGGATACTTTTAAAAATTTGTCTAATCTCATAGGTTCTTCCTTTCCAGAGTTTCAGTAAACCAAAAAAATAGAGAGCCACAGGCCCTCTACTTTATTTATCCACAATTTACTCGTTCACAGCATCCTTTAAAGCTTTTCCTGCTTTGAATTTTGGAGCCTTGCAAGCACTGATGTTCATAACTTTACCTGTCTGCGGATTTCTTCCCTCTCTTGCTGCTCTCTTTGTTACTTCGAAAGTACCAAATCCTACTAACTGTACTTTATGCTCTTTCTTAAGTTCTGCAGATACAACATCTATAAATGCCTTTAAGGCTTTTTCAGAATCTTTTTTAGATAATTCTGCTTTGTCTGCAATTGCTGCTACTAATTCTGTCTTATTCATGGATAATTTCCTCCTCTTGTTTAATACGAACGATTGCCTTGTCATTCTTTTTTATTCTTCCCTCTGCAACACGTATAATACAGCGTCACAGCCTGTATTATAGTTATACTCATTTTCCATTTGTTTGTCAAGGAAAAATGCGTATATTTCCATGTTTTCGGGGGTTTTGGCGCCAAACGCAATTATAATATTTACCAGAATATATTCTCTATAAACTTTTCTTTTTCTTTCGTCTGCCTAATGGCTGTGTTTAACTTCTCAATATTCTTGATAGAAATCCATGCTTTATTTGAATGATAATAAGAGTTTGCGATTTTCCAGAATTTTTCAGGATACATGAGCCTGATTTTCAAATAGCGCATCTCCTCCGATGAAAGCGGACGAATTGCCGAATAAGCATTTAACATGCTATCCCCAAGCCTTTCTTTCCATCCGTGTTTTTCCATCACTTTCCTTAAAAAATAATACAGATCCTCTACCTGTATATTCTGTCTGAATCTGTCAAAATGAGTCGTAGCTATAATGTCGGACTCTCTACGGGCATCATCACATCCCATGAGAATATTATGATAATTATATTCCCCGTGTACCAGACAATGACAGTCAATACTTTCCCGCCAAAGCTTATCATAATCTGACTGACGCAAAAGATCCCCTGCAATCTCTGTCCATTGATACATTTCATCAAAATGCTCTAAAAATGCAAGCTCAAATTCTCCTTTGGACGTCATTGACCGAATAAACTTCCGCACTTTCCGAAGCTCTCTGTCATGTCTTTGATACTCTTTTTCCAGATGCTCAGCCATCGGTACCGAAGAAATCTCCACTCTCATGATCATGTGAAGTTTTGCCAGATTTCCCGCCGCTTCCAAAAGTTCTGACGGTTTCCGGAAATCACATTCTCTTGACCGAAACCACTGACGCATTACATATTTTTTCCCATCCTCTAAAATGGTAATATATTCTCCTTCTGCGTTGGGAAGCAGTCGGTCCAGTCCGTTATATCCCTGTCTCTCCAGATGGTCATACAATTCGCATAATGCCAGAATACGACTCCCTGGCGCAAATACCTCGCTTAACAAAAAAAGTCCCTGATCTGTATCGCATAAAACAGCACCCCTTACTTTGCGAGTGCTGCATGTATCGATTTTATATCTTTCCAAAATATTTTTTTCATATTCCTGCATACCAACATCCCCCGCACTCTACGTTATAGTTTGCAACTACTCTTTCTAACGTATGAGGCGAGGGATGAAAATATTCTTGCCATATTTTTATTTCATTTTTCTTTTACTTAAACGATAAACGTTCAAGCAGTTTCTCTTTTTGATTCAATTCCGGCTGTTCAATGACAAGCTCTAACAGCTCATTTAACTTTTCTCCGATTTCTTTTCCAGGGGTCATACCAGCTTCTATTAAATCTTTTCCGGTCACAGCAAGCTCTTTTAACGATACACACTGGCCTTTTTCAATAATATCTCTGTATAACGCTTCTATTGCATCGAGATTTTCAAGCTTCCCCTCTCTCTTATACAGACTCTGCGCCAGAACATCTGCTCTTCGCACTTCCATATAATAAGGGAAAATATCTTCTCCAATCATATTCATGGCCCTTCGCACATTTTTCGCTGTGGCAGGCATACGATAATCATGGTAATATACCAGTCTTGTCACTTTATGCAGAGTATCATTATCAAACTTCAGCCGTTTTAACACTGCTCTGGCGATTTTCTCACTTTCAAATGCATGTTTTTTAAAATGTGCACGACCATTTTCATCAAAAGTCTTAAGTGCTGGCTTTCCCATATCGTGAAGAAGCATCGTCAGACGCAGAACTTTATCTGCCCTTATATTTTCCATGGCATGTATAGTATGCTCTCCCACATTGTACATATGATGCGGTGTTTCCTGTTCCGTCACCATTAATTTGTCAAACTCCGGTAGAAACTGTGCTGTTATTCCCAACTCATAAGCATCCCTTAAAAGCTCTGGCCTTTTAGATACCACCATCTTTACAAGTTCCACCTGAATGCGCTCCGCACTGATCTTCTGAAGAGTCGGTGCAAGCTCTTTCATCCCGCGCCGTGTCCCTTCCTCAATAGAAAATCCCAGCTGAGCAGCAAATCTGACGCCCCGGAGGATGCGAAGTGCATCCTCCGAAAAGCGTTCTTTTGCATTTCCCACACACCGGATAATCCCGGCACTCAGATCCGAAAGACCTCCAAAGATGTCCACAAGTCCATCTTTTTCATTGTAAGCCATAGCATTAATCGTAAAATCCCGACGAAGCAGATCTTCTTTCAGGCAACGTGTAAATGTTACTTCTGTCGGATGTCTGCTGTCTTCGTATTTTCCGTCAATCCGGTATGTCGTCACCTCAAATCCTTCTTTTTCAAGAAGAACTGTCACTGTGCCATGTTCAATCCCGGTATCAAATGTCCGGTCAAACAATGCTTTTGTCTCATGAGGCATGGCGGATGTGGTGATATCCCAGTCCTCCGGCTCCCTGCCAAGGATGGAATCACGCACACAGCCTCCTACTGCATAAGCTTCAAACCCATTTTTCTGAAGTGTATGAATAATTCTATTTACTTTGTCCGGTAATTGAATCTTAACCATCTTAATATGCTTTACCCCAGTATGCCATATGCTTAGCCGGTTTTCCGCACCAGATACATTTATCTGAGATCATCTCTTCGTCTTCGATCAGACATCTCGTTGCGGCACCACCTGTCACATATTTCACTTCGCCTTCGCATTCCGGATCTCCGCACCAGCATGCTTTTACGAAACCACGGTTTTCTTTGAATTTTTCTTTCATCTCTTCGATGTCAGTTGCCTGATCAATATGATCATCCAAAAACTTCTTAGCTCTGTCATACATATCCTGCTGGATTGTCTCTAAGATATCACGAAGCTTTCCTGCGATCTCATCCATGGCAACAACAATCTTTTCACGGTTATCACGGCGAACCACAACAACCTGATTGTTCTCGATATCCTTCGGTCCGATCTCAATACGGGTCGGGATACCAAGGATTTCCTGCTCAGAGAATTTCCATCCTGGGCTCTTATCTGAATCATCAATCTTAACTCTGTATCCTGCTTTCTTCAATTCATCGAGAAGTGCATATGCTCTGTCAAGAACGCCCTCTTTATGCTGAGCGATCGGAATGATACGACACTCAACCGGTGCAACATGCGGCGGAAGAACCAGACCGTCATCATCACCATGAACCATAATCAGTCCGCCGATACTTCTTGTGGACCATCCCCAGGAAGTCTCATATACACTCTGAAGTTCATTGTTTTTATCTACATATTTGATACCAAATGCATCCGGGAATCCGCTTCCGAAGAAATGGCTTGTTGCTGACTGCAGTGCTTTTCCATCATGCATCAGTGCTTCTACTGTATAAGTATCCTGTGCTCCTGCAAATTTTTCATGCTCAGCTTTTCTTCCTGCTACGAAAGGAATCGCCAATGTTTCTTTGTAACAATCCTTATATACTTCCCACATCTGGATTGTTCTTTCTTCTGCCTCTTCATATGTTGCGTGAATGGTATGACCTTCCTGCCACAAGAACTCTCTGGAACGAAGGAATGGTCTTGTTGTCTTCTCCCAGCGAAGTACGCTGTTCCACTGATTCCATACTTTTGGAAGATCTCTGTAAGATTTTACTGTCTTAGCCCACAGATCACAGAAAAGAGTCTCTGATGTCGGGCGGATACACATTCTCTCCTGAAGTCTCTCCATACCACCATGTGTTACCCAGGCAACCTCCGGAGCAAAACCTTCGATATGCTCTGCCTCTTTTTCAAGAAGTGACTCCGGAATCAATACCGGAAGGTATACATTCTCTACGCCTGTCTCTTTAAAACGTCTGTCAAGATCAGCCTGAATCAGTTCCCAGATTGCATAACCGTTCGGCAGATAATTAAGACATCCTTTTACACTTGAATAATCGCACAGCTGCGCCTCACGCACAACGTCTGTGTACCACTGTGCGAAGTCTACATCACGTGGCGTGATGTTTTTTACCAGTTTCTTGTCTTTTGCCATGTTTCTCTTCTCCTTTTCTTTTTTTGCGGAGCCCTTGCCCCACGATACTTGATGTTGGAAGAATTTTGCCTGAACCATTTTGCTTTGTGAAAAAATTTTTCTACAAATCAAAAAAACCGCCCAAGCTTGCTCTCCCAAAAAGGGACCGAAAAGCTCGGCGGTACCACCCTAGTTAACTGCATTCCTTTTTATATAAAAAATTATAGAAATCTCTCGCAGTTCGCTTCATTACCGTTAACGCCGGTTAGACGCTGCACTTTTCATGCAGAGGCTCCAAGGCGGGTTCCATGCAGTTCTCGACAGGAATCTCACACCATATGATCCCCTCTCTGCAGTCAGCTTACATGTACTAATCCTCTTCACTGCCAATAATTTCGAATTAATCGTAATTTTAATCTATGCTTTCCCATTTGTCAAGTAGACATCACTTAATCTCAAAGCTATCTCAATAAAATATATACAAAAAATGCGAAATAGGAAAACAAAAACAGCGCTCCCTCTTTCTTCTGTATCTCACGCTTACTGATGGCAGACACATAGACGATTACACTGGCTACAATCAGGATTAAAGTATCATAAACTGCGGTCACATTCAGATGAATCGGTGTAATCGTAGAAGATACGCCAAGAATCAGCAAAATGTTGAAAATATTCGACCCCACAACATTTCCAACAGCTAGATCATTTTCTCCTTTGCCCGCTGCCACCATAGATGTCACAAGCTCCGGAAGCGAAGTGCCCAAAGCAACGATCGTAAGCCCAATGAATGTCTGGCTCATGCCAAAGGTTTCTGCGATATTACATGCACAGTTAACAACAAGATCTCCTCCCCAGGCAATTCCAATGATTCCTCCTACGATGAAAACTGCACTTTTTAACGGGGACAGCACTTTATATTCTTCCTCCGGATCGGAAGATTCTCTTCTGGAATCCAGGGCACTTTTTACTGTTGCTGCTATAAATACACAGAACATGATCAGAAACAATATTCCGCCCATTCTTCCAAGCACAAAATCATCTGTTCCCTTCATAACCTTTGCTATTGAAAAGTCTGAATCCAGCAAAAGCAAGATCACTGCGATAAAAATTGAAAACGGAAATTCTTTTTTCAGAAGAGACCATTTCGCGCGGACAGGACTGATTATCGCACAGCATCCCAATACAACGAGCAGATTAAAAATATTCGACCCCAGCACATTGCTGACAGCAAGATCATTATTCCCCTGCAGTGCAGCTGTTACACTGACCGACAATTCCGGCATACTGGTTCCGAATGCCACAACAGTAAGTCCGATAATAATGGAAGGCACTTTCAAAAGTTTTGCTACACTGGAACTTCCATCCACAAAATAATCTGCTCCTTTTATCAACAATAAAAACCCTAAGATCAACAGTATATAATCCATACTTTTTCCCCTGTCTTATTACATTTTCTTGCATATTTCCAAATGCTATGATTAAATGATAAAAGCGAACATGTACAAAGTCAAGGAGATTTCTTATGGGTACCAAAGATTTAAAAATATTATATGAAGACAATCACATACTGGTCTGCCACAAACCGGCAGGAATCGCTACTCAGAGCAAACGGATCGGTAGTCCGGATATGGTGAGTATTTTAAAAAACCACATTGCTTCATGCCCAGAGAGAAAATCTCCGGGTAAAAAAGAGAATACATCGGGAGAACCTTACCTTGCAGTCATTCACCGGTTAGACCAACCTGTAGAAGGAATCATGGTATTCGCAAAGACACCTTTTGCTGCAAAAGAATTGAACAAAGAACTTACTTCCCATGGTTTCGGAAAATATTACCGCGCAATGGTCACGAATCCACCGTCACACTCTGAAGGCATTCTTGAAAACTACCTGGTAAAAGACGGACGCACCAACACCTCCAGAATGTGCTCAAAAGATACATCCGGAGCAAAGCTTGCCAGGTTGAATTATAAAATTGTCTCCGATGATAACCGCTATTTTTGCGAATCATCCGGTTGCGAACTCGACATTCACCTGGACACCGGACGGCATCATCAGATCCGGGTACAGCTTGCAGGAATCGGATGCCCGATTGTAGGAGATGTCAAGTATAATCCAGAAGTTTTGACAGAAAAAAAGCGCGGCTTTGAACCACTGAAACTTTGTTCCTACTG
>JBJEMB010000005.1:27581-30433 GCA_051879455.1 Lachnospiraceae bacterium
TCTTCCTCAGGCTCTTCCCTCAGCGCTTCATCATATTTCTCGAGAATAATACTCTGAATGCGTTCTCTTGTTCCTGAATTAATCGGGTGTGCTATGTCCCGATACTCGCCATCTGCTGCTTTTTTGCTTGGCATGGCAATGAACAGTCCTTTTTCCCCCTCAATTACCTTGATGTCATGTACTACAAACTCATCGTCCATAGTAATGGATACAACTGCTTTTAATTTGCCCTCTTTTGCCACTCTACGTACACGTACATCTGTGATCTGCATGTTATGGCTCCTTTCTGCTCAGTCAATGACTATACTGCATATCTCTCATTTTTTTCTACGACCACCTTCACACCATTCTCTCCAACATGACGCGTGTTCGCACGAATTGTATCACGACTTTCTACAATACAGTTTTCAATATATGTATTGTCCCCGAGATAAACGTCGTTTAGAATAATAGAATTCTTAATGACACAATTATTGCCGACAAAAGTTTTCTTGAAAATAATAGAATTTTCTACCGTTCCATTAATAATACTTCCGCTTGCCACAATACTATTCTTTACCACTGCTCCCGGATTGTATTTTGCCGGAGGCTGATCGCTGACTTTCGAATAGATTTCAGGCAATTCCTTGAAGAAATAGTTTCTCACTTCTGGTTTCAGGAAATCCATGTTTGTCTGATAATAAGCGTCTACTGTCGAAATGTTACTCCAGTAATCCTCTATCTTATAACCATAAATCTTTTTCAGGTTTTTATACCTGATTAAAATATCGGTTACAAAATCGTACCTGTCTTCTTCTGCGCAATGCTCGATCAAATCAATGAGTTGTCGTCTTCTGATGATATAAATTCCGGTAGAAACTATATTGGAATTTGCTACCATCGGTTTCTCTTCGAATTCTTCAATGCGCATACTCTCATTCATCTTAATTGTTCCAAATCTGCAAGCTTCTTCATATGAATCCAGCTCTTTGCACACAACTGTTATATCTGCTTTCTTTTCAATATGATATTCCAGTACTTTATTATAATCCATCTTATATACAGCATCGCCGGACACAATGATGACATATGGCTCATGACACCTTTTGAGGAAGTCAAGATTCTGATAGATCGCATCTGCGGTTCCCCTGTACCAGTATCCATTATCTGCCGTAATGGTAGGCGTAAATACGTAAAGTCCACCCTGTTTTCTTCCAAAATCCCACCATTTGGAGGAATTCAGATGTTCATTCAAAGAACGTGCATTATACTGTGTAAGTACAGCAACTTTCTGAATATGAGAATTTGACATATTACTAAGTGCGAAATCAATGGCACGATAACTTCCTGCTATCGGCATAGCTGCCACTGCTCTTTTTCTGGTCAGTTCGCGCATCTTGTTGCTGTTACCACCTGCTAAAATAAGTCCTACTGCTCTCATGCCAGATCACCTGCCTTTATCAAAGTTTCTCCACTCTCAAGCACACCGTTCGGATAATCTTCCCTGATCGTAACACCGCTGATCGCAGTATTCTTTCCAATCTGTACACCATCCGGTATCTTTGATTTTTCTCCGATCGTCACAAGACCAAACGAATAAATCGCTGGTTTTAACTTATTCGGAACTTCGCTTCCTATTCCTAACGTAACATGATTGCCAATATCACAGTTTTCTGCAATGATGGCTTTATCTATCACACATCCATCACCAATCTTTGTATCTTTCATAATGATAGAATCACGCACTACTGCACCTTCTCCTATCACTACTCCTGCACCGATAACACAGTTATGGACCTCACCGTATATCTCACATCCGTTACTGATGATACTTCTGTCTATTACTGCATTTGACGAAATGTACTGTGGCGGAAGAATCTCGCTGTTAGTATAGATTTTCCAAAACTCTTCATACAGATTAAATTCCGGAATAATATCAATCAGCTCCATATTAGCTTCCCAATAAGAGCCTAATGTGCCAACATCCTTCCAATATCCGTTATACTCATACGCAAACAATCTCTGTCCCTTGCCATGACAATACGGAATAATGTGCTTTCCAAAATCACAGCCCGGCTCGTCCTTAAGAGAGATCAGTGCCTCCCTGAGAACCGGCCAGCTGAATATGTAGATACCCATTGATGCAAGATTACTCTTTGGCACAGGAGGCTTCTCCTGAAATTCTGTAATCCTGCCGTCATTATCTGTAATGACAATACCAAATCTGCTTGCTTCCTCCATCGGTACCGGCATCGCAGCAATTGTGACATCTGCATTATTCTCCTTATGATAATCAAGCATCACTTCATAATCCATCTTATATATATGGTCTCCGGAGAGAATCAGCACATAATCCGGGTTAAATGTCTCCATATAATCAAGGTTTTGATAAATTGCATTCGCCGTTCCCGTATACCATTCACTGCTTCCGCTCTTTTCATAAGGCGGAAGGATAGAAACCCCTCCAAAATTGCGGTCCAAATCCCACGGGATTCCGATTCCGATGTGTGTATTTAACCGCAGGGGCTGATACTGCGTTAAAACACCAACTGTATCTATTCCCGAGTTAATACAGTTACTAAGCGGGAAGTCAATGATTCGGTATTTTCCTCCAAATGCAACTGCCGGCTTCGCAACTTTCGCTGTAAGGACGCCAAGTCTGCTGCCCTGTCCTCCAGCCAAGAGCATCGCTATCATCTCTTTTTTCCTCATGTCATCACCCCTTCTCAGTTATATAATGCCATTATATCATATATTTTCAGCATCGTGAACAAATTTTACAAAAATTATCAATAATCCAAAAACTTTTTATGAAAATATAACAAATAAATTCACCTTGGTTTTTTTAATATATATGTTTATAATGTATATAT
>JBJEMB010000006.1:0-5302 GCA_051879455.1 Lachnospiraceae bacterium
GACAAAAGAATTATGAAAACTACATTGCTTATCATGGCGGCCGGAATAGGTTCCCGTTTTGGCGGCGGAATCAAACAGCTGGAGCCGGTGGGAATACATGGCGAGATCATTATGGATTATTCCATTCATGATGCGATTGAGGCCGGATTTAACAGGATCGTTTTTATTATCCGCAGGGATATTGAGGAAGATTTTAAAGAAGTGATTGGTAACAGGATCGGAAAGGTCTGTGAGAAACTGGGAGTGGAGATCGGCTATGCCTATCAGAGTCTGGAGGCGGTTCCGGAAGGTGCCGTTGTGCCGGAAGGGAGGAAGAAGCCCTGGGGGACAGGACAGGCTGTTCTGGCTGCGAAGGATTTGATTCACGAACCGTTTGTGGTTATTAACGCGGATGATTATTACGGCAAAGAAGCCTTTCGGAAGATCCATGAGTTCCTTCTTTCCTGTGACCCGGCTTCTTCCATGAATTTCTGTATGGCAGGATTTATTCTGAAGAATACACTAAGTGAGAACGGCGGTGTGACCAGAGGAATCTGCGGAGTGGATGCCGATGGTTATCTGACAGATGTGATCGAGACCAGTGATATTGTTAAGACAGCATCCGGTGCGGCGGTGAATGGTATGGATATTGATGCCGGTTCTTATGTTTCCATGAATATGTGGGGGCTGACGCCGGAGTTCCTTCCTGTTCTTGAGAAAGGATTTGAGGAGTTTTTTGAAGAGATGCAGCCGTCTGCCCCGCTGAAAGCGGAATATCTGCTTCCTGTTTATATTGGTCAGCTTCTTCGGGAGAAGAAGGTCTCTGTAAAGGTTCTGGAAACAGCGGATAAATGGTTTGGCGTTACCTATAAAGAAGACAAGGAAAGTGTTGTGGAGAGTTTCAGAAGGCTGACGGAAGCCGGAGTTTATAAGGAAGAGTTGTTCAGTGATTTGTAAAAATGTATGTGCCGGGTGTTTCGGCGATAAATATTTGGGAAATTATATCAGAAAAAAAGGAAAAAGAGGATACTGCAGTTTTTGCAAGGACGGTGATGCCCGTCCGGCCCGCAGGAATGTACTGCCATTGGATGACGTTATGCCGGTGATTGAAAAAATCGTAGATCAGGAATATTTGCCGGCGCTGGATAATGTAGCCTGGGATTCTGAGAATGAAGAGTATATGGATCCGGTTCTGGATCCATATGATTTTGTGATGGATGAACTGAATCAGTACCTTGAGTGTGAAAGTGAGGAATTGCTTCTGGAGCTGATGGACAGACTGACTTTTGAGGATCGTATTTCTGCAGAACAGTTTATAACGCGTCAGGAAGAGCAGGATATGCAGGAATGGAATCAGTATTGCGAGCTGGTAAAAAAGTCCAAGTTGTCTGCAGAGCAGATTATTACGGAAAGTGACCGTGAGAGGGCAACGCCTGTGATAAAGGAAATCCGCAGCTGTCTGGACAAAATATACAGTTATATTCGTGAACTGAATCTTACGGATACCGTGCAGCCGTCCTGTCCGCTGATCCGCTGCGGAACGCATATCAGGGCTGATTACAGGGAATATTATGATATTCCGGTAATACCGGCTTCACTGGTTGGAACTGCGCCGCCGCTGGCAACAAGCAACAATCGCATGAGCGAAAAAGGCGATATGATGTTTTATGGTGCGTTTCAGGAGCAGGTTGCGGCTGCGGAGATAGGAGCGGGGCCAGATGATCTGGTTACAGTTGGCATTTTTCATGTAAACCGGCGGATACGGGTCCTTGATCTGTCAACGCTGTATCGATCAGAATGTCCCAGCATTTTTGATTCGGAAAATAAGGCGAAAAGAAGTAAATGGTTCTTTCTGAAAGAATTTATGTACCGCATTTCGGAGCCGGCAGATTCGTCGGATCCGTCGGAATATAAGCCTACTCAGGTTTTTACAAAGTATATTCAGAGAAAAACGGAGTTTTCCGGGATCATATATCCCAGTTCCCGATTTGCCAAAAGGGAAACAGTTCGAAGCATTGAGGCGGAAAAATGTATCGTTCTTTTTGTAGCGAACAGAGATTGTCTGGAAACAGGCGATAAAATGGATTTTTCAAAAGTGCAGCTGGTGATGGAGCCGGATCCTGCACAGAAGCAGGGAGCAAGATGGAATATATCATAAATATCGTGAAAAATGTTTTGACTGCCGTATATCAGCAATTTTGGGCTGCTCTTGTATTGTCGGTATTTTTTATGTTTGTATATATGTATGCGGCAGAGCATGGCTGGAAGAAGGCAGTAAGCGCCTGGATGTCCGGCTTTTGCAGGAACCGGGAGTTTCGCAGGATATTTTTCCTGGTGTTTTATACTGCTATGATATTGTTCCGGACACTGCTCTGCAGAAGTATGTGGATCAATCCTCTGGTAAATGTGCTGGGAATCTGGAGCCTGCATAATGCAAAGGGAGAGATTTATACAGAAAATATTGAGAATGCCATATTGTTTATACCGTTTACGATACTGCTTTTCTACGCTTTTAAAAGTCGTCTTTTTAAAACGGAAAGGCCGGGAGCTTTTTCTGTTTTGCTGCGGGCAGCGCAGGTATCGTTCCTGTTTTCATTGGTGATTGAGTCATGCCAGCTGTTTCTGAAATTGGGTACATTTCAGATCAGCGATCTGGTTTTTAATACGCTTGGCGGGATAATTGGCGGAATGGCTTTTTTATTTGTGAGAAGAATTGTCTTCATATTCCGTATCCGGCGCATGGTCTGATTTATTCCGTTGACTTAGGAACAACATTTGCTGTTCGTCATCTATCTCTTTATCATAGGTGGTGGAAGCGGCCGTGTATAAGTCTGCTGCCGCACATCAGGTCAAAAAGGGGTTTTCAATGCTCACAGGGATATTGGTCTGTCATACACAGAAGCCATCACTTTTGTAATGCATGGAAAGCCAGAAATTGATTTATAAATTAATTTTAAGAAAAATATTTTTTGATACAATGAATAAAACTTGACTTTGAGGCCCATAACTCATATAATGAAATCGGATGGAAAGGAGGAAGACTATGCTTTGTCAGTTTTCGTTTCAGAATTTTAAATCCTACAAGGGAGAAACAACTTTTGATTTTCAGGCTGTTGCTATTCCCGAATTCGCCGAATCTCTGCTGACATGTAAAGTAGAAACAAAGGAGAACAGGGAAATAAAAGGAGCGAGTTTGCTCCCAGTTGGAGTTGTTTATGGGCCAAATGGAGGAGGAAAATCAAATCTTCTACGGGCACTTTCCTGTCTGATCTCTACAGTCGTAAAGCCAATCCATGATTTGGAGAAGACGCGCGAAAGCGTAATCATTCAGCAAAGAGTGAACTATGAGCCGTTTTTACTGGACGAAACATCCAGAGAACAACCCACTGAGTTTGAAATTTTCTTCTGTCAGGGAAAGAATGAATACCGCTATTATTTGGCTTTGCTAAATGATGAGATTGTTTCCGAATCCTTGTATTGGCGGGCGATTGGAGGCAAGCGCACCGGCACTGTTTTTGAGAGAGAGTATTCCAAAATTGAATTAGGACCAAGCATAAGTAAAGCAAGTATTAATACGTCTGTCAATCCCAAGATGCCCTATTTGTCATTTTTGGCGATTAATTATGACCTCCCTATGATTGCTGAAGTACAAAGCTGGTTTGAATCTTGTATTATTCGGAATTATGCTAACCCGGTCGTGGAACACATGATCATGTTTTCACAAAATGATTCTGTTAAGAATCGGATCATCCAGGCTTTGAATGATATGGGAATCGATCTTTCAGGTTACCGGTTCGATGATGAGGAAAAGCAGCTTTATACGCAGAGAACCGTGAACGGAAAAGTTTACGAGTTAAAGTACTCGGATGAATCGGATGGTACCAAGAAACTAATCGCAGCATTGCCGGTTCTTCTGCTTGCTTTGCAGGAAGGCCGTCTGGTAATCATTGATGAACTGGATGCGAAATTGCATCCGAAACTGCTCCGATATGTGATTTCCATGTTTAAGAACCCAAAGCTGAATACCAAGGGCGCGCAGCTTTTGTTTACTTCCCACGATCTGACGACCATGAAGAACACTGTATTTCGTAGGGATGAGATCTGGTTTGCGGCAGAGAATTCAAACCACGAGAGTGAGATTTATTCTCTGTACGAGATTCGCCGTGAGGATAACGAGCGCGTAAATAGCACAGCCGCATTTGATAAGCAGTATATGGAAGGCAGATACGGCGCTGATCCATATCTGACCAATATGCTTTCGGGAGGCGATTGGACATGAGTTTAAAGCCTCCAAAGAAAAGTGACCTGAATAAAGGATGGATCAAAAAACGTCTCGATAGGGAAATCAAAATCCAGCCAGAGTATCATTTAATTGTTACGGAAGGGATAAATACAGAACCACAGTACTTTCAAGCGATAAAGGATATCGTTAATCAGCAATATCGAGAAAAAATCCAGCTTGACATTTATGGTGAAGGGGACAATACACTCAGCTTGTTTGAAAAAGCCAAAAATCGGGCGGGTGAGAATCCGAACGGATATAAGCATGTTTGGGTGGTTTATGATACAGATGATTTCCCGGCAGATCACATTAACCGTACGGCAGAATTATGTGTCCAGAACACGACGGATGAGACACAGTACCATGCGGTGTGGTCAAACCAGTGTATAGAGCTCTGGTTCCTTCTGCATTTCAGTTATTTCCACTCCGATATCCATCGAAAGGAATACTGGCCCAAATTGACTGATTGGCTGCAGAGTTTGGGAAAAGGTGAATATTCCAAAGGACGGGAGGATATGTATGAGATTCTCAGGCCATACATGGATCAGGCAATCCGGTATGCCAAAAAGCTGGATGAAACAAACGCTGGAAGACCTCCGGCAAATTCTTCACCGGGCACAAAGGTGTATGAACTAATTGAAAAATTAAGACCATATCTGTAACGAATAGGAATCCGATTGAAAAGCTTGTTTATTTGTGAGAAGAATTGTCTTCATATTCCGTATCCGGCGCATGGTCTGATTTATTCCGTTGACTTAGGAACAACATTTGCTGTTCGTCATCTATCTCTTTATCATAGGTGGTGGAAGCGGAAATAACTCCGTATAAAAGAACGGAAATAATAAGAATAATCATCAGGAATGCGGTAAAAAGTATCATAAATTGCTCCTTTCAATAATAATTGTAATACATTAATAC
Organism: Lachnospiraceae bacterium; assembly: GCA_051879455.1. Taxonomy (GTDB): domain Bacteria; phylum Bacillota; class Clostridia; order Lachnospirales; family Lachnospiraceae; genus MD308. The sequence goes on from JBJEMB010000006.1 coordinate 5,180, forward strand.
GGATTTTATACAAGAAAATTCTGAATAATTTTACAGGATGATTATGCCGGTCGATATTCTGTGCAGTGTCTGATACCGGAAGCTTGACTTATCGGATATCTGAGAATATACTGAAATCAGTTT
>JBJEMB010000007.1:0-5249 GCA_051879455.1 Lachnospiraceae bacterium
GTTGTAGGTGTTGGAGCAATCGGAAGAACTCATATTGAAAGAATCAATAATAAGCTCCAGGGTGCAAAAGTTGTGGCATGTGCAGATGTTAATGTAAAGTTTGGAAAATCTGTAGCTGAAAAATATGGATGCAAATTTTTCTCAGACGGTGAGGAGATGATTGCTTCTGATGATATCGATGCAGTAATCGTCACAACGATTGACCCATTTCATGAGCAGTATGTAATGGCTGCAATCAAAGCTGGAAAATATGTTTTTTGTGAAAAACCACTTGCGCCGGAAGCAGATGCCTGCAAACGTATAGTAGAAGCAGAGATTGCAGGAGGAAAACAGCTTGTACAGGTTGGATTTATGAGAAGATATGATCAGGGCTATCGTCAGTTAAAAGAAGCAATCAAAAATCGTACTTACGGAGAACCATTACTTCTTCACTGTGCACACAGAAATCCTGCAGTAGATGAAAGCTATACAACTCCAATGGCTGTAGAAAATTCTATGATTCATGAAATTGATGTTCTCAGATGGCTTCTGGACGAAGATTACGCAACGGCAGAAGTTGTATTTGCAAAGAACACAAGACGTACGCATGAGAACTTAATGGATCCACAGATTATGATCTTAACAACAAAATCAGGTGTTAGAATTGATGTTGAAGCATTTGTAAATACGGGACACTGCTACGATATTAAATGTGAGGTATGCTGTGAAGACGCAATCTTAAATTTGCCACAGCCTGCAACAATTGAAGTATGTGCAGATGCGACAAGAGGACATGCAATTGATCGTGACTGGTCTACACGTTTTGTAGAAGCTTACAATGTAGAAGTTCAGGAATGGATCAATGCAACAAAAGAAGGTCGTGTAGACGGACCTACAGCGTGGGATGGATACGTAGGACAGGTAACTGCAAAAGCTGCTTCCAAAGCACGTGATACACAGACAGTTGTAAATATTGAAATTGAAGATATGCCGGAATTTTATAACAAATAAGGAGGAGCATTATGAAAATAGCATTTGATGTAGATGTTCTTGCAAAGCAAATGGATATTAACAGGATGGTTCATCAGGTGGCAGACTGGGGATATAAATACATAGAGCAGTCTCCTCATCCGAGAATCAATCCGTTTTATAAACACCCGCTTTTTTCAAAAGAGTGTGAAGCAGAATATAAGAAAGCATTAAGAGAAACTGGTGTAGAGATTTCCTCCTTTATCGTAGTATATCGTTGGTCCGGTCCGACAGAGGAACAGAGACAGTTTGCGGTAGCCAACTGGAAACGAATGATTGAGATCGCAGTTGATATGGGAGTGCCGGTTATTAATACAGAACTTTCAGGAGATCCTAACCAGCAGGAAATTTGTAATGGGATGTGGTTTAAATCTATGGAAGAACTTCTTCCGATTATTGAACGAGAAGGACTGCGTGTGGAGATTCAGTCTCACCCATATGATTTTTGTGAGCTGAATAATGAAACTTGTGATATGGTGAAGTCTTTCCGTTCGAAAAATCTGGGATATGTATATTCCTCACCTCATGGATTTTTCTATGATCAGGGAAAAGGTGATGTAAGGTCCATGCTTCGTTATGCCGGAGATGAACTGACACATGTACTTTTTGCTGACACATTTAATCAGACATTGGATTGCCGCTATATTGCAAATCCACCGTGGTTAAACGCAAGAGGAAAATCAGATGTAACCATTCACCAGCATCTTGCTATGGGTGAAGGTGACGTAGACTTTGACGGTATTTTTGAAACTCTGAGAGAGATGGATTTTGCAAATAAACAGCTCAGACCTGATGCACCGAAAGTGGGAGGAGACAATATCGCTTGTGTATCTATGTTTGGTTTCCCTGAAAAAATGGATAAACAGGCACCTGAAGCAAGAGAAAGAATTGAAAAAGAGCTGTTAGGAAAATAAATAAAAACTAAAATGGAGGAATAAAAGTATGAAACTGGCAATTTGTACAGATGTATTTGCAGATCTGTCTTATACAGATATGCTTGATAAAGTAAAATCCCTGGGAATAGATGCTGTAGAGATGACAGCGGGGGGATGGGGTGCTCGTAAGCACTGTAATACTGCTGAATTATTAGCAGACGAAGGGAAGAGAAAAGAATTTATGGGAGAGTTGGAAAAAAGAGGAATGAGAATTTCTGCGTTGAATACATCCTGTAATCCTCTCTGGCCTTCCAAAACAGGTGAAGAGTATAAAAAATCTATGTATGCATGTGCTGAGCTTGCAGGACTTCTGGGAGTAAAGAAGATTGTCGCTATGGCAGGACTTCCGGCAGGAAACGAAACAGATACAACTCCAAACTGGATTACATCCACAGTATCCTGGCCAGATTTTATGGCACCGGCCTATGAGTATCAGTGGAAAGTGACGATTGAATTCTGGAAAGAATTTGCTGAACATTGTAAAAAATGTGGTGTAGAAAAGATTGCGATCGAAGAATTCCCTGGCACTATGGTATGGTCTGCTGAAACAATGTTAAAATTAAGAAATGCAACAGACCCTATGATTGGAATTAATCTTGATCCTTCTCACATGATGATTCTCGGTGCAGATCCGATTGCTGCAGCAAGAGCTCTGAAAGGATGTATCTTCCATGTACATGGAAAGGATGCCCGTATAGAAAGAGGGCTTTCTGATATCAATGGTATTCTGGAACCAAGACCTGTAACGGAATCAGCAGACCGAGTATGGAATTATGTTGCAGTTGGATGCGGAAAAGACTTAAAATGGTGGAAAGAGTTTTTCTCTGTGCTCAGTATGATGGGGTATGACGGAGATGTGTCACTTGAAATGGAAGATCTAACAATGTCTGTGGAAGCAGGTGTACGTACATCCATCGATGCACTGGAACAGACAATCAGCAAATAGAAAAGAGAGGTATACACGAATGAATCTGAATGGTTATAATAAATTGATCCAAAAGGATCGCGTATCCGGATTTGAAAAATTCGCGTATGGATGCGGAGAAATCTCTACAAATATTGTATTTACGATTTCTACCAGCTTGCTGGTTCTGTTTTATACTGATGTTGCGCATGTATCTGCTGCTGTAATAGGAATGATTATTGCAATCTCTCAGGTGTTTAATGGTGTTTCCGACATTATGGCCGGATTTATCGTAGACAGGACACGTTCCAAGTACGGACGTGCCCGTGTATGGATGCTTAGAATGTCTATTCCATATGCGATTGCAGCTGTGCTTTTGATGACAGTTCCTCAGATTGGAACATTTGCTCAGGCGATTTACATTTTTATTACATATAACTTAATGCTTACTGTTGTATATACTTTGTTCCAGCTTCCTTTTGCAACGACAATGACATATATGACACGTGATCAGTCTGAACGTGCAGGTATTAATATTATCCGTATGGCTATGAGCCCAATTGGAAATATTCTTGTTACACTTTTATTCACAAGAATCCTTAATATGATGCCGAATGGTGGAATGTCTTCGCAGAAAAACTGGATCATACTGACTGCAATCTATGCTTTCGGGGCAGCATTCATGATGTTATTCTGTTTTGCATGTGTTCGTGAGCGAGTAGAAGTTATCGATGATGTAGGTGGTGAAAAAATTCCGCTGAAGAAAGCGATTCCGGCATTATTTAAAAATAAATATTTTATCATGCTTTTCCTGTATTTTGTGTTTTTTGCAATGTATCAGACATTCTCAGGAACAATGGCATCCTATTATTGCAAATGGATTGTAGGAGATACGAATATTATTGGTAATGTAAATACTGCTTGTTATGGTATTACTGTTTTTGCTACATTGGCTCTTGGAAAGGTTATGCATTTGATGAGCAAAAGAAACTGGTGTATTTTGGGAGCATTATTTATCATTGCGGGATCATTGATTCTTCTTGTCAGCCCACAGAATATCGCACTTGTAACATTTGGCGGTCTTCTCAGAGGTATTGGTATGACACCGATTCTTGGTATGATCTTTACAATGATTGCAGATGCGATTGAATATGGACAGTGGAAAACTGGTTTGCGTACAGCTGGTGCAATTCAGTCTGCTACAACATCCGGACAGAAGTTTGGACAGGGAATCGGATCAGCACTTATCGGATTTATCATGCAGAACACAGGATATGACGGAACTCTTGAAGTACAGTGCGATACGGCACTTGCCACAATTCAAAACCTGTTTATCTATGGAGTAACTGCTTTGGCAATTATTATGATTGTGATTCTGTTGTTCTATAAACTTGACAAAGAATATCCAACTATTATGAAAGAACTTCTGGAAAGAGAACAAAAACAGAAAGCAAAAATGAAATAAATAATAGAGAATCTGCAGTGAATTTTCTGCAGATTCTTTTCATGTCCAAAAAAAGGTGATACAATAAATGAAAAAGAGTTCGTGCTCGTATATTAGGACTTGGAGGAGAAAAGACAATGGGAGTAACGATTAAAGAAATTGCGCAGATGGCGGGGGTTCACAGGTCTACGGTAGATAAGGTGCTGCATAACCGTCCTGGTGTCAGTGATTCTGTCAGACAACGTATACAGAAGATTATTGATGAATGTCATTATGAGGCAAATCCGATTGGGAAAGCCTTGCAGATGCAGGATAAAACATTGCACATCTGTGCAATTATGCTGGAAGTTGATGCCTATCCTTTTTTGAAAAAAGGAATGGAAGAAGGACTTAAAAATTATACATCTTTTCAGTTAAAAATAGATTATAAGATGATAGAGTATTCGAATGTAGAAGCACAGGCGATAGCCTTAGAACAATGTAAAGAAGATAAATTGGATGGGATTATATTAAGTCCGATTAATACACCTGAAATCGTAGAAAAAATAGATCAGTGTACTGCAGCAGGCATCCCTGTTATTACTGTAAATACTGACATCAAGGGAAGTCAGAGACTTTGTTATATAGGACAGGATGGATTTAAAGCTGGATGTGTTGCTGGAAGACTTATGGGTGAATTTTTGCAGGGAAAAGGAAAGGTTGCTGTTTTTACGAGTGACAGCGACGACCATCAGTCTTTCCCGTTTGGAACCCGTGAAGGGGGATTTCGTAAAGTTGTGACGGAAAAATATCCGGAGCTTGAAATATTGCCCAGTATTTATACAAAAGAAAAATCATCGATTATTCGGTGTGAAATGCATCGCCTGTATGAAAGAATACCTGATCTGGCAGGTGTGTTTATCACTTGCGGTGGGGTGAAAGCTGTTGGTGATGTAATCGAAGAGTGTAACATGAAGAA
>JBJEMB010000008.1:0-3989 GCA_051879455.1 Lachnospiraceae bacterium
TATGGAATACTCACATGAAATCATTATGCCAAATGACGATATCCCATTCAAAATGTTTGTGTTTGAAGGGAAAGAAGGAAATTATGTCAGGGAAAAACACTGGCATCGTTCCGTAGAGATTTTTGCGGTTTTTGAGGGTGAGCTTGAATTTTATGTGAACGAAGTTAAATACCCCCTTCAGCCGGGCGAGTTCATGCTTGTAAATTCCAATGAGATCCATTCCATTGTGGCCCCGAAAAAGAATCTTACGATTGTTTTACAGATACCGCTTTCGACATTTGAAAAATATTATACAGATGATCAGTTTATTTATTTTTCTCATAGTTCGAGAATTCAGGATGAGGAAGTTATGAGGCTGATCCGGGATATGTATCATACTTATTTAAACAGGAAGTGTGGATATGAGTTGAAGGTACAGAGCCAGTTCTATATGCTGATCTACCTTCTGGTAACGAAGTATCGTGAAACGAATGTGGATGTTGAACTTGTGCGATACACGAGAAAACTGAACAGATTATCCGTGATCACAGCTTACATGAAAGACAACTACCAAAAGGATATGACACTGGAAAGCATTGCGAAAGAGTTTGGATATTCGCCTACTTATTTGTCCAGAATGTTTCAGAAATATGCAAAAATGAACTATAAAACTTATCTGGATAATATAAGACTGGAACATGCATATAAAGCGTTGATGAATAGTGATAGACCGATTGGTGAGATTGCGCTAAATAATGGATTTCCGAACAGCAAGGCATTCGCCAGAGTGTTCAGGAATAAATACGGAATATTGCCGAGTGAATATAAACATAAATTTGAGACGTAGACCTTTTTCAGGTCTGCGTCTTAAATTTTGTAAAAACAAGAAAAAGACAAGAAATTGCCATAAATCAGTTGATTTTGTGGACGAAATTAATATAAAAAGTTGATATAATGCCATTAGAAATAATGAAAAGCGAGGAAAAGAAAATGATTAATATGCCAGAAGTAAAGATTGGAGTAGTGGCTGTAAGCCGTGACTGTTTTCCAGAGAGTCTGTCTGTGACAAGAAGGCAGAATCTGATGAAAGCCTATACAGAAAAATATGGTTCAGAGGGAATCTATGAGTGCCCTATTTGTATCGTAGAAAGTGAAATACATATGGTGCAGGCATTAGAGGACATTAAAAGAGCAGGATGTAATGCATTATGTGTATATCTTGGAAACTTTGGGCCGGAAATTTCTGAAACGCTGCTTGCAAAACATTTTGAAGGACCAAAAATGTTTGTTGCTGCCGCTGAAGAGACGGGCAATAATCTGATTCAGGGGCGTGGAGATGCATATTGTGGTATGCTGAATGCCAGTTATAATCTTAAGCTTCGCAATGTCAAAGCTTATATTCCGGAATATCCAGTCGGTGACGCCGAGGAATGTGCAGATATGATCCATGAGTTTCTTCCAATTGCTAAGGCGATTGAGGGTCTGAATAATCTGAAAATCATCAGCTTCGGACCACGTCCGAATAACTTCCTTGCATGTAATGCACCGATTAAACAGCTTTATAATCTTGGTGTTGAGATTGAAGAAAACTCAGAGCTTGATTTGTTTGAAGCCTATAATAAGCATGCAGGAGATGAGAGAATTCCGGCAATTGTAAAAGAAATGGAAGAAGAACTGGGTGCCGGGAATAAGAAACCTGAGATTCTTTCTAAGCTGGCTCAGTATGAGATTACACTCAAAGACTGGGTGGAAGCACACAAAGGATATCGCAAATATGTTGCGATTGCCGGAAAATGCTGGCCGGCATTCCAGACACAGTTTGGATTTGTGCCATGCTATGTAAACAGCCGTCTGACAGCTCAGGGAATTCCTGTATCCTGTGAGGTAGATATCTATGGTGCTTTGAGTGAATTTATCGGGACTGTTGTAAGCAACGATGCGGTAACACTTCTTGATATCAACAATTCTGTGCCGAAGGATATGTACAAGGAAGATATTGAAGGAAAATTCCCGTATACGCACAAAGATACATTTATGGGATTCCACTGTGGAAATACAGCATCCGGAAAGCTTTCTTTCTGTGAAATGAAGTATCAGATGATCATGGCAAGAGCACTTCCTGAGGAAGTGACACAGGGAACACTTGAGGGAGATATTGTGCCTGGAGATATTACATTCTATCGCCTGCAAAGTACAGCGGACTGTAAGCTTCGCGCGTATATTGCACATGGAGAGGTTCTTCCTGTTGCTACACGTTCTTTTGGTGCAATTGGTGTATTTGCAATTCCGGAAATGGGAAGATTCTACCGCCATGTGCTGATTGAGGGAGGATATCCACATCACGGTGCAGTTGCTTTCGGACATTTTGGAAAGACTCTGTACGAAGTATTTAAATATATAGGGGTTTCGGTCGAAGAGATTGACTATAATCATCCTGCCGGAGTAAGATATAAGACAGAGAACCCTTGGGCTTAACAAATAGGGAAGGGGACGTTTATTGCGTCCCCTCAGTTTCATAGGAGTTATATTCAGTTTCATAGGAGGATATAAGATGTTATATATAGGTGTGGATCTTGGAACATCAGCAGTAAAGCTTCTGATGATGGATGAAAATGGAACGATTAAGAAAATTGTATCAAAAGAATATCCGCTTTTTTTTCCACATCCGGGATGGTCAGAACAAAGACCGGAGGATTGGTTTTCTAAATCCATGGAAGGAATAAAAGAACTGACTGCAGAGTGTGATAAAACTAAGGTCGCCGGAATCAGTTTTGGCGGGCAGATGCATGGGCTGGTTGCATTGGATAGTGAGGATAATGTCATCCGTCCGGCAATCCTTTGGAATGACGGAAGAACCGGAGAGGAGACAGACTATCTGAATCAGGTGATTGGAAAAGATAAGCTGTCTGAATACACAGCAAACATCGCGTTTGCCGGATTTACCGCACCAAAGATTCTGTGGATGAAGAAAAATGAACCAGATAATTTTGCAAAAATTGCAAAAATTATGTTGCCGAAAGATTACCTAGCATATAAGCTGTCAGGGGCTTTTTGTACAGATGTGTCAGATGCATCCGGTATGCTTCTGATGGACGTAAAGAACCGATGCTGGTCTAAAGAGATGCTGGAAATCTGCGGTATTTCAGAAGAGATGCTTCCGAAACTGTATGAGAGTTATGAGGTTGTAGGAACATTGAAGCCGGAGATAGCCAAAGAGCTTGGTCTTTCTGAGAATGTGAAAGTCATTGCAGGTGCCGGAGACAATGCGGCTGCAGCGGTGGGGACCGGAACAGTTGGAGATGGAATGTGTAACATTTCACTTGGTACATCAGGAACGATTTTTATATCCAGCAGGAAATTCGGGGTAGATGAAAATAATGCACTTCATTCTTTTGCACATGCAGATGGAAATTATCATCTGATGGGATGTATGTTGAGTGCGGCATCCTGTAACAAATGGTGGAATGAAGAAATATTAAAGACGAAAGATTTCGCTGCAGAGCAGGCAGATATTACGAAGCTTGGAGAGAATAATGTGTTTTATTTGCCATATTTGATGGGAGAGCGTTCCCCTCACAATAATCCGGACGCGAGAGCAATGTTTATCGGAATGTCTATGGACACAACAAGAGCAGATATGACACAGGCAGTGTTAGAAGGTGTAACATTTGGACTTCGGGACTCCCTGGAAGTAGCCAGAAGTCTCGGCATACAGATTGAGCGTACAAAAATCTGCGGCGGCGGAGCAAAGAGTCCACTGTGGAAAAAGATGATTGCTAATATCATGAATATGAAAGTTGATGTTATTGAAAGTGAAGAAGGTCCTGCACTTGGCGGTGCTATGCTGGCAGCAGTGGGATGTGGCGAATATCCGGACGTAGAGACAATTGCTGCAAAGATTGTGAAAGTTGTAGATACAGTAGAACCGGAACCGGAGCTGGTTGCAAAGTATGAGGAAAAATATCAGAAATTCCGGAAAATCTATCCTACAGTGAAGGAATTGTTTTAGA
>JBJEMB010000008.1:4089-5225 GCA_051879455.1 Lachnospiraceae bacterium
GCGATAATTACTGCAAGTATTTCATTGATCACAGCAGCTGCAGCAATAGTTCCCTGTATAATCTGTGCACACTCAGGAGCCGGACCCTTTAAGACTGATACAGCAATTCCCGTAAATACAAGAGATACACCGGAATGAGGAAGCAGAGTAAGTCCCAGGAATTTTCTGACAGTTTCTGGAGATTTGGTAATGCTTGCTCCTACATAGGCGCCAAAATATTTGCCTATTGCTCTGGAAAGAATATAAATTGCTGTGAACAGGCCTGCTCCTAAAATTAAATGATAATCAAGAGGTGCGCCCAAATTTAAAATAACGATAATCATAGCAATACCAAGAATTGGATTAAAAGCATGCATAATTTCTGCCAGGCGCTGTTTGGTGACCATGTTTGAAAAGACAGCGGAAAAGGCCATGCCCATTAGCATGAAGTTCAAAACAGGAGAGGGCATAATCCGGTTGTTGAATATAAATCCAATACAGGAAGTGATGATTAAGAACACCGATAAAATAATATCTGTCATGCCGGCACTTAATGGCTTTTTTAAAATAAATCCAGATATTACTCCAGGCACCGCACCAATCGCAAGTGGTAAAAGTACAATGACAGGAATCATATAAGGTGGCATGCCCTGTTCGGAAATATGGGATGCAGTAACCGAAATAACTGTGAAAAATACAACGACTCCGACTACGTCATCAAGAGCAGCCATTGGAATAAGTGTTTTTGTAACGGGTCCGTCAGTTTTAAATTCTCTTACAACCGATAAAGCAGGAGCCGGTGCGGTGGCAAGAGCGATACCGCCCAAAATTACCGCCAGATAAAGTGGTATATTTTTATAATAGAAAATAATTCCAAATACAAGACTGACAATGAAAAACGTTCCAAGGGATTGAGTCAGTGTTGTGATAATAATCTGTTTTCCTGATTTTTTTAATTTACTCAATATTAGTTCAGTACCAATCAACAAACCAACTGCACATTCAAGAAAGTGTATCATCGTTTGATACCACCCGGCATCTAAAATATGCTCATTCATGACGGATAGTGCATGAGGACCCAGTAACATACCCGTGATCAACCATCCTAAGATGGATGGAAGTTTGAGTTTTGACACCAGTTTACCTACAAAAAACGC
>JBJEMB010000009.1:0-30029 GCA_051879455.1 Lachnospiraceae bacterium
TAAATAATCATTTATCCACGACTCTTTATTATCATCTATGTAGCCCAAAATCTTGGCGGTTGTATTTTTAAACAGTTTCGTTATTTTGTTCATTGTTCACTTTCCCTTCTATGAGCTTATCGATTTCCGTATTTACCTCTTCTTCGCTGTTAGTCATATACTCATCTATCCAATTTTTTATGTTGTTATCTATGTAGTCTAAAACTTTAGTAGTTACATTCTTAAATAATTTAGTTATCATGTTCATACTTTATTTCTCCCTTCTAAGAGCTTATCAATTTCAGTATTTATCTCTTCTTCACTGTCTGCAAATGTATTATTAACAGCCTCTAAAAGTCTCTCATCCGACACACCACCACTCTCCTGCTCCTTCAGCATATTTAAGAGCTGTGTGTATACATCGTAAGAAGGCTCAGCAACGTTGCCTGATTTTTCCTTAATTGACGCCATTACCTGTATCTCACAGGTCATACTTGTTATTTTTTCGGTGTAAACACCAATTTCCAAAATTCCCTGCTTTAAAATCGAAGCCGGGATTGTGCATGCATCATCTTCAAGAATTACATCAGCATATTTATTCTTGAGTTGGAATCTTGCTGTTTTTATTTGGTCCTTCCATTCTTCATCAAAAGTGAAAGAGGCGGTATAATCGGCGTTATCGCCAATCAGTTTTATATTCAAATCATCACATTTTATTTTTCTCTCGCTTACTGTAAAATGCATTTTCTCATCTTCTTTCTTAAAATCTATTCAGAAGCAGTGCTGCTTAAGCTGCTCAATTTATTGTTAAGTTCTTCTATTGTTGCCTTTAGCTCTGCAATCTGCTCTAAAACATATTGCTCTGATGCCAGCTTCTTGACATCCTCATCATCCTGCCCCGTTCCACCTATATAGACATCCCCAGCAAACCAAGCATTACCAGACCAGTCAAGGGTGTGGGCGTTGGAACGGGAACCCTGATTATTGCCATTCCCCACAATATGAGCATATTTCTTTTCAGTATCTTCTATGTTACATTTGCCCTGAACATGTGAATATTGGCTAGAAGCAATTGTATAATATCCCTCCGTATGCGTGCCACTCTCAGGTGCTTCCGTAAACCACCCTTCTGCATGAGAATAATCTCCTGTTGCTGTTCCTCCTCTTCCTTCCGCATGAGAACTTTCTCCTGAAGCTGTTGTAAGAATGCCCTCCGCATGGGACGAATCTCCAGAAGCTGTTGTATTACTGCCTTCTGCATGAGAGCGATAATTACTCGCTGTCGTTGCAGAGCCTTCCGCATGAGAAGCGAATCCACTGGCTACTGTATCGTCACCTTCTGCATGGGAATCAACACCGCTTGCTATTGTACAATCTCCTTCTGCATGTGAGTAATCTCCTTCTGCCTTTGTTTGATATCCTTCTGCATGAGCCATATATTTTGATGCTATTGTTTTGTACCCTTCCGCATGGGATATATAACCACTTGCTGTTGTACTATCCCCCTCTGCATGTGACATCTTGCCAGATGCTGTTGTCATATTACCTTCTGCATGAGATGTATATGCACTTGCTGTCGTTCCCCAGCCTTCCGTATGTGATTGATTTCCACTAGATTTGGTATCATGCCCTTCCGCATGGGAATCAGTACCACTTGCTGTCACGTCTGTTCCTTCTGCTGTACTCTTTTCTCCTATATCAGTATCTGCTTTTCTTCCAAGCGATATGCTGTTTGTGACAATAAGATTTTCAAGGTCTATATCTGCTCCGGCATCCTCATTTGAATCTTCTGTAGTCTCCGGAAGCTCTGAAAGAAAACTTTCAATTGCTATAAGTGCCTCATCATAGTTATTAAATATTTCCGCCGTGAGTGGTGTCTCTTTTGGTGGTGCATCTACAAATCCGTCCGGATATTTCTTTTCAAAAACTGGTGTGTATTTTGACATTTTAATCACCATGCCTTTCATGTTTACTCAGGAATATATTTACTCTGTATTCTGACTGTTTCACCTTTATTTTTTTTACATTTATCTTTAAAAACTTTAGGCCATTGAATAGTATGATATTCCCCACTATCATAAGTTCTATGATTTATCACTCCTCTGCATAATACACTTTAGGCTGGTCTATAATATCTCCTGTATTGGTTTTTGTATTTATTCTTATACGCTTTGTTTTACTGTAATTAATATATATGTAATTATTTTGTAAGTAAGCTGAGCAATAATAAAAATGAATTCCGTCCTCATATAGTTTTTTAACAATACCGTCTTCATCATTTTCAAAATCTTTGAAATAAATTGTATGTGTTTTATCTCCTTCTGATGTCAAATTATATATAATGTATGCAGTTCCATAATCAATACAATACAGAGTGAAATCTGAAGTCTCGTACTTACTTATTATTGTATTTGCCATTGGTAGTCCCCATTTAGGTGGATTCTTCCAAGTAGGTGCTTCCTCAGTTATTTCAAATTCAGTAATTGTTAATGTTTTAAGATCTACTTTATAGTAAATAACACAGTTAAAATAAGAGATATATGTGCCTGCAGTGGAAGTTATAATACCTGCAATAGGTATTGAAAGATGTGAGTATCTATAAAGTTTATTGTTTATAATATATTCATGCTCCGGCAATAGAGAATTATATGATGTTAGTCTCCCATCGCTGCTTTCTTCGTCACCATAAACTGCATGTTCATCACAATAACTGTATTCCTCACAAGCATATTCTAGTGCTCTCACTCTTATTGCTGTTGTCATTTCTTCTGGAAAACGTAATTCTATTTTTTTAATGTTTTCATCGTAGTCTATACTGTAAAAATTCTGATATATATATTTCAGACTTTTGCCACCATGTATCTCATATGCTATTCCCCATGCTATGTTATCTTTTAAAAAAGCATCACCAATATGATCATTCACGTCTACATCATATTCTTTTTTATTAAATCCTGCAAAATATCCATTATCCTTATCTTTGTAATATACATTATTGGGGTAGAAAAACTTATCTTTTATTATTACCGTACCTACATCACTATCAATTCCATCTTTATGTACATCTGCCATAATCGGGTACAGTGTACTATTATGCAAATACGATTCTACAGATAGCTTGTTATCTGTAATCAAAAAAGTGTCAAAGTACATCTTAGCTGTATTTATTATTACATATTCTTCATTTGTTAATTTGCAATAAATAGAGCCAAGTGAATTGCCCGCTATTTTATTGTAATTATCATATAAGAACTTCATATTGTTTAAATCATTTCCTACATGTATGCCAAATCTAGAAAACACTACATATAATCCATTCCTATAAATGATACTCTGTACAAAATTCAATTCTTTCTTTTCTTCTTCTGTAAGTTTTTCCCACACAAGCTGGCTCCCGATATACATCGCCTTATGATAGTGTCCCTGGTAATATATCTCTTTGTGGTCTTTGCCCTGAAAGTATATTCTTGCGCTCTGTTTTCCCATTCTTTACCTCTGATTTCAGAAAAGGTGTCAGAATCTGACACCTTTGCAATGTCTTATAATGTCTTCTTATATACTGCCCTGGTTACCGGTCCTACAATGCCATCTGTCGGGACTCCAAGCCGCTTCTGCGACTCCTTTATTGCAAGAACACAGTCACTGTCAATATTACCATTTATTCTGCTTTCATCCGGCGCTCCGTTTGCGTTTGTAAGCAGACCAAAACGCCATAGATACCATTGTACCCACTTGGCACCTTCTCCTATACTTCCAAGCTTAACGCTTGTTGTCGGTTCCATATATTTATTAAAATCAACAGTGATTTCTTTGTCCGCAGCACCTGCAGTATCTTTGATATCCGTAAACCAGGCATTAAGGTCTACACATCCATCTATGCCAGGCACCTGTCCACGTGAAGAATACTGCCACCCCAGCAGCTGATTAGGAATTACCGGAAGATATTTCATGTCCGGCAGCTTGCTGTTTAAAGTTTTTGACGCTGTACTTGGATATCTCGCCCACCATATTGGTATTGCTGCTATCTCATTTGCAAATGGTCTTAAACACGGATTGTAATAACTTGCACCGGTGTATATGACAAATTTTAACCCTGCCTGCTCTGCAAGATCCTTATATGTCATTATGATATCTACTATCCTGTGGCCAAGTCCGGTCATTGTAACGTCTTCGAGGTCAAGGACCATGGTATCAATATCATTTGCAGCTGTTCGTATGAATGCATCTGCAGCTACTTTTGCCTTTTCTGCGGTGCTTGCATAGCTGTATGTATAGCCTGCTATTACCGGCACACCTGCCGCCTGGCATTTTGCAAGATGTTCCTTATAAGCTTTCTCCGGATTGTTACTCTTGTTGATTACTTTCAGAATCGCAAATTCAAGTCCTGCTGCCTTTGCCTTGGCCATGTCTTTTATTGGATTCCATTGTGCAAAATCTGATCCTATATGTGACATACACTATTCCTCCTTATCTTCCTGTTTTTCTTCTTTTATAGTTTTTGTATCTACTTCTGGAAGTCCTGCAAGAGACATTAATATTGACAGGATGCCGGATAACAAAGCCGAAGATATAACTATCCCCCAGTTAACCTCGCTGATCACAGCACTTGTGCCTATTGCTGTAATGGCTGCCTGTGCCATCGTTCTTACTGCCCTTACCCATGCTGCCCTGATCCATACATTATTCGTTACATTATTCCTAATTTTATTCACTATATTATTCATTGCTTTGACTACCTCTTTCCTCGATTAACATTACTCTTCTTTCAAGTTCTAAAATCCTGTCGTCCTGCTCATCATTGTGATTCCAAATACGCTTTACGGTTTTCTCATTATTCGCTTCCTGAATTTCAAACTGCTTAGTAAGATTTTTGATATTTACTGCAAGCTCAGTCATCGCTTTGGTATTTTCTTTCGTATTTTTTGCCATAGGCGCATATACCGTTGCGAAAAGACCAATCAATGCAATAATAACCCCTACAACTCCCCATTCTGTTAATTGACCGGTCTGTGTCATAATAACACTGGCAACTCCACAATTTGCCATTGTACATTCCTCCTCATATCACAAAATATCCCTAGGTAACTGTTACCTCGCCCTGAATCAGATATACTGTATTTTCATCTATGATTTCAGGTAACTCAGCCACAGACAATATCTTAAGTCCGCTGCCTGTCTCTCCCAGCATATTGTCAATCTCATCTCTACTATATGTATAATCATTTAGCTGTTCCTCGACTTCTTCTTTTACACTATTCTTAATAGTATCAATCTGTGTCTGCAAATCGGTGATAAATTCAGTCTGATACTCTTCTCCTTCTGCACTGTAACTGTCTCTCAGAGCCTGTATGCCTGTCAGCTCACGGTTAAGGACATAGAATATCTTCTGTTCATATTCCAGTTTTTCATCTGTAGAGTTATCATAATCAATCATTGTATATTCAACAGCATCACAACATTCAATGAAAGGCAGGCCATTATTATCTGCCTGAAACGGATAATAGCTGAATTCTTTTACATTGTTATAAATATTCTCTGCAATTCGAAGCAGCGTATTATTATCAAGTCCATAAGCAAACATATTCCCCTGTACAATGTAATTATTATCTCCATCACCTGAGCTGTATGTTACACCGGTAGAGTCCTCAGAACTTCGTATTGTCACCTTATCTACCGGTTTTACTTTATACTCTTCATAGCTTACTTTTTTGTAAAATGAAAAACTCTCAGGCTGTACCACATTGCTGCTCTGTAGTGTGGGATCTGTCGGAAACAAGTTGCCGGAAGGGAAAAGAGTTACCGACGGATACGGACAACATTCAATTTTCCCAGTAAGAATACGGTACTCAAACTTTCCCTGCCTGTTTATTATGCCGAAAGCTCCATTAATCTGGCATACAGCTTTTATTACCATGAGTGCCTGAAGACTCTCCGGATCATACTGCCTGTTTATCTCCACATAATCATTTGGAAGATCTGTTGTCTCCTGTTCAATTCCTATGTAGCTGAACAAACTGTCACGAAGGTTTTTTAATGTTATAGGAAATGTAAGTGATTTGTACCAGCCTGATACTTCTGTATTTCCTTTCGTATATAGTTCATCGTATGCAATAATTTCTTTTGTCTTCGTGTTTGCCTGTCTGACAGCTGAATCCACAATACCATGGAAAAGCGGTATTGATTCTTCCTGGGAATCCGTATATATCTCAACTTCTATCTTTTTACCTTTGACATCTGCAGTCAGATTTTCCACGCTTATCTGGTATATGCTTGCAATACATCCCACAAATTCGATACTATCCTTGTCCAGAACAGACTCTGATAATCTCATGGTGTCCTGGTGCATATCTTCATGCCTTATCTGTAAATCCAGTTCAGGGAACTTCAATATCAGATTTTTATGTATGCTGTTATCTCTGTACTGTTTCTTCACTGCATCTGATACATTCACGTATATTCACCTCCGACACTCTGATAATAATTTAAAAAGGTGTCAGATTCTGACACCTTCTCCCGGTTAATATTCAACGAATGAAAACTTACATGGCCTGTATATCAGTTCTCCACCTGCAGTTCCTCCCGGACTCCATGTCATATTGGAATCCAAATAAAAATGTCCCTGCTTATAACATCTGTTTTCTGTATCATAGTAACTGCACATGGCATCACGTTCTGATGAATTTATATAATTTCTTACTATTCCATCCGTTAATTCATTCATTTCACTTTCATACAATATTCCTGTCTGAAATTCCACAGTAGTTCTTGTATGTTTAAGTGTATTTCTCTGTGTTACTCCGTTCCCATCCGTATATGAGTCGATATCAAGTCTCCGGTTCGGTGATATATCTACCGAATCAGAATCGATATATTTATCCGGAATTGTATAATCTCCGAATTTAAACAGATATCCTTCGTATGACATATCAGTTCACCGTTCTTCCTTTAGGCTTATTTTCTATGTTATATTCTTTCTTTATCGCTTTGTACGCCTGACGTGAGTCGAGTGTAGCAGTAAAATCAATCTGTGCTATTAACTGTGCGAACATATTTACCATTTCCAGCATAATGCTCCTTGCCTCAGCAGCTGTAAGTCCGCCACCTCCGGTCTGCATGCCTGTCTTTTCAAGAATCTTGTCGGCAATGGCATCTCTCCATTCAAGATTGCGTTCCAGCGGCACAACAGCTTCTTTCTTGTTATTCTCACCCATCATTGCAAGTGTTGGCGAACTGATTATACCTCCCTTTGCATACCATTTGACTCCAAAATCAGGAACCTGTGGCGGATCAAGACTAAACTTACCTGATATACTAAAGTGTGGCAGCTTCAGTTCCGGGAGCTTCCATTCAAAGTTAAAGAATCCCTTAATGGCATCAATTGCCCTCTTAACAGCATCTTTGGCAGCATTGATTTTTTCAACTACTGTACTTTTTATCTGGTTGAAGACCGTGGATACGATTTTTGCAATCAGGTTCATTTGATTCTTAAAAGATTCTATTCTTTTCTGGATTAAGTCTTTTACAATGGTAAAGCATGCAACTAAAAGCTCCTTTACTACATTCAATCTGTTTTTTAAAGACTCTAATGCTTCTGAGAGAAAATCCTTTATAGTGTTGAAACACCCGGATAAAAGATTAAGCACTGCCTCAATTATACCTTTTAAAATATCCAGTACTATCCATGCAATACCTTTGAATATTCCCACGAAGCCGTTTAGGCTCTCGCATATACCTGACCAGACTTTTTCCCAGTCACCTGTAAATACACCTGTTAAGAATTTAATCAATCCACTCAGTATGTGTATAATTCCACCTATGATATCTGCTACATCACCGATCAAAGCCAGAATTGTTTCTCCTATAACCTCTGCCACCGATGTAATTACCACTACCAGTTTGGGAAGGATTTCACATATTCTTTTTAATGCAGGCTCTATCTCTAAGAATGCAGGCATGAATATTGCTACAATTGCATTTCCAAGTGGTGACAGTCCATCCCTGAAGAATGAGAATATACAATCCGCCAGATTGCCAATCAGCTCTATGAATGCGTTGATCAGGGGCTGGATATGCTCCTTCCATACCTCACTGAATTTCGTTGCGATTCCATCCAGCATTGGAGCTATGCCTTGATTATAGACATCAAGGATTGTTCCAAGCAACACACTCAGACCTTCAGATATACCGTCAAATATCGGACTTATTTTTTGGTCATATACCTCTAATATCTTGTCAAAGGTGTCTTTGACAGATGTGTTAAAAGTAGACAATATGGTACTGATTGGTTTCAGGGTATTTTCCAGAGCTTCTTTAATTTTACCTTCATTATCAGTTATAGGCTTTACAATGCACTTTAGAATATCCCTTTCAAATTCCAGCGCAAGCTGTTTTACACCCAAGAAAGCATTGGCAAATATCCCTATAAAATCTGCCGTACACTGTTTTGCCGTATCTCCACGAAATACTTCAAAGATGCGTGCAAAAGACTCTGCAAAATTACCAACAAGTTCTGCTATCTCACCGGTAACATCAAAGATTCCTACCAGGCGGTCCTTAATATATCCGCTGTTCTGCTGCAGATATTTGTCAACTCCACCTACAATGTTTTCTGCCACTGTCTGCCCTATGCTTACAGTGGCACCTGTTACCTGTCCAAAAGCATACGCTACCTTATCAGCACATTTATTTGCAGATTCCACCACTCTGCCATCTGTAAATATGTCAACAAGGCTGTCCTTGATGCCCTTTAGGTGTTCCTTCGTTCTTTCCAGGCTCGCAGTAAAATCGTCTCCAAGTCCTGCCTTGAATCCGTTTTTAAACAGATTTCCCAGCTCTTTTACACGGTTCTCAATCTTTTCAAAAGCTGTATTTATCTTCTGCTCTGCTTCCTGTGCTGCATCTGCTCCTTCAGCAAGTGAACCAAAATCAACACTACTGCCGGCAATGCCGCCGGCTCCTCCTGATCCGGAACTGCTGCTTTGAATATTATTGAGCTTGTCAAAGCTCATAAGACCTTTCATTTTCTTTGCAGCTTTCTCAGCGGCACTTCCTACTCCTTCAGTAGCTGTCTCCAAACTTTCAGCTGCCTCTGTAGTCTCTTCAATCCCGCTTCCCGGCGAAGATTTATTACCTGTCAGCAATTCTGTTAGCGCCTTAAATGCGTTTGCCAGAGTCGCAATCTTTGATATGACAGTATTAATAATCTTAATAACCGGTGTGAACAGATTGATAAGTCCCTGGCCTATCGTAGACATGACAGACTCGACCTGCAGCTTGAGGATCCTCATCTGGTTTGCCCACGAATCTGATGTTCTTGCGAAATCTCCCTGTGCTGCAGATAACTGGTCTTGCACAAATGAGTAGCGCAATGCGACTTTTTCAGCCTCTGACATCTGCTGGGTGGTCTTTCCGAAGCCGTTTGCAAGAGCATAAGCATCGAGTGCAGTCTGGGTCATGACCACTCCCAAATCCTTAAGGGATTCTGTCTCACCTGTGAACACTGATTTCAGCTTTGTATAAGCCTCATCCTGTGAAAGGTTATAAAATGATGCAACATCTCCGGCAAGCCCTGTCAGCGTGGTTCCCATATCATAAGCCTGCTTTTCAGTAAAACCGAACGCCTTTGCCATTGCACCAAATGTTCCGATATATCTCTTTGCCATTGTTTCTGACAGACCAAAGGAAGCTGCTGCACTCTTTGCGAATTCATCTACCTTTGCTGTCATTTTAGGGAAAGTAACATCTACAACATTTTGTACTTCTGACAAGTCAGAGCCAAGTTCAAGACATTTCTTACCGAAATCCGCTATTTTTTTGACAGAGAATGCGGCTGCCAGGGTAGCACCAGCTTTTTTAGCGATGCCCTGAATACTCTGCATCTGTTTGTCAAAACCATTTTTATTTACTACCAGGTCAAGCCCTATTTGTCCTACACTCCCAGCCGACATATTTTACCCGCCTTTCCATTCAAAGACAGGCACATCGGCACAGCGTCTTATATTTTTAATTCAAAGATTTTACCACATTCTTTATTTTTACATTTCAGATAGATTCCATGGCACTCGGCATTATCTGACTTAAATACATTCACATAATGCCCGCAATATACACACTTTACCTTTTCTTTTCCTTTGTTTCTTATCTTTTCAATTTTAAATTCCTCCTGCCATTTTTATAAATGCATTCTTTAACTGCTCAAGTATTTCTTCCTGGCTTTCCTGTGACGTATTTACTTTTCTGTGCCTGGTTCGCCAGTCGTTCCTTATCCTGTTCTGTTCCGGTGTAAAATACTTTAAGGCATCTTTATCATCTTCCGCTCTGATAAGAACAATCCTTCCAAGCGGTGTATCCGGTCCTATGCCTGTCAGTAAAGCCTTAAATTCATCCCATTTCATTGTATCAAGCTGCCTTGATAGTCTTATCCCGTACTGTGCCTGAAATGAAGCTACAACCAGGTCAAAGTCTTCTATCAGATCATAGTACGGGTCACTGCTCCCCCTGTATTTCTTCTCCCATGACTAGGTCCATGGAAATCTCAATAATTTTCATGAAATCCTTAAAAGGAAGTTTCAATTTATCGATTTTCTTCCTGTCTTTTTCATTGAACATCTTCTCATATGCTCCCATTGAAGCTTCCGTTTCACTTTTAGTTGAGAACAATCCCATAATTTCCAGCATTGTCCTTGCATCAGCATTTATCTCAAACTGCTCACCTTTTATCATGATTTTAGGGTTTTCATCAAAACTCAGCTTATCTGTAATATCCACTACTTTTGCCATACCTGTTTCCTCCATAATGTGAAATAGCTGCAGCCCTATGCTGCAGCCTTATTGTTTACGCCGCCGGTGTTACCGTCGGTTTTCCGTTACTCAATGCCTGAAATTCAAGTGGACCTACATTTGTAGAATCTCCTGCACCAATATTTGTAACATTGAATACGCATCCTTCAAATTCTACAAGGGTGCCATCAGGGAACGTCCATCCAAGATACCCTTCCACATCCCTTCCATTAAGGAACGCAAGACCGGCAACATAATCATTACCGGTGTCACCAATATTACGTTTCCCATTTATGCCGATTGTCACTGATTTGGCTGTAAGGAGCCTTCTGGTCCATCCTTCATGGTCAAAAGGTTTCCACTCCTCCACACCATTGTCAAAGGACACACTGAATGTCTCCATATCAGCTATAGTTGTTGCTGTTTCTTTGGTTTTACCAATTTTGAATTGATTCTCATATACCGGGTATACACCGGTTCTTACTTCAGACATAAGATTAACTCCTTTCGTAATATACAAGGCATTCAATTACATATTCATAGATACCGTTTTCATCCGTATCTACCGGAATCGGCTCATCATAAGCTACGAAAATGAACTTGATAGTCTGCCCATTTACATATTCATCTCTGCAGGATATTAAAGCCTCCTGAAGGGCATCTGCTGCTTCCTCTGACTCTGTAGGTGAACGGTTCCAGTGCACCAGGAAAGAAATTGCTTTCACACCATAAGAACTGTTCTCAATTCCTCCAAGTGGTATGCTGCCATGCTGCCTTTCCTTCAGGGGATAGACACCTATTGATTTCTCCTTTTTGTCTGCCATTTTTCCGCAGTAGCAATTATCATCATCAGCAATTCCAAGTGTTCCCGTATAATCCCTTATATCTCTCAGCTTCATCATACGCCTGCTATTCTCCTGTAAAGTTTCTTATAGACCTCCTGACAGAAATTCTCTTTACTGCCACCGGGAAGCCAGTCCTCATACCATTCGCCTCTTGCATTTGGATTCTCCACTTTTTTGAAATTGTATTCCGGATGAAAATACATCCTTCTTGCATAAGGAGTGGATGATACAATTACAACCTTTCCCGACCTTGCATCCGTATAATCCACAAAGGTACTTTCATTCTGCAGTGCCCCTGTATTTCTTGGGAATACCTGTGCCTGCACGACATCCGTATGCAATGCCTCTGCTGTCTGCTCAAGTGCCGTTACCTGTGCCTGTGTAATCTGCCTTATTCTTTTCATGTTCATTCGTACTGTAGATGTTACCTGCATCACTTCACCTCCAGAACGCAGAAATTAACAGTTCCATCAGGATTACGGGCTTTCGTTCCCTGTTCTATGTGCCTCTCCATTCCAAAGACTGTAACAGTACCTCCACTTATAGTTGAAAGCTCAGGAGCTATATCTCCCGGAAACATTGCAGTACCCGTTATCTGTACAAGCTTTTTCTCTGCTGTCATCACAGTCTTTGCTTTATCCTGGAAATTACACTTTAAATCCATAACAACTTTAGGATAGGGTTCTCCATATTTATCAAGCCCTTCCTGCTCAAGCTCCACATGTATATCCGTTTTGCAAAGTCTTTCAGGTACCATACAAGGATATTTCATTTTCCCACCGCCAATCTGCAGCACAATCCAGTCTGCTGTAACAATTGATATGTGTCTTTCTTCATCGCCACTCCATTGCTCACTACAACATTCCAGGTATTTCCAAACTGTACTGATGCACCATTTAAGCTGTATGAAGATATTACGGTTTCTATCATATCAGCATTTTCATACTCAAAATCTGCCTGCATACAGCACACCTCTTTAACTGTTTCTCTCTGGAATTCTGTCAGGTCATCTAATCCCCTGCCTACAATCCTGTTGTAGGTCAGGGAATCAATGTGCCTGCTGGAAGCTCTTAATGCCTGCCTGATCTTATCTACAGGAATAACTGAACCACCGTATTCATCATGATAATATTCCGGATCAGCATAAGACTCATATGGCATATTAATCACCCTTTCACGGCATCTGTGCCTTTATTTGGCTTTTTTCCTGGTGATGTCTTCTGTTTTGCTCCCTGCTCATCCGAATCAGCTGTTTGTTCATCAGGCTGCTCATCCGAATCAACCTGCTGTCCTTCAGATTCTTTTGTCTTACTGTCTAACTGCTCCTTAAGTGCATTATTTTCTGCCATGGCAGTCTCCTTCAGTATCTTTTCCTTTAGCATATTGTTTTCTGCCATTAACTTCTCATATTCATCATAAGGTACTGTTTTACCGCGACCATAAGTAATCACTTTGCCGGAATCTTCCTTGATATCAAATCCTCTGTCCTGATAAGCTTTTTTCTGGCTTTCTTCAATGGTGTATTCCTTATTTCCTTTCACTGCCTTCATTTAAACATCTCCTCTCCAAAACTATGCTCCGACGTTCATCGCACAGCCTTCTACCTTCTTTTCCAGAAGGAACAGATCTCCAAAATTACGGTTCTGGTACAGATATCCATCAGCTGTCCTTGAATCTGTTCCAGGTGTAAACAATTTGATATAACTGTATTTGTCACGGCATACGACACATGATGTATGGATCAGGATCCAGTTGATCTGTTTTGCATCAGATGCTGCAACACATCCTTCCGTAAAATCATATTTTGTCTTCATTCTGGCTGCAGGAACCATCTTAATCGTCACATCATCCAGGCTGTGTACTTTACGGTTTATTGTAGAAGGTGTTGTAATGCTGAGAACACGCTGCATACCCTCAGCTTCTTTAATTACCTTATTCATTGAAGGTGTGACATAAAGGATCCTTCCTTCTTCCGGCACACCAGCCTCGTCCATAACTGCCATTTCCTCATCAAATGCTTCCAGAAAGTTTGCAGCTTCAATGACTGTATTACTGACTCTTCCACCGTATGCTGCAAGCTCCGAATGAAGCTTTGAAAAACGGTAGGAATCCTTTTCAGGAATTGCCTGTTCTGTTTCAAATGTATTCTGGATATTTGCCACAGACAATGTGAGATTTGTCTCATCAATATCCATTGGATCGATCCAGAATTCAACATCTCTGTCATGTTCAAGTTTCTTTGCCTCCCAGTCATTTGATAAAGTTCCTGAATTGAATCCGGGAGTTCTTGTGTGGTCCTTATATCCGGACACTGACATACGTGGAAGTTTAATTGTCTGTGCATTGATGAACCTCACCTGCATATTGCTCTTTGTCAACGCATCTGAACACAGCTCTTTTGCATATTTCTGCTGTAGTAAATTGGTAAAACTTGTTGCATAATCATATACTGCCATAATTCATCCTCCTTTAGGAAAGTCCGAATGCCTGTTTCAGTGCCTCATCATTATTCTGATTCTGTCCACTTCCTCCACCGGCTCCGCCTACCTGTCGGAAACCTGTTCCTTCTGCAGGCTGTGGTTTAAGCTGCGGTACATCCTCAATCACCTTATTAAGGGCATTCTGAATCGCTTCATTGTTAATTTTTCCATCCTGTGATACAGCTGCACTTAAATCTGCCATCTTAAGCAGATATGGTATCGTTTTAGAATCAATCCCCATACTGACTGCTTCCAGAATTGCAGCATTCTCAACTTTTGCCTGCTGTATCTGCGCCTGTGAATTTACAAGCTGTGCCTGAATAGCATTTACATCCGGCTGATTCTTTGCCTTCTCTGCCTTGAACGCAGCCATTGCCTGTTCTGCCTCTTCCTGGCTGAGCCCCTGCTGTTTGAAATATGCTTTCAGTGCTGTATCTTCTTTGGCTGCAAGGGTTCCGTCAAGCATCTGCTGGATCTTGGCATAATCAATAGCCGGCTGCTGTGCCTGCTGATCTCCTGTTGTCTGCTGTGACTGTTGCTGCCCGTTCTGCTGGCTCTGACCTGCTGTCTGACCACTTCCACCTTGTCCATCAGGATTGAAAAATTTTCTTATTTTTTTTAACTTCATAATTTACCTCCGTTGTAAGGGTGTCGCCCTATAATATCCATTTTCATCAGTGTCACTGTCCACGCACCTTTTACCCTCATATCGTGTTTGGAGCTTGGCGCATAAAAATAACAGCCTACCCGGCTGCTTCTTTTTTACGTGGTTTATCAGGTTCCTTTGTTTCTTCTGCAAAATGGAGTTCAATCAGCTGCTTACCTCTGTCATCGTCCACTTCCAGAACTTCATCCTTTTTTCTTAACTGCAGGTTATTCTTCTTGTCGAAGAAGTCATGTGTCACCTTTATGTGCATCTGTGTCACCTCCTCATATGTTTTGGTTTTGGGTATAAAAATACCACCCAGTCTTCTCTTACCGGATGGTATCAAATGCGTCCCTGCTTCCTCAATTCTTCAATTTCTTTCTTGGAAAGCTTACGTGGTTTCATTGGCTGAGACATTTTTTCTTCCCAATCTGTTACTGCTTCACTTTCTTTTTTTAGTCGCTCTAATTCTGCATTTCTTTCCTCTATTGACATTTCCACATGTAATATAACATCTTTATTTTTTAAATCAGTTCTTTCCATTCAATTCCAAACTCCCTTCCAAATTCCTCTAAAGTTTGCAACTGCGCATCACCTATATCGAAATTATATGGTTTTGATACATATTTGTCAACGGTCTTATCCTCCCCCCACTTTTATTGTTCTTGCA
Organism: Lachnospiraceae bacterium; assembly: GCA_051879455.1. Classification (GTDB taxonomy): domain Bacteria; phylum Bacillota; class Clostridia; order Lachnospirales; family Lachnospiraceae; genus MD308. The sequence goes on from JBJEMB010000009.1 coordinate 15,400, forward strand.
AATATACCCAATATCTTATTCTTATTGTTATTGATTTTTTAATAATTTTGGATATAATATAATTAAGATCTTACTAAGGGATTGAACGTACTCCACTAGGGGTGCGGGCAATCCCTTTTTTATTTCTTTTTTAATATTTTTACTATTTCATTACCTTTAATAAGCATTATTGTATTAACATGCTTTGTATTGTAATATGTATCAAAAATACATCCTGCCTGCCTATTTATTTCTTCAATATCTAATTTACATTCAGATATGTCAAATATAAAGTTTTCTGCCTGTTCTTTCTTTTTATGAACTATATTCCTTAACAGTTCTTTGCTAGTCCCCTGATTTAGCTCTTTTAAATCCCATCTACCGTCATTAATAATGTAATCAGGAGTTGAAACATTATTATATTTGCCATTGACTTCTGGGACTAAATATACATCAACCCCTAGCGTCTTCCGCAGTATATCCGCAACTTCAAGTTCCCTTTTGCTATTATTTTGTTTTACGTTTATTCCATCGATGTTATACCTAACCCCTTTTACCTCATATGACTGTAATTCAGTTAAGGATCCTTGAATATTGATATCATTTAATATCCACTTCTGTGTAACATCTTCGTAAACATTACTTTTAGCAGGATCTATTACATTATATTTCCATTCATTTGCTTTTCTACCATATTTTTTCTGGTTACTTTTATCCAAGGAGTTCTCTGCCAGTCTCTCATACTTCTCTGCCTGACGCCTGGCATATTGCTGCTGTGCCTCCTTTTTATTTTCCTGCTCTATGTCCTGGATTTCCTTTTTGGTGAACTTATTATCTGGTGGTAGACTGATTCCCTCAAAATATGTAGTGTGACTGTCACGGCATCTTGGATGATACAATCCTGATGACACTGCCGTACTCATAAGCGGGTATGGTCCGTCTGACTTTTTACCTCCTGACCACACATCATCTATCATCACTTTTCCTACCCACGGAAGGCATAGAGGGCAGGGATTACCACGTTTATTTATGATTACGGTAGAAATACCCCACTCTTTCCTTTTCTCGCCCTCTCCGGTCAGATATGCACGCTTGCTTGCCGTCCTGATTGCCATATCTGCATATTCTTTAAGCGTATGTCTGGCACCATTGGCATATTCTACACAGCCAAGTCCTGATGAAAGCATGTCCTTTGCAGCCATGTCCACGGCTTTTTCGTATGTGCCTGCTCCTGTATTGGCATATACCTGTGCATTAAATATTATCTGGCGGTATTTATCATTAGCCATCCTCAGTATTGCTGTTTCAGCTTTTTCCATATCATGGACTGTTGCCCTGATCAGAGCTTCAATCTTTCTGTCATTCATTCTGAAGAACTGTGCTGTCATGGCATTTCTTGTTTTCTTACACCTGGTAAATCCCCTTTTTATGGCCCTGAGGATCTCCATTTCCTGCTCCATCTCTCCGGATATCCTTGCAGCACTGATTATTGCAGCAATCTCTTTGTTAATGTCTTTGAATTGGGTACCATATTTTTCCCTGTTCCTGATTTTATACTGTTCCAGTGCCTTTAACTGCTCTGCCTGCCATTGCGACCACTCTATTCCCTCTCTAGTTTCTTCAGCTTTATGCCTCTCCATATTACGGAGCATGGATGACATGAGTTCTTTTTCAATGGCTTCAAAAGCTTTTGCAATATCATACTCATTCACGGTCATCCCCCATTTTTATAAACCTTAAAGCCATTCTGCCTGAATTGTCTCGTAAGCTTCTTCAACTGTGTGATACTGTCACACTGGTCACATCTGAGTTCTGCATATCCATTCTTTTCAACGGCATATATACCAAAAGGTACCTGGTCACTTGCCACTTTTAACAGCCCCTGGTACTCCTTCTGGCTCATTCTGTACACCCTCTTCATTACTTTTACCTGCATTCTGTAGTCCCTCCAAATCCACGCTGTTCTGCCCAAATTTACGCATAACCCCATCAAGGTTTACAGCCGGTTCTTCCAGCTCTGCAATTCCCTGCTCTGCTTTTAACCTGGCTATTTCTTCCTGTTTCCATTGTTCTTCCTTACTATCACCATAAAGTTCCTCAACACATGCTTCAATAGACATGATTCCCTGTGTTTTACCTTTGCCAACAGTCTCAATCTGACTCTCAAAGCTTGGATTTGCATATTCACCGAAAGGTATGGTGACAATTACTTCTTCAATGGCCTTTTTATAATTTGTGTTATAAGCATTGATGCAGGTCTTTACCAGCTCAGGTAAGAGTTCCTGCATTGCCTCTATCACGGAATTACGTGTATATAAAGTTGCCTTCTCTTTTTCCCTTTGTGCTTCTGCATTATCAAGCTTTTTCACATCTATACCAAGAGTACTTGGTGATATGATTCCCTGCAGACACAGATCCAGGGCTGTTGTGTAAGATGCAAGATAACTCTCATGTGGTATTGTTGGCTGCTCTACATCTATCCTGTTCTGGCTGTTCTCAGACATATCACTGTCTGTTTTGATATATCTGTTGTCAAAATGGTTTGGACTAAGAATTTCTCCTGTGATACTGTTCCTTGGGAGAAAACACTCAGGTATATATTCCTTTGCTCTACCTGCTCTTAATGCATCCATCCACTGGCTCCATACCTCATCAAATGCATCAAAACTGTCAAGTTTACCATCAAACACAGAACCTCCACGGCCTTCATACTTATTACTCTCAAAAATGCTGAACGGTACTGCAAGCATAAGTTTTTTGTCAAATTCCCAGTCGGACAGTTTCTTTGTAACATCTATGGTCTTAAAATCCACAAGGTTTTCACCATTGTACAGTTCATTTCTGATATATCCATATCCATAATGTTCATGAAGTGTATACTGGCGCTGATCAGCGGTGTACAGTGTCTTAAATATGACCTCATTCACCCTTCCTCTTTTCCTGATTATCTCAATCTGTTCGCCTGGATACCACTCAATTATGGGATAATCACTTATCTCTGTATCAATAGTCACTTTAAAGGCTCCATCCCCGATATATAACGTCTCCTGCAGACATTTCTCCAATTTTTTGCGGAATTTATTATCCTCTTCTATCTGCTCCCAGAGTTTTTTGTGTCTTTCATCCTTAAACTCGAACTCATTCATATCAGTTAATATGAGCGATGTTAGAGTTCTGATAATAAGGCTTGGAAGTCCTGTATGTATCTTGCGCATCTCCATCCCCGGAGTACACTTGCTTCCCCAGAATTTGTATTTATCCGCATACTCTGTGAGACTCTGATACAGCTGCTCCAGTTCATTGCTGTCTCCCCTGAACCAGATTCTGTTTCTGATCGCATTGGTCTCAAAGTCGAGCACTTCATTAATCTGTATATTGTATGGGGTTGCAGGAACAATATTCAGCCATGTCCTTATTCCCTTTTTTATCTTTTCACTCATATTATGAATCAGCCTCACTTTCCTTTTACCTCCTCAAATCCAATTAATTCCCGGTATGGAATCCATCCGTACTGATTTGCATTAATCGTGTGATCATTTCTGTCTTCAGGCTTGTCCTTATCTTCATCCCAGCTGTACGTATCAATTTCTTGAAGATGATTCTTACAACTTTCGTTTACAAGATAACAACCCTGCTGAATCCAGCCGAGCTGCAGGTTTATTCTGTCTAAAATTTCCACCTTTTTATAAGAATTAAGAAAATTGTACATGCAGCCTTTCAGCCGTTTATACTTTTTAAGCTCTGTTATCGTTGCCTGGTCTGCATTATCAATAAACACATCCTTTGCAAAGCCCCATTTGCTACGGCACATGTCAAGAAATGTTATAAACTTGACTGCTGTATCTGAGGGTGCAAGCGGTACATCCAGATCTGCATTACTGTATACCTTTTCTTCCAATGTTATCAGTTTCCGGTCCTGCGTTATCCCCTGGAATATCATGGCTATTGTATCAGGCGATTTACTTGAATAAGAGGTGTCTAGTCCTGCTGTAAATTTCTTGAATTTTATGCTTCCTGCTTTAATCTGATCTCTGAGCCATTTTTCAGATACGACATTTTTCTTTCTGTCAAAATTAGGGAAGATAAGTCCTGTCGCTTTTCCTCTAAGTCCCTGTATCTTATTCTTCCATATCTTCGTACCTTTAGGAGTATTTGTAATGATCTGCTCAAGCTTCTCTTTTGGAAGTCCCATATTATGAATAAAAGAAAAGAACCAGTGTACCCATCCGGGCTTTGGTTCTTCTTTAAGCTCTTCTCTTATTTCAGGAGGCGTCTCATCCTCCCATTCAGGAAGCGGTCTTGCATGATTGACATACTCTGAATATACAGGCAGGTTCGGATTATCAGGATTAAGAGTTGCCATGATATAATCACTACGCATGGATGCTTCACGAACAAATTCTATATCTGCAGTATTGATCTCATCGATATATAAGCAGCCATACTGGCCACCCAGGGCATCCTTCCACTTCTTCTTGTTACCGTAACCGACAACGAATATTATCTTATCTCCTCCTGACGTATGAAAAACAATGTGTGGCATCTTATACTCTTTACTGCCATTACCGTTATAATCTACCAATACACCAAAATCATCAACAATCCCCAGGTCCTTATTGATTATATTCTTCTCTGCAGCACCGGTATCATCTGCAGCTATAATGTGAAGCTTCTTTGGTGACTCTGCAACCTTAAGCATGAACTTAAAAATACCTACAGTAGTCTTTCCTGCAGCTGTTGTTCCTTCCAGAAATTCGACCGGAGCATTACATCTGATAAATGCCTTATATTTTTCAGACAGCAATAATGTCTGTTCACTCATCACCACCACCACGCATCTGCTTAATGATATCATCAAGCTTTGTCTTCTCAATTGACAGATCTCCTGAAATGTTTGTGTCTGTCTTAGTGGTATATCCGTATTTTGACATCCAGAGTCCTGCTAACTGTGCCGGGATCATACTTAGTTCAAATTTTTTCCTGGCATCAACTTCGCACTCTTCACGCATGCGCGTAACGATGTCAACATATTTTTCATTATCTGCATAATTTTTATAAAAAGACTGGCGTGAAATGCCTGCATATACGCAAAATCCTTCTATTGTATATGTAATGCTTCTTTTAAGTTCCTTACTAATAAACTCACTGTTTTTAGCGCTGAAATCATGGGTAAGTACCATCTGGTTGTCACAATCTGCCTTATATTCATTCCATAATTTCTCCATCATCTTAGCTGAACTTATCTTCAATTTTCTTCCCATAAGCTCACCTGCCTTCTCTTATAAAATACCAAAGAGATTCTACTTCTTCCTGTACGCAAAAAGGTGTCAGATTCTGACACCTTTTCAATACATATAATTTCAGGGAATTGTGACTCATTTGCAAATTTCACTGATATCATTATAACACATAAAAACGGGAATAATGGGAATGTTTTACTTTTGGGCTATATATTCTTTCATCATACGTGTTAAAACAGAAGCCTGACTTTCTCCTTTTTCCTGGCAGGCTTTTGCAAATTCATCTGTCAAATCTTTTTTTAACCTATATGATTTACTGATATAACCAACTTTTTGTGCATATTTGTTTGAAGCAATAGTTTGTGGATTTGGATTTCCTACTGGCATATTATAATCTCCTTATATAAACTTTATTATTGCAAATGTTATAAATGCAATTAAGCCTAAAATAAATAGTACATGATACATTAACTTTGATGATTCTTTAAATAATTCTTTAATTTCTTTCATTGCATTTCACATCTCCTTATGCTATTATTTCTGTAAGGAGCAAGAGGCTTTCGCCTCTGCCCTGCTATTGGAATAAGTGAATTAAGATTAGTAGCCATCCTACAATGGAAACTATCTGTATTGTGAGCTTCTCTAGCTGTGCCACCAGCTTTTGAAGCTCTTTCACTATCACAACAGCTTTTTTGATTTTTTCAATCATTGGCTTGTCCTCCTTACAATTATATATTATTATAGTGTGCACACTATGTCAACATTTTTTTTTAATTTCTTCTACAAAAAAAGAACGCAAATACTGCGTTCTCCTCTTAACATACTAAGGCTCTTATTCTATTCTTTTTAAATTTTTACTACACCATTTCAAATATTTGCCACACCATTTTTTACACCAATATGGTATAAAACTATATAAATTTTTGTAGGTTTTTGTTAATTTTTTATTATCGATACACCATATTAAAAAGTATGCTTTCAGCCTTTAAATCCACATTGCAGGACTAACATCATCCAAATTATAAGGTGTTACCTGATATACGTAATAAGTAAATCAATTATTTACTAAAAAGTACTGCACTATCAGTAAATACAACATTCATTTCTAATTATACACCATTCCTACACTTCAGCTACACCTTTTTATATTATGCCATCTTCTGATTAAATGGTATAACTTTATTATCATCATTAGCAGTTACAATTTTTTCAATGTCAGTAGCCGACTTGTCTTCTGTTACATGTGTATATAAATCCATAGTCATTTTCAGACTTGCATGACCTAACCATTCTTGTACAACTTTAGGCTCTACACCAGCCTCAAAACATCTTGTTGCAAATGTATGTCTAAGTGTGTGACCGCTAAAAATTTCAAATTGATTATCCAGTGCCCTGGTAAGATTGATTTCTCTTATTACAGCTTTAATAGCGTCTGAGTACATTACCGAATTAAGAGGAGTATTAAATTTTGAAACAAACAGATAATTATTTTGTTGTTTCGGTCTCTTATTTGCAACAATCTTCTTTAATTCAAACTGTTTAAGCAAATGCTCTCGACATACGCTGTTTATCGGCACTTTTCTGTAACTCTGCTTTGTTTTTGGTGGTTCAACATGGAAAGTTTTGCCTGTGTCGTCAAGATACTTTTGATATACTAATGTTTTATTAACATCAATGTACCCATTCTCCAAGTCAACATCTGACAATTCCAAAGCAAATAATTCTCCTGGTCTCAATCCTGTGTTAACAGCAACATTGAACAGATTATCATAAAATGTATTTTGACAATACTCAAAGAAAGTATTCTGTTCATCAACAGTCAGTGCTTCCGCTTTAATTTGTTTATCTGCTCTCAGTTTGATTCCGCTAACAGGATTATTAACAACAAGGTTGTCCTCAACGGCTCTCTGCAGCATATCTCTCAATATTACCTTTATTTTACTCTGTCGCTCATACATATAGCCATTATCATGTGCTTTATCGATAAGAAGCTGAATATCCGATTTAACAAGTGAATTTATATTGCGATATCCTAAAAATGGTGATATATTCTTTTTGTATATATGTGTATATTCTCTTTTGGTGTTTGGTCTTATACTTTTATCCTTATAGACTTCCATCCACCTGTCAAACCATCTATCAAGAGTAATATCACTCTTGATAGATGTAAAGTGTTCATTATTTGATACTGCCTCTGCCAACTGTTTCCGCAGTTCTCTCAAATTTTTATTATAGATAGTCTTGCGTTTTCCCCACCTATCGGTGTATCTTGCCTGATATGTGCCATCCTTTCTCTGTGTGATTCCAACTCCAAGCTCTTTTCCTTTTAAATCCTTTCCCATGTAAACTCCTTCCAGGAAGAGCCTTAGTACAGATTTAAGTTACTATAAAAAGGCTCAAAAATCAATAAAAATTGTTATATCTTTATATTTGGTTTGTTTTTTCTATATATCTCTCAAATTCTTTTCGCTTAATAACTCGTTTTTTACCAACCCATAAAACAAAAGTACAGCTTGGATTTTCTGTCATTTCTCTCAATTTGTTTATTCCAATATTGCTATATTCTGCTGCCTCTTCAATAGACAGGCAAGCCTTTTCCCAAATAGGTACTTTTGGCATTAAACCAACTTCCTGTGCATTACTCATTTTCATTCCTCCTCAAGTAACTCTTTACAAGCTTGGATGGGTATGAACGTTCATATCCCATTTCATTAGCGATTGTCTCCCAGTCTTTGCCATCAATGTACTTCTTTTGCATGATCCGCCTTACACGTGAATCATCAACGCTGTTTATATACTCATAGATCTCAGTTTCAAGTTTTTGCGCCTTTACCTTGCGTTCCAAGAGAATACGCTGTTTCTCATCTATTCTCTGATATGCTCCCGGCTCTATTCCGCCTACTGTCATATGCCCCTCGATGTACGGGAAGCCATGCATAGAAGCTTTTACCTTTCCCGAACACTGTATACAACTCAACTTATTAATGCTTTCCTCAATTTCTGTAATTTCTTTTCTGAGGTCATTTAGCTGCTCTAATTTTTCTTTCGTCATTTGGCATTCCCCTTTACCTAATCACAAAAGCAGTTAAATACTGCTGCCACATTCCACAATTATATGTTTCACAGGCGTCTCCCCTTTTACAGCTGTAAAACCATTATTCAATTTTATTCAAGTGTGCCTTTAGAAGAACAAGACCATCACATATACATGCATATTTGTAAGCCATACCGTATTTGTGTTCTTTCAATGCTCCCTCGTAATATGACTTGTTTATAGCATATTGTGTGTCTATCGTCCTCTCATCATATCCACCAAGTAAGATACCGGATTCCGCCTTGCCATGTTTAGGTATATGTTCCGGTTCAGTTTCTTCCCGGAAGGTGTCAGATTCTGACACCTTTTCAGGCTCTGGTATCTGAACCGGTTCATCTTTCACGGAAGTGTCAGATTCTGACACCTTTTCAGGTACTGGTACCTGCTCCGATTTGAGTTCCATCTGTCCCTTCATAGGCTGTTTATTTATCAGATTTTTTATGAACTCCTCTGTTACGTGCTCCGGTCTTATCTCCATCTCGTTTTCAATTGTCTTTTGAACCCTGCCATCAGCCTTTGCTATCTCGTATGCCAGCGATATTCCTATCTCACCATTTTCAAATTTCTTCATGCATGCTGGATTTAGCCTTGTCCCAATGGTGTTATAGATTGCTATCTGAGTCTGAGACACATTCAGGAAATCAGACTCAATCTCCCTTACCTTACCATCAAGTCCTTTACGTTTTTTCAGCCCTGGAAGGATTTTCTTAAATGCCATATGCTGCATTACCTTCTCCCAATCAGTCATCTCTCTTTGAGTACTGTTGGTCATTATGATTGCTGCACGTATTTCATCATCAGACATCTCAGGCAGTACAACAGCCGGAACAAATTCAAATTCTATGTACCCTTCTTCATACAGGTTTGTGCATGCACGATGTCTTCTGTGTCCCGAAATAATCCAGTATTTAAAATTTTCTCCTACTGCCGGTACAACTTCAAGATTCTGACGCACTCTCCCATCTGCATATATGCTATTCTCAAGTTGTTCAATAGCAGTATTTTTATAATAATCCTTGTTTATTGGATGTGGATGCATGTCAAATATACTGACCATCTGCACATCCATAATGCTCTTTGAGGTCTTTTCTGCCTGTTCAAGCCCTGCCTCCCCCCACATATCTGCGAGTGTAAATTTCTTAGCCACAATAATCACCTCCCTGAAGCTATATATTCGTCTGTAAACTTAACATAGCATTTTGCAGCCTTACACTGCGGCGAATATTTCATTATCGGCTCATCCTTGAAAGTGCTCCTACCAACCATTGATGTATAATTTATACTCGTTTCAAATACTTTGCCATATTTCTTTTTCAGCATTTCAATGCCAGTATTGTGCAGGTTGTCATTCCTGTACATTGTGACAAGGCAGCCTATAAATTTAATCACTGGATTATACCATCCCCGTAATTCATTAATCCTTTCCAGTATTTCATCTATTCCATCCACAGTAAATTTGTCAATTGTCACAGGAATAATAACATCATTGCTTGCAGCCAATGCATTAACTACAGCAAACCCTACATCCGGAGCACAGTCTATGATACAATAGTCATAGCAGTCCCTTATTTTGTTGAGAGCAGTTCTGAGTATTATCTGTGGCGGTTTTATAGTATAATTTTGCAATGTTTTTTCTGCCTCTATCAGACTCATATTAGCCGGAATGACATCAAGAAGTCCCTTATTATCATCCGTAACACAGTACCTAATTACTGTATCCGCTACCGTTGCATCACCCGTCAAAATATCAGCCAGGCTGTTTTTTTCTTTGTCATACGCCTTAAAAAATCTGCTTGTATTGCCCTGCTTATCGCAGTCTATTATCAGCACCCTGCTGCCACGCTGGCAGAGCTGATAAGCCAGATTTACACTTGTTATTGTCTTTCCGACACCACCTTTTAAGTTTATTATGCTTGTAGTTCTCATATTCAAATCTCCTAAATCTTCTATCTCCCGGAAAAATCCGGGAGGCTTCCTCATGGCTGTGTGATATATAAAGCTCAAAAGAGCCAAAAGGTTAATTTGCCAACACCTGACGCTCAAAATCCTCGCCAAGCTGCTTATATGACTCGCTTCTGTTTTCGCAGTCCCAGTTATTTGGTCTGCCCCTGGTATCCGGTGCAGGACGATTATCATAATTCCCATCCCGGACCTTGATAAAATTGTTGGGTCTGACAAACCAGTCAAATGTGATCATGAAGTCATTCTTCCTTCCAAGCAGGAAGTCACTGCACTTGATCCGGTCCATAGCAGACAACACTGTCTCAAGCCCATAGTCATGTATGCGCTTTTTTAGCAATTTATATCTTTTAGATTCATTTGTGAGCCTGCTGACCTTTGCAATTCCTAACGGTACTATCTCGTTATTCCACTTTGCAGTTACTATGTCAGCGTCTCTGATGTGTCTCACTTTTTGTTTTTCAAAAGTGGGACAATCAAATACGTCAGTATTTGATATATTATTATCTATACTCTTATCTCTTATCTCTGTATGGACGTTTGACTGGACATTGTCCAGTGATACATCTTCATTTGCCACAGTGCCCGAAAAATCAACGTTTTCAAGACTTTCAGTACTGCTGCCCCCACTGTCATCAATGTAATGACTATCTGAAAGTTGATATGTTTCAGTTTGAATTATCTGACAGTCAGCACTTTCCAAATTATCTGATAGTCCACACGTTTCAGTTTGAATTGTCTGATAGTCAACACTTTCCTGTACTGCTGCCACAATGCCATCATCAATATCTTCATTACCGCTGCTGTCATCATATTCCACAATATTTTCACCAGTATCTTCTTCATCCGGCTTATTTTTATCTGCAGGCGGTTCATAATTGCATTCAATTTGAGCTGCTTTACGTTTTCTCTGTTCACGCTTCCAAACAGCTTCCTGCGTCTCATGTCCAACAAGCTCTTCAAAATTGGTTATGTACATTATTCCATTGTCAAGCTCCCGTATTAAGTCAAGCTTCTTGAATAAGGTAAGTGCAACCATTATGGTATCAGCATCGAAGTATTTACAGTACCTTTGTATCTTGCCGACATCGTAAGGCACATAGATATGACCTATCTGTGTCGCAAGTATTCCGCCGGTATTGATGCACATCATGCAGAGCATTTCATATAGCATTATATATTCAGCCCCACAACCAACATTCTGACCCATTATATAGTCGACCACATCACCCTCTAAAAATTCTTTTTTCAATTTGATCCAGTAGTACGTTTTTTTATCTGTCATACAGAGTTATCCCCCTATATATATGTATTTTAATTACTTTTTTCTTCTTTTATCCCCATCATATAGTATTCCATATACATGATAAGCTTCTCCAAATGCATCTTTGCCCTTTTGATGTGCTATTGTGTGATGTGTCCTGCATAAGCATATTTTCCGATTTCCGGAATCATCATAAACACGTCTGTCATTACCCATTCCGATAGCGTCCCAGTGATGTATTTCACCAGGCTTACCGCAAATTGCACATTTTCTGTAATAAAGGCACATAATAAGATAGCTGTTAATGTCATCTGTCCTCTCAAGCATTGGATCTGCTGTAATAATCCCATTCTTAAGACAAAATTCTATTAATGTATTAATAAAATCCCTAGCAAGACTTATTGAGCAATCCGAAAGCGAAAAGTACTTGCAGCCGGTTCTTGCTATATGCACATATTTCATAACCGCCTTAGCCTCCTCAGGAACATATCCAGTATATTCGGCTATATCATTCAACGTTGCATATATCTTCTTGCGCTGCAGAGCTGTTATGGTCCTGCCATCTTCTAAGTAAATACCTATGTCATGTATTTCCTTTCTGTATATCGTTTCACCTGCTGTCTTAGATACATGTACAATAACGTCCGCGCCCTCATCAGCGGCACGAATGCCTTTAATTTCCCCACATTCATACATATTTTTCCCCTTTTAAATTTCATTTTAATACTGCAAAATTTTATTCTCTTCTATCATTTCAACAAGAGACATTTCTCCATTGTCTAATGTTCTAAATAAAACATTTTCATGGTCTTTGGAAAATTCTGCCCACCAATTAGTTTTTTTAGGACTATTTGGCTGCCTTACTAAAATTTTATCTTTTAGGTTTTCTTCCTGACTATCATCTATAGATGCATATCGTTTTCCTTTTTCAAAAATAAAATTATCACCCTTGACATCTTTTAAAAATTCAACCATATCCATTACCTCGCTAAATCCTTATTCTGATTCTGTATTATTTCTAGTGTTCCATAATTCTACTGCTTCTTTCCATGTTTTACATGGACGTGTTTTTGCATGACAAGAATTACACTCACAACAATGTTTTACTATTCCACCGTCTATAATTGTTCCCCATCCGCAAAAAGGGCATGGTATTGGTTGTACTTCCATCTCAATTCACTCCTTAAATTCTTATTCTGCGTACAATTCACTGTTCCAACCGCACTTTCTGCATTTATAATAAAAACATCCAACGCCTTCTCCGCAAGCGCTGTCATACGCATTGGCTTTTTCCTTATTGGTCATCTTAAATGTGTCATTTTCAGGATTAATAGTTTTTCCAGTGTTATAGTCATTTTCCTTATGTAGTACCGCCTGAATGCATTCTGTTATTTTCTTACTATTACATTCAGGGCAATAGGCTATGCCATTTTTTACAATTAATTCTTTGCTCATAAATTCTCACCTGAATTCTTATTCTTCACTATTAAGATGTTTATTAATAGCAACATTTACGTCTGACAGTCTAACCCACTGGTCAACTTCCTTATCACCTTCATATATAGGTGCATCTTCCTGTTTTGCAAATTCAGCTACTTCCGCAAGAATAGCTACAGCAAAATTCATTATTTCATCCTTGGCAATTTCTTTTTCTGTTTTAGATGGTATTTCTTGTAGTGCTGTTAACCTATCAGATTCATACCTATAACTTGTTGCTACTGTATTGATTGCTTTCTGCTTATTAATATATTCATCCATTATTCAATCCTCCGTAAATTCTTATTTTTCTTTTTTATAACTGGTAATTAGCAAGTATTTATTTTCTATTTTTCTAAAGCTATAAACGATTTTATTTTTTACATCTTTCATTCTCAAAACTTCGTTTTTATATTTAATTGGTGTAATAACACATTCTATATGTTTATTTATAAAATTATATAATTCTTTTTCACATATTTCTTTTACTACTCTTTTACTCATTTTCCCTCCAAATCCTTATCAGCCTAAATAATCCCGCAATACATCTATTAACATCTCACGATCCTGATAATGCATTGCAGCCATTAACTCAGTATCTGCCTGTGTAATAGCATCTGCAATCTGCTCTATAGTGTATGTTCCAGTATTAAGGATTTCCTGCAGCTTTTTAAAATCTTCTTCCGTTTTGCACTCAATTGTGGCATAAGGTTCTTTATATTCTTCAAACTTGCCATCCTTATTTTGTACTAGCATAATTCCATCATCGAACATCATGCTGCTCCTCCAAATCCTTACTTTTTATTTCTAAAGCAAGTCCAATTTTATCTGCTTCATCTTGCAAATTTTGTAATTCTTTTCTGTATTCTTTTTCCGATTCAATGCTAACAAATTTAATTCTCGTTCCTTTTTTAGTAGGCTTATTTATTCTATGCATTCTCATGCCTTTATTAATTTCATCTACTCTGATATAAATCAAACACGCTTTATATACATTATTTGCTTCGTCATATACCTTTTTTGTTAGGCCGGAAAAATCTATTGTATATCCTAAAACTGCTACACCTTTCATGATACCTGCTAATCCTTTCTTAAATCCTTAGTTTAGTTTTCTTAATAATCCCATGTTATACCCACTTCTAACAAATTCTAATGTTCTGTTATGATTGCAGGCATTCCCAAGGTATGTGTAAATAAGGTCTATATCATCTTTGGTAAAATCTGTATGCAAAAACATATTTATTCCATTAAGCATAAACTTCTGGAACTTCTTGTTTCTCCAATCCTGACTATATGGGATTCCTTTATCTGCCGCTCTTGAAAGCCACTCTAAGACCTTACAATTTACATCTTCCAAGCTTTCGCAATCAGCAAAAATAAAATATGTATTCGAATATCTATGTGCAATAAATTCATCTCGTTCATTAAAGAAAGAACCTTCAAAGTCAGCAAGTAACCTTGTTTTTGTTGCCGTTTTCCATTCCATCTTGTTCCTCCGTAAATATCACCCGAATAACCTTTTCATCTGAGTATCAACATCCGCGACCACAAGAAACCTTCGTGCATACAAATTAGCCCTTGGAAATTCTTTACGAAAATAATTGCATGCACTCCTAAC
>JBJEMB010000010.1:0-5170 GCA_051879455.1 Lachnospiraceae bacterium
TTTTTTATAATACAGGCAAGACAAATTCAGAAAATTGGAGGATGTCATTTTATGAATCAATCAAATACCATTATAAAAATTGATAATTTAAACAAATCATTTGGTGCTGTGAAAGCGGTTAAGGATTTAAGTTTTCAGGTAAAGAAAGGAGAGCTGTTTGCATTTCTCGGTGTAAATGGTGCAGGAAAGAGCACAACGATTTCAATTATTTGCGGTCAGCTTCAAAAAGACAGCGGAACTGTTCTTGTGAATGGAATGAATGCAGAGCATTCTTTGGATGAAACCAAAAGAACAATCGGAGTTGTATTTCAAGATAGTATTTTAGATAAGCCATTGACAGTCAAAGAAAATTTAAAGAGCAGAGCAGCTCTTTATGGAATTACAGGAAAAGCATTTGATGATAGGTTAAGAGAATTATCTGAAATTCTTGATTTCAAAGAGTTTATGAACAGGCCGGTAGGTAAGCTTTCCGGAGGTCAGAGAAGAAGGATCGATATTGCAAGGGCTTTACTCCACAGGCCTGAAATACTTATTTTGGATGAGCCGACAACAGGTCTGGATCCACAGACGAGAAAGCTTATCTGGAATGTAATTGAACATCTCAGAGAAAAGGAAAATATGACAGTTTTTCTGACAACCCATTACATGGAGGAAGCGTCATCTGCAAGCTATGTTGTCATTCTTGACAGTGGAAGCATTGTTGCCGAAGGTACACCGCTCGAACTTAAAAATAAATATGTACGGGATTATGTGTCACTTTATGGTGTGTCAGAGGAAGAGATTAAAAGTCTTCATATGAAGTATAAAGTAATCCGTGACGGATATCAGATTTCTGTTCCGTCAACAGACGTGGCAACACAGTTGATTGTGTCTCATCAGGAACTATTCAGAGATTATGAAGTTATGAAAGGTGGCATGGATGATGTATTTCTTGCTGTTACAGGAAAATCGCTGGGAGAGGAGAATCAATAGATTATGAAAACATTATTTGCATTGATAAGTAGAAACAGAAAATTGTTTTTCAGAGATAAGGGGATGCTGCTTTCATCTCTCATCACACCGATCATACTGATCGTTTTATATGGCACATTTCTGGCAAATGTATATAAACAGTCATTTGAGTCTTCGCTTCCGGAACTGATGGGAGTTTCCGAGAAACTCATAAATGGTACTGTCGCTTCACAGCTTGCGGCGGCACTCCTTGCCGTAAGCTGCGTTACCGTAACATTTTGTGTGAATTTGACGATGATTCAGGACAGAGCCAATGGATCACGAAAAGATTTTAATGTGTCACCTGTGAAAAAACCTGTCATATATCTCGGATATTTTTTCTCAACAGTACTTAATTCACTGATGATAAATGTTCTTGCACTTATTATTTGTCTTGTGTATATAAGAACAATGGGGTGGTATATGAGCATTGGTGATATTGCTTTATTGGTGATAGATATTATCGTACTTGTACTTTTTGGCACGGTTCTTTCAAGCATCGTGTGTTATCCTCTGAAAACTCAGGGGCAGATGTCGGCGGTAGGTACAATTGTAAGTGCTGGTTATGGATTCATCTGCGGTGCTTATATGCCAATCTCAAATTTCTCAGAAAGCCTTCAAAAAGGGATGTCATATCTCCCAAGCACCTATGGCACTTCTATGCTTAAAAATCACATGCTTCGAGGTGTTTTTGAGGAGATGAAAGATACCGGTTTTACGGATGATGTAGTTACGATGATTGCAGACTCTCTGGATTGTAATCCTGTTTTTAGAAGTCATGTAGTAAGCAGCACAGAAATGTTTATGATCATGCTTGGATCAGTACTTGTTTTGGGTATGATTTATCTTATGATTACAGCGATTCCAGAGAAGAATCAGAGATAGAAAAGTGGTAGTTTCCTTGTCTATATGTCTATCCGGTGGCTGAGAAAATGTGTATAATATCACTAAAGGAGTGAATGTTATGTTGAGAATGGAGATTGCATTATTTCTTGTGCTTGCTTTTGTGGCTTATATTTATTTTTCGGCAGAAAAACAGTATACCCAGTTACACCGAACTTTTTCTATGCTTCTGGTTGTTGTATTATTTCATTTGGTTTTTGATGGACTAACGGTTTATACAGTAAATCATCTGGAAACAGTGCCCAGGCTTTTAAACGATACTTTACACCGATTTTTTATTGGAACGATGCTTCTGGTGTTTTTTCTGTTTTATCAGTATATTGCTATTTTGGTGGAAGAGGAAACTGGAAAGCCGAGGCGTCTTGATGCGTTAGCCAGAATTTATCTGGTCATTGCGGAACTGGGAGATATGCTTCTTCCAATCCATTATGCCATAACACCGCAAGGGAATTATTCGGATGGGATACATGTGACTTTCTGTTATCTCAGTGTTGGATTTTATTTTCTTCTAGGCACGGGGCTACTTCTTGGAAACTGGAAACAGATTCAGAGAAAAAGGAAAATGGCGATTGGAATTGTGTCGTTAGTTGAACTTATTGTGACTACTTTACAGGGATTTCATCACACCTGGCTGATCAGTGGGATGGGTATTACGCTCATTACATTGGCGTTCTATCTGATTTTGGAAAATCCTGATATTCTGAGGGCAGAGCTGGTGGAGCAGAAGATGTCTATGTTGTACTTAAAGAGTCAGGTTAATCCTCATTTTCTCTACAATACTTTGGACACAATTCGCATTCAGGCACAATTAAATGGGGACAAAAAAGTAGCAGATCTTCTCATGCAGCTGGTAGACTTTTTCCGGCTTAGTGTAAAGGTAGATCGACCAATGGTTTCTCTGGATGATGAGATGGAGCTTCTGGAAGCCTATATGGAACTCATGTGTTACCGTTATCCGGAACTGAAATGTGAATATAACATAGATCCGGATCTGGGAGGTGTTCAGGTACCTAATTTCATTTTGCAGCCCATTGTGGAAAACAGTCTGCTTCACGGTCTGAAAAATAAAGGATATCGAGGAGCGGTATTCATTTCTGCTCAGAGGACAGAAGAAGGGCATATGGAAATTTGTGTCCGGGATACGGGAAGAGGTTTTGACGAGGGTAAGAAATCGGCAATTGATGAAATGCTTAATAACTATGCCAGGAAGGCACCAAAGCTTACCGGAAACAGTATCGGCATTTTGAATGTACAGAAGAGGATTAAGCTGCTTTGTGGTCGGGAGTTCGGACTTTGGTATACGGAAAATGAAGATGGCGGTGTGACAGCACATATCCTGCTGCCGCTTAAGGAGGAATAGAAATGAAAAAACTGCGTGTACTCTTAGTAGATGATGAAATCATGATACGAGAGGGGTTTAAACGTCTTTTTGATTGGGAGGCTCATGATTGTGAGGTGGTAGGTGAAGCTGCAGACGGTGTGGAAGCACTGACAAAGATTGATACACTGAATCCGGATATTGCAATCATGGATATTAATATTCCGATTATGAATGGACTAAAAGTCATTCAGATTAGCCGCATCAAGCATCCGGATATGGCATTTGTTATTGTGTCAGGTTACGATGATTTTTCATATTGTCGGGAAGCTCTGCGCCTTCAGATTACAGATTATATTTTAAAGCCTGTAAATTACGAAGAATTTGGTACTTGTATTGATAACCTGAAGATTGCACTGTTTAAACGGCAATCTTCTAAAAACGAGGATCAGCAGGAGGAGCGTGCTATTAATGGCATTATTCGTTATATGCAGGAATATCTGGAGGAAGAAGTGAGTCTTTCTGTTTTGGCGGAGGAGTTTCATTTGAGCAGTCAGTATATCAGTCAGCTGTTTAAAAATGAGATTGGCGTCAATTTTCTGACGTATCTCACCAATATCCGTATGGAGAAGGCAAAGAAGTTGTTACTGTCCACCTCTTTGTCTATTGCGGAGGTATCCGAGAAGTCAGGGTATGGCTACTACCGGGTGTTCACCAAGGTGTTCAAAAAGACTGAAGGCGTTACACCATCTCAGTATCGCCGGGATTTTTTGGAGGATACAAAAAGTATATAGGAAAAATAAGATTTGACCAGAGAGACCGATGTGGAAGCTCTGGTCTTTTTCTATAAAACGGACACAATCACCTATAAAACCTGACTATCTGAACAAAGAAAGCAATTTTATAATAATATTATTCCAAGAAACATTGTATGTGAAGTGACGGTAAAGTAATAGATTTTCTGAAGGGAGAAAATGAGATGAAAACAGAAACAATTCAAATATTATCAGCCAGGCTTGCTTGCGAGATTTATGGTGATAGTAAGGTCGAAATAATTATAGAAATGGGGTTGGGTGCTGTTATGGCAGAGTGGAGACAGATTGCAAAAAGGTTGTCTGATCGTCACACAGTTTTGTTATATCAGCGGGCCGGATTCGGTAACAGTAGTATTTCAACACGAAAAAGAACACCTGAAAATATATCTGAAGAATTGTATTCTCTTTTAGAGCAGGTTTCTCATGAGGAGAAAGTAATTCTGCTTGCGCATTCTCAGGGAGGGCTGTATGCGTGGAAATTTGCTAAAGATCATCCAGAAATGGTTAAAAAGCTTGTGCTTCTTGATCCTCTTTCACCGGAAGATTATCGATTTCGAATGGAACTGACAGAGGATGAGTTTAAAAAGAGCGGTGCGGATAAAACGGCGGGGCTACGGATGAACTTGAAGCTGACAAGATTACATATGGGATGGATAGTCAAAAAAGTCATGGGCAGTGCTCCACCTTTTTATTATTACAATGGTTTTTCCCGAAAGGAACGTCAGGAAATTCTTTCATCAATGGGTAAGGCTCAGACCTATCAAACTGCATTGGAAGAATATGCAGGTGGACACAATGTAAGGGAACTGGCAGGGTTTTTGAATAAAAATGAAAAGCTTCCTGTTCCGGTTACATTGCTGACACATAATTCGGATATATCCTGTAGAGAAATCCGGGAGTTTGGGGGTGCTTCCGAAGAGGAAGCTCAGAAGATTGAAGCAATATGGCAGGAAATCATGAAATCATGAAATCATATCTGTCATGTACTGTTTGTGGAGAGCTCGTACGGGCTGAACACAGTAGTCGCTACATTCATTTGACTGATCAGGATTTGGTCTGTGAACTAATTTGATTTACATAATCTGTTACAATGATATCATTTATAAGGAGAGAATTGTTATGAAGAAAGTAAGTAATGTTTTTT
>JBJEMB010000011.1:0-3183 GCA_051879455.1 Lachnospiraceae bacterium
AATAAAGTAGAGAAATAAGGTTTTAATAATGGGAAGAAAAAAGAAAAATGAAAAGATACAGCAAATGAAAGAGATACATGAAAGTGCTTATATGACTTCCAGGTATCAGTATGTAATTGATAATATTGTTTGTAAATTAAATTTGATCAATGCAGATTTGACAGAAAATTTAAACCGACCGGTTATCCAGAAAATCGGAAGCCGAATTAAGACTTGTGAGAGTATTTGTAAGAAGCTTGAGAGAAAGAAAATAGAACTTGACTATGAGAGTGCGGTCTCTTCATTAAATGATATCGTCGGGGTGCGGGCAATCTGTTTTTTCAGAGATGATATTTATCGTATTGCGGATGCAATCAAAGCGCAGAAAGGTATAAAGATCATCAAAGAAAAGGATTATATATCAAAACCTAAAAAATCCGGATATCAAAGCTTTCATATTATTGTTGAGGTGCCTTTGACCTACTACGAAAAGGAAGAATATATCAGAGCAGAGATTCAGATTCGTTCTTTTGCTATGGATTACTGGGCGGAACTGGATAATCAGATGTGTTATAAAAAAAGTGTCGGTGAAGTGGAAGCGATACGGAAAGAAATACTGAGCTATTCCGATGTTATGACTGAAATGGATAGTAAGATGCTTGAATTGAGAAAAAGAATAGAAAAGGAAACTGCAAAGATGTAAAATGATATTCCCTCATTTTACAAGAATTTAACATAGACTTTACGGAAGCAAGATGGCAGAAAATGTCGAATTTTGAGATGCTTGTATCGTGAAAATGATTTTTAAGTGAGGGAATATGATGAACGATACAATGCAGATTCTGTTTGGGCTGGCAGGTGGCCTGGCAATATTTATTTTTGGGATGAATATGATGAGTGAATGTCTTCAGAAAGCTGCCGGTGAGAAGATGAAGACCATCCTTTCTATGCTTACGAAAAACCCGGTTCTGGGAGTTCTGGCAGGAGCGCTTACTACCGCTGTTTTGCAGAGCAGCAGTGCTACAACAGTAATGGCAATCGGATTTGTAAGCGCAAATCTTATGACATTGCCTCAGGCAATTTCGATTATTCTTGGTGCCAATATCGGTACGACTATGACAGCTCAGATTATTGCATTTAAGATCAGTGATTACATATATGTATTTATCTTTGTCGGTTTTCTGGTTCATTTTATCTGTAAATCAGAAAAGATAAAAAACATTGGTCAGACCATTTTCGCATTTGGACTTCTCTTTCTGGGAATTGAAACTATGGGAGATGTCATGAAACCGCTCGCGTCAAGTGCATTTTTTACAGACATGATTGGTCGGGTAGCGGATATTCCTGTCCTTGGCGTAGCTGTAGGTACATTAATGACTCTTGTTGTTCAGAGCAGCAGTGCGACAATTGCTGTTTTGCAGAACTTTGCTTCGCAGGCGGGACCTGACGGCGTGACAAGCATTATAGGTCTTACAGGGGCAATACCAATTTTGCTTGGTGACAATATAGGTACAACGATTACGGCACTTCTGGCATCGGTGGGACAGAGTAAGGATGCGAAGAGAACCGCTGTCTCACACTGTATGTTTAATCTTTCCGGAGCGTTTTTGTTTATATGGTTCATAAAACCTTATGCCAGACTGATCCAGTATATTTCACCAAAAGGAAATGAAGTTGATGTTATATCCAGACAGATTGCTAATGCGCATACGGGATTTAATCTGTGTATGACTCTGATATGGATTCCATTGATCCCGTTTATGGTAAAAATGGTTATGAAAATCGTGCCGGATAAAAATGAAAAATGGCAGATGCAGCCATCATTGCCCAGATATCTTGATGATAAACTGATCGGACAGCCTGCGGCAGCTCTTCAACTGGTTGCAAAAGAAGTGATCCGTTGCAGTGAAATAGTTACAGAGATGCTTGGTGAGGCAAAGAATTCAAAATCAAAAACTTCGAGAGATGTTCTGGAAAGTATTATTGAAAAAGCGAAACTAGAGTCAGAATTAAACCAAAGTATTAATGATTATCTTGCTGCAGTCTTTGCAGAAGGTGTTGTGACAGAAGATCAGGCCATACAGAGTACAGGTATTATGTATGTGCTTTGTGATATTGACCGGATCAGCAGTCTGTGCAGGGAGATCTCCGAGAATATACTTATACACAGTGAGAAGAAACAGAAATATTCGAAAGATGCGCTAAAGGATTTACGGGTGTCGATGGGATTGATTTTGGATATGTACACAGAGGCTATGCAGGCAATCCTCAGTGGCGATGAAATGAAGGTAAACGATATCCAGAAGAAAAAAGAAGAAATTATCCGGTTGGATGAGAATATGCGAAAAGCGCATATGGAACGTGTTAAAAAGAAAAAATGTGATGCAACCATGACGACATCTTTTAATAATATCCTGCATGATATTGAACGAATGGGATATAGTTGTGTGAACCTTGTGGAAACAGCAGTAAAATCTGTAAGTTTCCCAATCTTACTTAACAGATAATGAAAAGGGTACTTCGCAAGTTACATATAATAGTTTTGCGAAGTATCCCTTTTTCATATACATACTAAAGAACAGACTTTCTTTAAGTGTCTTGATTAAAGGACCAGAGATGGAGCAGAATATACACGTGCGCCAAGCTCGTTGTCCAGCATATAGAGACTCTTAGGATCGTCTCCAAACAATTCAAACTTCTTTACGAGGCCTTCAGCGTTTGTCTCTTCCTCACCCTGTTCTTTAACGAACCAGTCTAAGAACTGCATAGTACGGAAATCTTTTACTGAGTAGGCAGCGTCATAAATTGCATGGATCAGGCTTGTTACATATTGTTCATGTTTCAAACCTTCTGAGAGAACAGCTTTTGCGCTTACAAGTTCTACACCCGGTTTGTCAATTGCTTCAAGCACAATCTTTTCGCCGTTGTTCTGTAAGTACTGAATGAAAAGCATTGCGTGGTCACGTTCTTCCTGTGCCTGAATCTTATACCAGTTTCCAAATCCATCTAATCCGTGGTCATAATAGTAATTTGAAAAATCCAGATATAAGTACGCGGAATATAATTCTTTATTTACTTGCTGATTTAGTAATTCTACAACTTTTTTGTCTAACATAGATAGATCGCCTCCTTTTTTGATATTTTACATAATAGCAGATTTTAAAGAATAAGGCTATATTTTCACAAAATCTTTAAACTTCTTTT
>JBJEMB010000011.1:3283-5150 GCA_051879455.1 Lachnospiraceae bacterium
TGACGATATAATAAGAGGACATTGGTACAGAACGGGAGACATATTATGAAGATTATCAGTACATTATACAATTTTATGTGGGGAGATCTGGTGAGTATTCCGCTTCCCAGTGGAAGTTTGCTTGGATTATCTCTTCTGGTTCTTATTCTCGTGCCGGTGGGAATTTATTTTACGATCAGAACAAGATTTGTTCTGTTAAGAAAATTTCCGCATATGATTCAGATTGCATCAGAGAAAAGAAATGGAACACAGGAGAATAGTATTTCCGGACTTCAGGCATTGATCGTATCTACGGCAACCCGTGTAGGAATGGGGAACCTTGTCGGTGTTGTGGCAGCTATATCAGCCGGTGGCGCAGGAGCTGTGTTCTGGATGTGGGTGCTTGCACTTCTTGGCTCATCAACGGCATTTGCAGAGGCAACACTTGCACAGACGTACAAGCAGAAAGATCCGCTTTACGGAGGATATAGAGGAGGCCCGGCATACTATATCCATCATTATATGACGCACAGAAAAGGATGCAAAAATTCTGGGAAAAGATACAGCATTATAGCAGTTCTTTTTGCGATTTCCGGTCTTATCTGCTGGTGCGGGATCAGTCAGGTTATCAGTAATTCTGTGACGTCTTCCATGAAAAATGCATTTCATATTCCACCGCTTTACACAAGCATTGCGCTTGTAGCTATTGCGGCGGTAATTGTGTTGCGTAAAAATGCTACCGTCAAAGTGCTGGATGTTATTGTACCGGTTATGGCCGGAGGATATCTGTTGATAACCATTTTTATTATTATAAAAAATGCAGGGGCCCTTCCGGGAGTTTTTGAAAGAATATTTCTTGAAGCATTTGGTATCCGCCAGGTAGCAGCCGGTGGTTTTGGCGCGGTTTTGATGAATGGAGTAAAAAGAGGACTTTTTTCAAATGAGGCAGGTTCTGGTTCGGCGCCTTGCGCAGCAGCGGCAGCAGATGTGAGCCATCCTGCAAAAGCAGGACTTTTACAGGCTTTTGGAGTATTTATTGATACAATTGTAATCTGTAGTTGTTCAGCAATGATCATGCTTCTTGTTCCGGAAGAAAATTTAAAAGGTCTGGTTGGCATGGATCTTTTGCAGACAGCAATGGAGTACCATCTTGGAAAATTTGGTGTAGTGTTTATTGCGCTGACTCTCTTGCTCTTCAGCTTTTCCACATTTATTGGGGTTTTGTTCTATGC
Organism: Lachnospiraceae bacterium; assembly: GCA_051879455.1. Taxonomy (GTDB): domain Bacteria; phylum Bacillota; class Clostridia; order Lachnospirales; family Lachnospiraceae; genus MD308. Next base: position 4,495 of record JBJEMB010000011.1, read on the forward strand.
AAGATCTAATGTAGCATACCTGTTTGGAGATAATTGGATTTCCCAGACAGTTTATAAGATATTTGCACTTTTGATGCTGTTTATAGGAGGGCTTGCTACCTATACATTTGTCTGGGATCTGGGAGATGTGGGCATAGGTTTGATGACAATATTTAATATGATGGCATTGCTCCCACTATCAGGTAAAGTAGTGGAAGCAATGAATGATTATGAAAAAAATATGGGAATTAATTAAAATATTCGTCAATCCCGTCAGCAATTCCGGTTACGATTTTCTGCTGGTACGCATCCGTTTGCATTTTTTTGTCTTCTTCTGGATTGGTCATGTAACCCATTTCAACAATTGTGGTAGGTACTTTTGCCCAATTAATTCCGCTCATGGTATCCGTTTCCCATACACGTTCTTTTTTGGCGCCGGTAGAAGATACCATATGATCTAAAACTTTTTCAGACAATGATTTGCTTTGGGAGTAAATATTTCCGTTATAAGGATTGTTTGCAGTCTGGCATATAGTCATCATGCCATTAGCGCTGCTGTTTTCTGCGCCGTTGGCATGAATCCGTATAAATGCATCTGCATTTGCGTTATTTGCAATTTCGGCGCGCTCTGCATTGGAAATATTGACGTCATTTGTTTCACGGATCATTAAGACTTC
>JBJEMB010000012.1:0-29644 GCA_051879455.1 Lachnospiraceae bacterium
TTTTGTATCCTCCTTAATGGCCCAAATAATTTCTTGTGAATATTATAACACATATTATAGACTAACGTACAAAAAATTGCCATAAATTCAGTTTCTTTTAATCTACTCTATTTCTGATTTCTGAACTGTATCGGAGTCATGTTATAGGCTTTTTTAAACAATCTGTTGAAATGCTCAACATTCTGATAACCTACCGACAATGAAATATTTTCAACAGTCATGTTACTGCTCTTAAGAAGCGCTTTCGCCTTCTTCATACGGATCTTTTTAACAAGCTCTCCAAATGTCATACCTGACTTTTCCTTGATATATTTGGAAATATACGGTTTTGAGAGATAAAATTTTTCAGCAAGATCATCCAGCGTAATATCAATATAATTTGCCTGAATGTAATTCATGATTTCAATCATTCTGGCATCTTTACAGGTCTCAGCACTTCCGATTTCCTCAATCTTATTAACAGCTACGATCAGTGCCTCAATAGAAGCTCTGATAATATCAGCGTCAATACCAACACCCCAGAAAGTTTTGCCTTTACAGATAATTCCAACATAAGCAACCGCTTTGGAGGAAGAACCTTTCGTCAATGAATGCTCTTCATAGAAAGTAAGTTCATAACTGATATTAAAATACTGTTTAATTGCATTACTCACTGCATCAAGACGTCCATTTCCAATTGCAGTAATTGTTCTGCTCTCACCATGGTGATTGATCGTTACTTCTGCTGTAATGCCGTCAACCTGTTTAAAGTGACATTCATCAATCGAAAATACCGGCTTTGTATTGATATAATTATCGCGGAAAATCTCATATACCCATTCTGGGCTAAGCTCTTTATGCGCTTTATCTGAAACATCTTTTACAAGATATCCGACTTCTTCTCTCATCTTCTGTGGAAGATTGATACCAAAGCTCTGTTTTAAAATGTAGCTTACACCACCCTTACCGGACTGGCTGTTAATACGGATAACATCTGAATCATATCTTCTTCCGACATCCTGCGGATCAATCGGAAGATATGGTACTGTCCATGTATTACATTTCTTTTCTTCTCTCCATGCCATACCTTTTGCAATCGCATCCTGATGAGAACCGGAAAAGGCTGTGAATACCAGATCACCTGCATATGGCTGACGCGGATTTACTTCCATTCTTGTAAGTCTTTCATAAGTCTCACGGATATGTTTCATATCAGAAAAATCAAGTCCCGGATCCACTCCGTGAGAGAACATATTCATACCCATTGTAACAATATCGACATTACCGGTACGCTCTCCGTTTCCAAACAGTGTACCTTCGATACGATCTGCCCCCGCCAGAACACCAAGCTCTGCAGTTGCCACACCACATCCGCGGTCATTATGTGGATGCAAGCATAAGATTACATTATCTCTGTAATTCAGATGTTTGTTCACATACTCAAGCTGACATGCAAACACATGAGGCATTGCATTTTCCACTGTTGTAGGAATATTAATGATTGCTTTATTGTCTGCAGTCGGTTTCCATACATCCAAAACAGCATTACATACCTCTACTGCATAATCAACCTCTGTTCCCGGGAAGCTCTCCGGACTATACTGAAATGTAAAATTACCGTCTGTCTCGTTGGCAAGCTCTAATAAAAGCTTTGCGCCCTCTACTGCAATCTTCTTAATCTCATCCTTTTCTTTTTTAAATACCTGCTCTCTCTGCGCTACAGATGTAGAGTTATAGAGATGAATAACCGCATGCGGTGCACCTTTTACAGCCTCGAAGGTCTTTTTGATAATATGCTCTCTTGCCTGAGTCAGCACCTGAACGGTAACGTCATCCGGTATCATATTTTTCTCAATCAAAGTTCTCATAAACTGATACTCTGTCTCGGATGCGGCAGGGAATCCCACTTCAATCTCTTTAAATCCGATATCAACAAGCATCTGGAAAAACTCAAGCTTCTCATCCAGACTCATTGGCTCAATAAGTGCCTGATTTCCATCTCTTAAGTCAACGCTGCACCAGATCGGCGGCTTATCGATATATTCCTTTTTCACCCAGTCATATGTCACTTCCGGTGGCATAAAATAAGTTCTTTCATACTTGTCATAATTCTTCATCTCAACCTCTCCTTTATACCAACTTGATAAATTAATATTCATCAATTTCGTTGTCGTATTTTAATTCTTACTTATCCTAACATATATACACAGAAAAGGAAAGTGATGTTTTTAATCACTTTCCTTGATGTATTTTAATATTTTTTGTTAAATTGTTGTAACTCTCTTTTAAACAATTATAAGTACATTTTCTAAGCCTCTAATGAACGTTTCTTCGTAATCGTAACTTTTTCATCATAGCATGTAAATATGTTGTCTACCTTCTCTTTGTCAAGTTTCGGTGTTACAAAACTTACAATCGGGACAATGATCAGACCTGCTATCATAGCAATAGCACCTGCATTGATCGGAGAAGCAATATAGTGAAGGAACATATTGGAAACTGTAATGCCTACGCCGGCAATAAAGCTTGCCCATACAGCAGTCCTGGTGACACCTTTCCAATACAGACCATACATAAATGGTGCAAGAAACGCTCCTGCAAGTGCACCCCAGGAAATACCCATAAGCTGAGCGATAAATGTCGGTGGATCAAGTGCGATCACTACAGACACTACAATAAAGAATACGATCAAAACCTGCATTGTACGAACCTGTTTTTTCTCGTCCATATCTTTCATCACATTGTCTTTCAGAAGGTCCAGCGTAAGTGTTGAACTTGATGTAAGAACCAGTGATGCCAGTGTTGACATTGATGCAGATAATACTAAAACTACAACTATACCGATCAGAATATCCGGAAGCGTTGAAAGCATATATGGGATAATACCGTCATAAATCACTGCGCCTGTTTCATCATAAATTGATGCATTATCAAATAATCTTCCGAAACCTCCGAGGAAATAACATCCTCCTGAGATAACTACAGCAAACAATGTAGAAATAACCGTACCTGTATTGATTGACTTTTCATCTTTGATTGCATAAAATTTTCCAACCATCTGAGGAAGTCCCCATGTACCAAGAGATGTAAGGATTACAACTCCAAGAAGATTTATTGGATCTGGTCCAAGGAAAGATGTAAATGCACCCGGCTGTCCCATTGTAACAGGAATATCACTTGGGATCTCCGCCATCTTACGAATTGCTTCGATGAGACCACCCTGTCCACTGAGTACTGAACCAATGACAGCACAGATACCAATCAACATAATAATCCCCTGAATAAAATCGTTCACAGCCGTTGCCATATATCCGCCAAGAATAACATAGATTCCTGTAAATACTGCCATTCCGATAACACAATATGTATATGGAATATTAAATGCCATGCCAAACAATCTGGAAAGTCCATTATATACAGAAGCTGTATATGGGATCAAAAAAATGAATACGATTGCAGAAGCTGCAATTTTAAGTGCCTTACTTCCGTATCTCTCTCCAAAGAAATCCGGCATTGTTTTAGAGCTCAGATGCTGTGTCATAACCTTTGTACGTCTTCCAAGCACTACCCATGCAAGGAGGCTTCCGATAATTGCATTACCAAGACCGATCCACGTAGAAGCCATACCATACTTCCATCCAAACTGTCCTGCGTATCCTACAAATACAACCGCCGAAAAATAGGATGTACCATACGCAAATGCTGTAAGCCACGGTCCGACAGAACGACCTCCAAGTACAAATCCATCAACACTGGTAGCATGCTTTCTGGTATACAGACCTACTGTAACCATCACTGCAAAAAAGATTACCAGCAGTATTAATTTAATCGCCATAATTGTTCCCTCTTCTTTCTCTTTTAGATTCCTTTTTTCTTTTCTCCAAAGCATGAACGTGTCACTTTAAACCGTTACGCTTTAAAGCATTAAAGTCATTTAAAAGAATACCATATGGAATGCCTATTGTCAATGATATAAGGAAAATTTATTATACTTTCTCAACAGTAAAAAGCTGCAGCTTCCACCATGAAATCCTGCAGCTTTTCTTACACTATTTTATCTATTTCATTTGTTCCACCCTGTTTTGAACAGTCTTGTTAAAATTCTCTACTCTTCTTGCATATACTCCGTCCATATATTGAGAATGAAGCATAAAATCTGCTGTTGCCAGATTGTTTGCAACAGGAATGTCATATACAACTGCAATACGAAGAAGTGCTTTTACATCTGGATCATGTGGCTGTGCTTCAAGCGGATCCCACAGAAAAATCATAAAATCAATCTGTCCTTCTACTATTTTTGCCCCAATCTGCTGATCTCCACCAAGCGGACCACTATTATATCCTTTTACCGGAAGTCCCGTCTTTTCCGCAATTAAACGGGCAGTTGTCCCTGTACCGCAAAGAAAATGACTCTTTAAAATATCTTTATTTTTATCACACCACTCAACAAGTTCTTTTTTCTTTCCATCATGAGCTACCAGTGCAATATGTTTTGTCTTTCCAATTTCCATTGTTACAAAATCATCTGTTAACATATGTTTTCTCCTTCATCAATTAATATTTTTCGACTACTTCGCCTTGTTTTTTATAAATACTGTTTGCCGGAACAAAACCTCTCACACTTGAAAGAGGATAAATATTAGAGTGTTTACCTACAACACTTCCCGGGTTTAATACAGTCCCGCATCCTACTTCTACTTCGTCACCAAGCATCGCTCCGAATTTCTTGATTCCTGTCTCAATATTTCCATCCGGAGTTTTAACAACTACCAGTTTTTTATCGGATTTTACATTCGAAGTGATAGAACCTGCACCCATATGTGCTTTATATCCAAGCACGGAATCTCCTACATAATTGTAATGAGGAACCTGAACTTTATTAAACAGGATCACGTTCTTAAGTTCTGTAGAATTTCCTACAACTGCTCCTTCTCCTACGATTGCATTTCCGCGGATAAATGCACAATGTCTTACTTCTGCACCCTTTCCGATAATTGCCGGTCCATGAATATAAGCAGACTCAAATACTTTTGCTGATTTTGCGATCCAGACATCTTCGCCGACCTTATCATACTCATCAGCAGGAAGGGTCGCTCCCAGCTCAAGAATAAATGAGCTGATCTTCGGCAAAACTTCCCAGGGGTAAGTAACTCCCTCAAAAATATCTTTTGCAATCGTTTCTTCCAGTGTATATAACTCCTTAACTGTCAATTTTTCCATTCGATTACTTCTCCTTATTAATTATTTTTCTTCTTTTTGCGTTTGAAATCAGAATACCACGTTTTCTTGATAATATCAATCTCACTTCTTTGTGTAATTTCTTTTGCTCCTGTAAAATGGCGCAACTTTATCATAACATGCACGGAGCTCGCTCTGATTATTAAGACCTTTCACCCCTTGTGTTCTACTCACAATAAAGTTATCAAGTTTTTTCATATATTCGTCTGGAGTGATATCGCCATCCGCCACATAGGTAAGCCCTTTTTCCCAGCTTGCAGTAAGCTCAGGATTTAGAAGCGATTTTATAGAATGATCCACCACATCATAAATCATCTCGCCCTGCATAGTTGGAGTAACAATCTGCGTCTTCTTATTAAGCGCCAGATATTTATTATGAAAAAGCTTTTTTAAAATTTCTCCTCTTGTTGCACTTGTTCCGATACCGCTTCCTTTAATCTGGGCTCTCAGTTCTTCGTCTTCAATAAGCTGCCCTGCATTTTCCATAGCAAGGATCAGGGAACCGGAATTGTACCGTTTTGGAGGTGAAGTTTTTCCTTCCCTGATGTCTAAAGACTGTACAGGAAGTATCATTCCTTTTTTCAAGGTCTGGATTTTTTCAAAGAATTCTTTATCTGTATCCTGATTTTCATCGCTATCTTTCTTACCTGGAATGCCGACAACTTTCAGATATCCTTCCTCTGCAAGCACTTTAAAATTCGAGAAAAAGAATTCTTCTTTAATCTTTGTCGTAATAGCAACCTTCTGATATACTGCCGCAGGATAGAAAATGCTTAAAAAACGTCTTACGATCACATCATAAACCTGCTTAGATACCCAATTTAGAGAGTTTAAAGCACTCATACCCTGACCGGTTGGAATGATGGCATAGTGATCGGTAATCTGTTTATCATTGACATAACGAGTCTTTGCAAGTCCCTTATGACTCCCAAATTGGACAATTTCTTTGAGAAACGGCACTGCAGGTTCATATTTCATAAGTCCGTTCAGATTCTTATGTATTTCTTTTGCCACCGCAGTCGAAAGAACTCTTGCATCCGTTCTCGGATAAGTCACCAGCTTTTTCTCATATAACTCCTGCACAATCCGCAATGTCTCGTCCGGACTGATCTTAAATCTTTTCGAGCACTCATTTTGAAGCTCCGCAAGGTTAAATAAAAGAGGAGGATTTTTCTTTTCTTTCTTTTTTTCTATACTGAAAATCTGGCATGTTACCGGTGTAGGCTCACTCAAGTGACCTATAAGTTCCTGTGCATTCTTTTCTTCTTTAAAACCATTTTCCTTATAAAGAGCCGGACTTTCAAAATAGCGGGATCCTTTTACAGCCCTCCATTCGCCTTCAAAAGTCTGCCCCACCTCTCCGATTGTGCTTATAACACGGTAAAACGGTGTTTCCACAAACTCCCGAATCTCTCTTTCTCTTCTTACCACCATACCGAGAACACAAGTCATCACACGCCCTACCGAAATAACTGAATATTTTGTATTCAGATAACTGGATATACTGTTTCCATATTTCAGAGTAAGAAGTCTTGAAAAATTGATCCCCATCAAATAATCTTCTTTTGCCCGAAGATATGCCGAAGCCGAAAGATTATCATACTCAGAAAGATCTTTTGCTTCCCGGATTCCTCTTAATATCTCCTCCTCAGTCTGCGAATCAATCCAGACACGTCTTCTTTCTTTTCCGTGAACTCCTGCCTGTTGTTCCACAAGACGATAAATATATTCTCCTTCTCGTCCCGAGTCAGTACAGACATAAATAATCTCTACGTCCTTCCGGTTCAAAAGTCCGGATACAATTCGAAACTGTTTTGACACAGCCGGAATCACTTCATATTTGAATTCCCCGGGAATAAACGGAAGTGTTTCAAGACTCCATTTTTTTAACGCCGGATCATACTCTTCCGGATAGCTCATAGTCACAAGATGTCCGACACACCATGTCACAATAACGTCATCTGATTCTATATATCCGTCTTTTCTCTTTGTTGTCAGTTTCAGTGCTTTCGCAAATTCCTGCGCAACACTGGGTTTTTCAGCAATATATAATGCTTTCCCCATATAAAATGATATCACCTCTTATTTTATTTTCCTCTTTTTGCGAAGATTCCCTTTAATCTTACAAGCAGTGGCTTCTCTTTTCCTACAGGTTTTTCCTGTACCGCCTTAATCGCTTCCTCCATAAAAACTGCCTGGGAATCTACATATGGAGCAGTAATTTCTTTCTTTCTATAAGTTCCGTCACTGTTGAGAACTCTCGCTTTTATATTGTCGCTCAACATTACTTTTAAATAATGATTTACCTGCTTTTTCACATCAGCATCCAGAATCGGGCATGCCACTTCCACACGCTTCTCTGTATTTCTTGTCATCATATCAGCAGAGCCTATATAGATTTTCTGATCCTCTCCTGTTCCGAAACTGAAAATACGTGGATGCTCCAGATATCTTCCCACTACACTCATAACGCGCAGATTATCCGTATATCCCGGCACACCAGGAAGTATGCAGCAGATACCACGAACAATAAGATCTATTTTAACACCTGCTCTGGAAGCCTCAGATACTTTCGCAATGAAATCAGTATCTGTAACCGAATTCATCTTCATAATGATACGACCGGCACTTCCCTTTTGAATCTCTTCATCCATCATACGAAGAACAGTTTGTTTTAAACTTGTCGGTGATACAATCAGATGTTCATATACACCATCCAGATTACCGATTGCCATATTTTTGAAAAATTCTGATGCATCATTTCCAATTCTCTTATCTGCTGTCATAAGAGAAAGATCCGTATACATAGTTGCAGTCTTCTCATTATAATTTCCTGTACCGATCTGGGTAATATACTGAATCTCATTACGGTTTCTGTATGTAATGAGACAGATCTTTGAGTGCACTTTATATCCTTCAAATCCGTAGATCACACGGCATCCTGCTTCTTCCAGTCGCTCAGACCAGTCAATGTTATTCTGCTCATCAAATCTTGCCCTAAGTTCAATTAAGACAGTGACCTCTTTTCCGTTCTCGGCAGCCGCACACAGATATTCCACCAGTCTCGCCTTTTTTGCCAAACGATAAATCGTAATCTTGATCGTCATAACATTCGGATCATATGCAGCTTCCTTGATCAGCTTTAAAAACGGATTCATGCTTTCATATGGATAGAAAAGCATCAGATCTTTTTTCTTAATCTGGCGCATGATACTGCCTTCCTGGATTCTTGCACTTTCCTGCGGGGAAAATGAAGGGTATGTCAGAGACTTTTTCATTGGCTCTGGCAAATTACCACTGATTGCAAAAATATAGGAAAGTTTCATCGGCATCTTTGTCCTGAAAATCTGATTCGGATTAATCTTAAATTTATCACAGAAATATTTTTCCATCTCTGCACTCAGTTTTTCCGCAACTTCAAGCCTTACAACTGACATTCTGCGTCTCTTATGGAGCGTTTGCTTCATAAGATAACGGAAATCGTCATTGACTTCCAGTGCTTCATCATCCGGTGCAATATCCGCATTACGTGTCACGCAAATATAATTTGCATCAGAAATCACATATTTTGGAAAGACAAGACTCAAATGCTCCATGATAATTTTTTCCATACGAATATAACGGATATCATGACCTGGAAGATACAGAATATCAGACACAAACTGAGGCACCGGTACAATACCCTGCATACTTTTTTCTTTCTCTTTTTCTTTGATCTTAAGGTTACATGTCACATAAATCTCTTTATTCAAAAGATGTGGAAACGGATGATTGGCATCTACGATCTGAGGAGAGAGAATCGGAAGAATCTGATCCTTAAAATACTTTTTGACATACTTTTTCTCTGACTGCTCAAGCTCCTTAAAATCAAGCCCGCAGACCCCATACGGATGTAGCTGCTTTTTAATATCCGCATATGTTTTATCGCGTTCTTTGTAAAGAGGGGCTACCTGCTCGAAAATCTTATCAAGCTGTTCACTCGGTGTCATACCGGAACGACTGTCCTTTGTATTGGCATCTGTATGAGCCATATCAAAAAGACTTCCCACACGGATCATAAAAAACTCATCCAGATTACTCGTAAATATCGCCACAAACTTCATGCGTTCCAAAAGCGGCACCGTAATATCCTGAGCTTCTTCTAACACTCTCTGATTAAACTTCAACCACGAAAGTTCTCTGTTTTGCGTATAATTTAATATATCTTTTTCCATCATCTTCACTCCCTCTTTAAACTTCATTTCTTTTATCAGTTTATTTTACCACTCAGCACCGATAATTGAAAGCTTGTATTTTCCAAAAAATGCCTATGCACCCCGGGATAATTCTCCTCGAAATGCACAGGCACTGTATTTTAAAATATTATGATCTCAGTACTATTTTGCCTGAATGTATCCTTTGGCAGTCAATGCTTCTGCGCAGAGAACAGCTCCGCCTGCCGCACCTCGAACAGTGTTATGAGAAAGACCAATAAATTTGAAATCAAACATGCTGTCTTCTCTCAAACGACCGATTGACACACCCATGCCATTTTCATAATCCACATCCAGAGTTACCTGCGGACGGTTATCTTCTTCCATATAGCGGATAAACTGCTTTGGAGCACTCGGAAGTTCTGCTTCCTGAGGGAATCCTTTGAAATTAACAAGTTTTTCAATCAGTTGTTCTTTTGTAGGTTTCTTCTCAAAATTAATAAATACAGCTGCTGTATGTCCGTTCAGTACTGGTACACGAACACACTGACAGGTGATCTTTGGAAGTTCTGCCTTTACAATCTGTCCGTTTTCTACTTTTCCAAGTACACGAAGCGGCTCCTGCTCACTTTTTTCTTCTTCCCCTCCGATGTATGGAATAATATTTTCCACCATCTCTGGCCAGTCTTTGAATGTCTTCCCTGCTCCGGAAATAGCCTGATATGTAGTTGCTACTACTTCTTTTGGTCCAAACTCTCTCCATGCAGCAAGGCAAGGTGCATAGCTCTGAATAGAGCAATTCGGTTTAACAGCGATGAATCCTCTTGTAGTTCCGAGACGTTTTTTCTGATCTTTGATTACTTCAAAATGTTCGGAATTAATCTCCGGCACTACCATCGGCACATCCGGTGTCCAACGATGTGCACTGTTATTCGATACAACCGGTGTTTCTGTCTTGGCATATGCCTCCTCAATTGCTCTGATCTCATCCTTTGTCATATCAACAGCACTGAAGACAAAATCAACGCCTGCAGCAACTTTTTCTACTTCATTTACATTTGCTACAATCAGATTTTTTACTGCTTCCGGCATCGGTGTCGTCATTTTCCAGCGTCCGCCTACTGCCTCTTCATATGTCTTTCCTGCAGATCTTGGACTTGCTGCTACAGTTACTACCTCAAACCATGGATGGTTTTCAAGCAGAGAGATAAATCTCTGTCCTACCATACCTGTTGCACCTAAAATACCTACTTTTAATTTCTGTTCCATTTTTCGCTCTCCTATTCCTTATATCTTTTGATGTCAATCACATTTATATTATAAGCAGTTTACCCCTGCCCATCTAAATATTTCTTACTGATTTCCACAACATGCTTCATAGCTTCTTTCCCTGGTGCACCAATAGTCATACGCTTGTTCACACAGGTTTCCAGACTGATTGCCTCATAGATGTCTTCTTCAAATACAGGGGAAATCTTTTTATATTCTTCCAGTGGAAGTTCATCCAGTGAAATATTGTTTTCAATACAGGTAAGTACCAGCTTTCCTACAATTCCATGCGCGTCACGGAAAGCCACTCCGTGATTTACCAGATAATCTGCCGCATCTGTTGCATTTGTAAATCCCTTCATAGCACTTGCTGCCATTCTCTTCTTGTTAAACTGCATGGTACAAAGCATACCTGTAAACAATGCAATACATCCCTTTGTCGTATCAATCGCATCAAATGCCCACTCTTTATCTTCCTGCATATCTTTGTTATATGCAAGCGGAATCCCTTTCATCGTAGTGAGAAGTGCCTGCAATGCACCATACACTCGTCCTGTCTTTCCTCTGACAAGTTCTGCAATATCCGGATTCTTCTTCTGTGGCATAATACTGCTTCCGGTGCTGTACGCATCGTCAATTTCCACAAACTGATACTCATTGGAATTCCAGATGATCACTTCTTCTGAAAATCTGGAAAGATGCATCATGATCATAGAAAGCGCAGATAAAAATTCCACAAGATAATCTCTGTCTGACACCCCATCCATACTGTTAAGTGTCGGTCCTTCAAATCCAAGAAGACTTGCTGTATATTCCCGATCCAGTGGATAGGTTGTTCCTGCCAGTGCTCCCGAACCAAGAGGACATGTATTCATACGTTTATAAATATCGTTAAGTCTCTCATGATCCCGCTTAAACATCTCGAAATATGCACCCATATGATGAGCAAGAGTAATCGGCTGTGCCTTTTGAAGGTGTGTAAATCCCGGCATATATGTCTCAAGATTTTCCTCCATGATCTTAAGGATTACACGAAGAAGCTCCATAACAAGCTTATCTGTACTAAGAACTTCTTCTCTTGTATAAAGCTTCATGTCAAGTGCAACCTGATCATTACGGCTTCTTCCGGTGTGAAGTTTCTTACCAGGTTCACCAATCCTATCGATTAGTGTAGCCTCTACAAAGCTGTGAATATCTTCATACTCATGACTGATTGTTAATCTGCCGGACTCCACATCGCTCAGAATTCCATTTAACCCGGCGATAATCTCTTCTCTCTCTTCCCCGGTAAGTATTCCCTGCTTCGCGAGCATCTTAACATGGGCAATGCTGCCTTCTATATCCTGTGCATAGAATCTTTTATCAAAAGAAATAGAAGCATTAAAGTTATATACCAACTGATCTGTTTCTTTTGTGAAACGACCTCCCCATAACTGTGCCATAGGTTTTCTTCCTTTCATCTGTTTTGTAAATTGTTTATAAAATAGTTGTAAACGATTTTAACACATTTTTTATAAAATTCAAATATTATTTCTCTCTTTTTGAGAATTCACATCCACAATAGTCCTGTCTGTACAGTCCGTATTTTTTTGACAATTCAATAGAACGCTTATATCCATTTTTCTTTTTAAAGTCGGACAAAAGATAGTTTACCCCATATTCCTTCGCAAGTTTTTCCCCAATCTCATTTAATTTTTCCGCATTTTTTAACGGGCTGATACTGAGGGTTGTTGTAAAATAGTCATACTCCGCTTCTTTTGCCAGTTTCGCTGTCTCCCGCAATCTCATCTCATAACAGTTAAAACATCTGGCACCGCCTTCTTTTACATGCTCAAGTCCCTTAGCCATTTCGTAAAAACGTTCACTGTCATAATGCCCTGCTATAAAAGAAATCGGATACTTCGCCGGAAGTTGATCAATTAAGTTCTGCTGTTCATATATTCTTTTCGTGTACTCACTTTCCGGTGAAATATTGGGGTTATAATAATAGACTGTTATTTCGAAGTACTCACTCAGATATTCCAGCACATAACTACTGCACGGAGCACAGCAGCTATGCAAAAGAAGCCTTGGCACTTTATTTTCATCCTCAATCTTCTTTATGAGTTTTTCTAACTCTTTCTGATAATTCATGAGAAACTCTCCTTTTTCGACATAAGACATTCTTTTGAAATTATAACGGTTATAACAGCATCTGACAAGGTCTTACATTCACTCATTTCTAATATTTGCATAAACTAATATATATTTAATCTAAAAAATACGATATTGTCCGCCGGAGGTAATTATGGATCAAATTTTAGAGCTTAAAAATATTCATTATACTTATCATACTCTGGATGGTGAGACTCCTGCCCTGACCAACATCTCCTTTTCCCTTAACAAGGGAGATTTTGTTGCGATCGTCGGTCCATCAGGCTGTGGAAAATCCACACTGCTGTCTCTGATTTCCGGTCTTCTTGTACCAGAAAGAGGAATTATAAAAATTAACGGAAAATACCTTCGGGAGAGCACTACAAATATTGGATATATGCTTCAACATGACGAACTGTTCGAATGGCGGACAATTTATCACAATGTTCTTTTAGGACTGGAAGTTCAGCATATGCTATCGGCAAAAACAAAAGCCAGAGCACATGAACTTCTTGACATCTACGGTCTCAGACAATTTGAAACATCACATCCATCTGAACTGTCAGGCGGCATGCGGCAGAGAGTTGCATTGATCCGCACACTGGTCTTAGAACCGGATATTCTCCTCCTCGATGAGCCATTTTCTGCTCTTGATTATCAGACTCGCCTGAACGTCGGTGACGATATCGGACAGATCATCCGACGGGAGAAAAAATCAGCTCTTTTAGTCACGCATGATCTATCAGAAGCCATCTCTCTCGCTGACCGTGTCATCATACTGTCAGGAAGACCCGCAACCATACAGCAGACGATTCCTCTCCTTTTTGATTTGGAACACGATACACCTCTGAATCGCCGCAATGCACCCGAGTTTAAAAATTATTTTAACCTGATATGGAAGGAGTTGAATAGTGATGAATGAGCCATCAAAAGAACAGCTTAAATTTCTTGCAATCCAACGAAAACACAGTCGGATTGTAAAAATATCACGAATTCTAATTCTCTTTAGCTTTCTGTTTCTGTGGGAATTTAGTGCAAATGTCGGATGGATTGATTCTTTTATCTTCAGCAGTCCTTCAAAAATAGCCTTATGCTTCTGGGGAATGGTACTTGATAAAACAATCTTTCTTCACGTAGGGGTAACACTGTATGAGACGATCATAAGCTTCCTTCTTGTAATTTTGTTTAGCATAGGAATCGCAATCCTTCTCTGGTTCAGCAAAAAGCTTTCCGAAATTCTGGATCCCTATCTGGTTGTATTAAACAGCCTGCCAAAATCAGCACTGGCTCCCCTGCTTATCGTATGGCTTGGGGCAACCCGAACAACCATTATTGTAGCCGGAATGTCAGTAGCCATATTCGGAAGCATCCTGAGTCTTTACATGAGCTTTTCTACAGTGGATCCTGGAAAGATCAAATTAATCTACACTCTTCAGGGAAACCGCTTTCAGGCATTAACAAAAGTAGTTCTTCCGTATTGTCTGCCTGCGATCATAAGTAATATGAAAGTCAATATCGGTCTCTGCCTCGTAGGTGTCATCATCGGCGAATTTCTCGCCGCCAGATGCGGTCTTGGATATCTGATCATTTACTCCAGTCAGGTATTTAAAATGGATTGGCTTTTAATGTCCATCGTCCTTCTATGCATCATGGCAATGGTACTGTATTCTCTGATCAACCTTCTGGAAAAATGGTGTCAGAAACGCTATTAAAAAGAAAAGCAGCTGCGTAAAACCCGCAACTGCTGTACATATCCACACAAAATATATCCTGATAAAAAAATACTTGCAAATCTCTCAAAATCCGTTATAATAATATTTGTGACTGATTTCATAATATAGATGCTGGAATAGCTCAGTCGGTAGAGCACTTCACTCGTAATGAAGGGGTCGTCGGTTCAAGTCCGATTTCCAGCTTATCGCACAATTCCCTGTTAATGAGAATTGTGCTTTTTTTATGCATTCTAATTTTTCATGTGCACTGCCATCTGCGGATACGGAATCTCAATTCCATTCTCATCAAAAGTCAGCTTAATCTTTTCCAGCATCCGCCATTTTGTTGTCCAGAATTCCTCATTTTTCACCCACGCACGTACACCTAAAATTACTGCACTTTCCGCCAGTTCTGAAACAAACACACTTCTCTCTTCGCTTTTCAGAACCTCTTCTTCCTGCTCAAGAAGATTATTAAGAATCATCTTTGCCTTTTTAAGATCAGACGCATAAGAGATTCCGATCTTAAGATCAAGCTGCCTCTCATCCTTCTCAGAAACATTTGTCAGACTGTTATTTGTTAGAAGGCTGTTCGGAATGATGATTGTCTTATTGTCGATGGTACTCAGCTTCGTATAAAAAATCTGAATTTCCTTTACAGTCCCTTCATTTTTATTGCTGTCTTCAATAATGTAATCTCCGACTTTAAAGGGCTTTAACAATAAAATCAATACACCGCCTGCAAAGTTTGAAAGACTTCCCTGTAAAGCCAGACCAACAGCAACACCTGCAGATGCGATCAACGCAGCAACTGAAGCCGTATCTACGCCAAATTTTGTGGCTATTGTAAAAATCAAAAGAAAATATAATCCGTATTTTAACAAAGAGTCAACAAACTGCTCCACACCCTTATCCGCATTAGAGCGCTCCATTGATTTTCTAACAATATCACGTATCCATTTAATTACAATACGTCCAATACAGAAAAATATAATTGCAAATATTACTTTAATTCCAAAAGAAATAAGTGCCGGTATATGTTCCTGTAAATATTCTGTAAACCGGTTGACCTCATCCACCGCATTCTGAGTTGTTTTTATCACTTCATCTGCAGTTGTCTTTGCAACTTCGCCGGTTGTTGTTGTCTCCTGCATAAGCTTCCTCCTTAATTGGGCCATCGTATGTTATATCTGAACATCTTTTACTCTCTATCTCTTCAGAGCCAGAAGTGCACTTAAGTTTCCTCTTGCATTTCCGGTTGTTCTGTGTGAGAACAAAATCTCAGGATTACAATGTGTGCAGACATTTGTTACCGCGATATTTTCTTTTAATATCCCGACCTCCATAAAGACCTCTTCATTTGCCTTCCAGAGATTCAACTGATATTTCCCATTCTCTTTCCGGAAAAAAAGCTCGTCCCACAATCTTTCATCAAAGTTTTTCTTAAACTCACAGATAACGTCTTCACTTACTTCGTAACAGTCCTGACAGATTGACGGTCCTATAGCAGCCAGAATATCCTTCGGATCACTTCCGTAAACTTCTGTCATTTTCTCTACAGTCACTTTCCCCATTTTATTCACCGTTCCACGCCATCCGGAATGACTGAGTCCGATTGCTTTCTTAACAGGATCTACAAAGTAAAGAGGAACACAATCCGCATAAAATGTCACAAGACAAATTCCCGGAACGTTCGTCACCATGCCATCCGTCTCCATAAAACGTTTTCCCCTGTCCTCTTTTCCGACAACTGCTACGTTTACAGTATGTGTCTGATGGGTAAATGTCATATCTTCCGGCTCCACCCCTATTGCATCAGCAAGTCTCCTCTTATTTTCTTCAATATCTTTCGGATCATCACCTCTTGTTGTGCTGATATTCATAGTCGCACAATTACCTTTACTGACTCCTCCAAGCCTTGTCGTAAATCCATGGTTCACGATACCTGTATTTTCCAGCAAAGGATAGCTTAAAAACGGAACTCCGTTTCTTACTTTCTCTTCAAATATTTTTTCCTGATTTTTATACTTTAATCCAATCATACCTTCTACCCTTATTCTGCCGCCTCAAACGCATTTCTAATCAAAGTAATGTTCTCCCCTTCAATACTCACAACATCAAATCTGCAGGGAATATTTTCCAAACGTTTTTTCATCAGATAATATGCCGCACATTTTGAAATAACTCTCTGTTTTCGTCCATCTACCGCATCCAGTGGATGTCCTTTTCTTTCATCAGAACGGTACTTTACTTCACAGAATACCAGACATTTTCCGTCTTTGGCAATGATATCTATTTCTCCCAAACGACAGTGAAAATTATATTCTATGATCAAATATCCCATGCTCTCCAGATATTCGCCTGCTCTTTTTTCGTAAAATGCACCTACGGCCCTTTGATTTTTCTTCTTCACACTTTTCTGAACCATGTAACTCTGATTCGTTCTTAGATTTTCTTACTCCCCTGTTTTTGAAAAAGCAAAATTATATTTATACTTCTACAAAATTTTTAATAAACGTTTTACGGTGAATTGGACTTGGTCCTAAGTTTTTCAACCCTTCGATATGGGCTTTTGTACCGTACCCTTTATTACTTGCGAAGTCATATCCCGGCAGGATATTGTCATATTCTTTCATCAGCCTGTCTCTCGTTACTTTTGCAATGATACTTGCAGCTGCAATGGATATGCTTTTTGCATCTCCTTTAATAATCGGAACCTGTTTAATCTCTACCTGCGGAATTGTCACGGCATCATTTAAAAGGATATCCGGCTTTACATTCAGCTGTTCAATTGCCTGTCTCATCGCTTCATAAGTCGCCTGTAAGATGTTAATCTCATCAATTCTTTCAGGACTTACCATTCCGATTCCTGTTGCAACAGCTTTTTCCATAATCTCATCATATAAAAGTTCTCTTTTCTTTTCAGACAGCTTTTTTGAGTCATTCAGATACAAAATCATCTCATCCTTTGGAAGAATAACAGCTCCAGCCACAACCGGTCCGGCAAGCGGTCCTCTTCCCACTTCATCAACACCGCAGATGTACTGACATGAAGCATATTCTTCCTCATAAGCACTCATTTCTTTCAGACGAAAAAGTTCCTTTTCCAGTTTTTCTTTCTGCTTTAAAAGTTTTTCTTCTTCTCTTTTATTCATGCTTGATGACTCCCATCTTATCAAAAGGATAAATTCTAACCCATGCTTTGCCAATTAAGTCATCCCTTGTAAGTACACCAACGCTTGGATCACGACTGTCTGAACTGTGATTTCTGTTATCTCCAAGCACAAAATACTCATCTTCCCCTAAAGTAATCGGATTCTCTGCAATCCCCGGGTCTTCCATGACCTCTGCTCCGTAAATATCAGATTCTAAAAGTTCTCCATTCACATAGGTATATCCGTTTACCACCTGCACAGTCTCTCCCGGGAGTCCGATAATACGTTTAATATAATATGTATTTTCCTCATATTTAAATGGAAATACAATAATATCATATCGCTTCGGATCTTTGAAATGATATGTCAGCTTATCTACGATCAGATTATCTCCGTCACTCAATGTTGTCTCCATGGAATGTCCGCTGACTCTGGTACGCTGTCCCACATAAGTAATGATCAGATACGTAAGTCCTATAATGATCAAAATATAGACAATCCAACCTAATAGTTCTCGAAACACACCTTTTTCTTCTTTCCTTCCAGCCATTCTCAAAACCTCTTAATCTCCATAATTATACGGGGTTTCCAGTGTTATACGCCCCAGTCTTCCATTGCGGAAGTCATCTAACAACAGCGCTGCTGCTTTCTCTGTATCAAGCTCACTTCCCTTGACAAGACAATGTCTGCTCTCTGCAATATTGCGAAGCATCTCATAATCATCTTCTGTTTCATTTACCTGATACTTTTCTTCCAGAACTCCCGGATAATTCTGATTCAAAAAACGAATCAGTTCTGCCGCAAGTTCTTCTGTATTTAATATCTCATCTTTGATCGACCCAATAAAAGCAAGACGAAGCCCCACCTGCTGATCTTCGAATTTCGGCCATAAAATCCCAGGTGTATCAAGAAGTTCCACCTGCTTATTCAGTCTGATCCACTGTTTTCCTTTTGTTACTCCCGGTTTATTTCCAGTCTTTGCACAGGCTTTTCCCGCCAGCGCATTGATAAATGTCGATTTACCTACATTAGGGATTCCGACTACCATCGCACGTACAGGCCTATTTAAGATTCCCCGTTTTCTGTCTCTTTCAATCTTTTCCTTACAGGCTTCCTGAATGACACCTTGAATAGATTTAATTCCACCGCCTTTTTTAGAATTGACTTTCACTACAGAAAACCCTTTTTCTTTAAAATATTCCGCCCATGCATCATTTAATTTTTCTTCAGCAAGGTCCGATTTGTTAAGGAGCACAAGCCTTGCCTTGTTTTTTCCTAATTCATCAATATCCGGATTCCGACTGCTTAATGGAATCCTTGCATCTACAAGCTCTATTACAAGATCGATCAGTTTTATATTCTCCTGCATCATACGCTTTGCTTTCGTCATATGACCAGGATACCATTGAAAATGCATATTTTACCTCTTCCTTTTATTTTATAAATCCAATATTCTTTCGCGGAGAAACAACAAACCATGCCTTTCCATAGATATAGCTGCGTTTCACATTGCCAACATCCGCATTCCGGCTGTCTTCACTGTTCATTCTGTCGTCACCCAACACGAAATATTCATCAGATCCAAGTGTCATTTTTTCCGTAACAATCCCAACATCATCAATATCTGTCGTCACATACTCTTCTTCCAGCTTTTCGCCATCAATGAATATACTGTTTTCGATGATTTCAATCGTTTCATTCGGAAGTCCTACGATACGCTTTATGTAATAATGAGAACTCTCATTTCCTTTGGGTTTAAATACAATTACATCACCACGTTTTGGCTTTGTCGCATTATATACGATTCTATTTACCAGAACAACATCACCATTCTCAAGCACCGGCTTCATGGAATCACCCACTGTGCTTACTTTCTGTCCAAAATACCAGACATATACAAATGCAAAAAGTAAGACAAGTGCAATTTTAAATATCCAGCTACCTACAACAGGCAGATATCTGCGCACATTTTTAAGTTTTTCTTTCCAATTGCTTTTTTCAATGAATTTGCGTCTTTTCTTCTGCCTTTCTCTTTGCCTGCGTCTTTTCTCATAATTATAATTACTTTTTGTCTTCTTACTTCTTTTCTGCTTTTTCGGTTGTCTGTAATTTGTATCCTTTATCCTTCTCATATAAAACTCCAATAAAGTTCATATCTGATATAACAGAAAAGGACAATTACCATATGTAGTTGTCCTTTTCATCTGATCTCTTATTTTACTAATTCTTTTACTTTTGCTCTCTTACCAACGCGGTCTCTTAAGTAATACAGTTTTGCTCTTCTTACTTTGCCTCTTCTTACTACTTCAACTCTCTCAACGTTTGGTGAGTGCAGCGGCCATGTCTTTTCAACACCTACACCGTTAGAACTCTTTCTTACTGTGAAAGTAGCTCTTGTGCTTCCGCCCTGTTTCTTAATAACTGTTCCTTCGAATACCTGAATTCTTTCACGGTTTCCTTCTTTGATCTTTCCGTAAACTTTTACGGTGTCTCCTACGTTAAATTCGGATACTTCTTTAAGCTGTTCAGCCTCAATGTTTTTAATGATATCGTTCATTATGTGTGACCTCCTTATTTTCTGGATGTTCTTAATACGATTCTGTACCAGAGGACCATCTATTTTCTCACAACATGCTATAGTTTATCATATTTGCAAGGGTTTGACAAGTTCTTTTTCAAGAAATTAAGTTTTCTTCCGCAATTTCCCTCTCTGCCTCTGTAAGCTCTGCCTTTTTTAGAAGGTCCGGACGATTCTTTGCCGTACGGATCACAGATTGCTCCCTTCTCCATTTTTCAATATTTGCATGATGTCCTGACATTAAGACCTCCGGAACTTTTTTGTCATGCCATACCTCTGGTCTTGAATACTGAGGATACTCAAGAAGATTATCCTGAAAGCTTTCAAACTCTGCAGACACATCATTGTGGAGCACCCCAGGCACAAGTCTCGAGATAGCATCCACCATGATCATCGCCGGCAACTCTCCTCCCGTAAGAACATAATCACCGATTGATACATAGTCTGTTACAATCTCTTCCAGAACACGCTCATCAATTCCCTCATAGTGACCACAGAGCAATATCAGCTCGTCTTCTTTTGCAAATTCCTCTGCCATAGACTGGCTGAATGTCTTTCCCTGAGGAGAAAGATACACAACTCTTGGCTTTTTTTTGGTCTCTTTTATACACATATTTTCTGCCTGCTCTTCACAAAGATTATTTTCTTTCTTCTGGATTTTGTCAAGAACTGCCTGATAACACTGATATACAGGCTCTGCCTGCATAAGCATTCCTGCACCTCCGCCGTATGGATAATCATCCACACTGTTATGCTTATTAAACGCATAATCCCTTATATTCACAGCTTCAATAGAGAGTAGACCTTTATTTACAGCTCTTCCGATAATGCTGGTATTAAGCCCGTTCATCACCATATCCGGGAATAAAGTCATAATATAAAACTGCATCTTTTTCACCTGCTTCTATATTAATCCATCCATCAAATGTATTTTCATCTTTCTTTCCTTGATGTCCACATCAAGTATACACTCTTTGATTGCCGGTACAAGCACTTCACCATACTGAGTACTTTCAATCACATAGACATCATTGGCACCTGTCTCCATAACACCCTTAAGCGTCCCGAAGACTTTTCCATCCTCTGTCAGCACCTCCATGCCAATCATATCAGCGATAAAATACTCATCATCATCAAGCTCTACCGCATCCTCTCTGGCAACCAGAAGCGGACACTTTCTGTATTTTTCAATATCATTTATATTATCAATCCCTTTAAACTTCAGAATCACAAATTGTTTAAAAAATTTTACGTTCTGAATTTCCAAAGGCAATGTTTCTTTCCCTGCATCAAGAATTACTTTTTTCAGTTTTTTAAAACGCATCGGATCATCTGTTGTAGGAAATACTTTCACTTCCCCACGAACTCCATGTGTCGAGGTGATAACCCCTACCTGTAACATTTCTTCCATATATTAAAATACTCCTCGTATATAAGTAGAGACAGGTCACACTTTCGGACCTGTCTCCGATTGAAGTAATATTCACTTCAAATTAATCCATAATATCTACAACAACTTTTTTATCTTCCTTTGCTGCAGCTGCTTTCACAACTGAACGGATTGCTTTTGCAATACGTCCCTGCTTTCCAATGACTTTTCCCATATCAGAATCAGCCACACGCACTTCCAGAACCGTAGTTTTTCTGTCCTCGCGTTCTGTCACAACTACTTCCTCCGGATGATCAACCAAAGCTTTTGTGATTACTTCTACTAATTCTTTCATATGATACCTCCAGGGCATACTTTATCGCTCAGAGCGTGTATTATTTCTCAATTCCAGCTGCTTTGAAGATCTTGCTAACTGTCTCTGTCGGCTGAGCACCTGTGTTGAGCCACTTCTTAGCTGCCTCTTCATCTACATTAATTGCGCTTGGATCGCAGTTCGGATCGTATGTTCCGATCTCATCGATGAATTTACCATCTCTTGGGGATCTGGAATCTGCTACGATGATTCTATAGAAAGGAGCCTTCTTCTGTCCCATTCTTCTTAATCTGATTTTAACTGCCATTGTTCTTTACCTCCATAAAATAATCATTCTTTTTTAGTTTATATTGTATATAACGTACTTTGTACGGTATAACCTGTAATAAAATTTTCAGAAAGGAAAACGGAATTTGTTTCGCTTTCCGCCTTTCCCCATCATCTTCATCATTTTTTTCATCTCACCAAACTGTTTTACGGTCCGGTTCACTTCACTGATGTCAACTCCAGCGCCTTTGGCAATCCTGTGCTTTCTCGAAGGATTCAGCACATCCGGATTCCTTCTTTCTTCCAAGGTCATCGAGTAAATAATTGCTTCTATACGAGCCATCTTTTTCTCAGCCTGCGCAGTCTGTTCCTCATCCATGCCTTTCATCTTGCCCATGCCCATGGCTCCCATACCGGGAAGCATGCTCATAACACTGCTAAGACCGCCCATATTTTTCATCTGATTAATACTTTCCAGATAATCTTCGAAATCGAACTGGGCTTTCTTAAGCTTCTTGGTCATCTGCTTTGCTTTTTCCTCATCGATTTCAGCCTCTGCTTTTTCAATGAGTGTCAGCACATCTCCCATACCAAGAATTCGGGATGCCATACGATCCGGATAAAACTGCTCAAGATCGGAAAGCTTTTCTCCCATACCTACATAGAGAATCGGTTTTCCTGTCACCGCCTTAACAGACAGTGCAGCACCGCCTCTTGTATCACCGTCAAGCTTTGTGATGATCACACCGTCAACACCGACTTTTTCATTAAATTCTTTTGCCACATTCACAGCATCCTGACCGGTCATCGCATCAATAACGAGAATTGTCTGATGTACCGTCACTGTATCTTTGATTTCCTGAAGCTCTGCCATCATATCCTCATCAATGTGAAGACGTCCGGCCGTATCCAGAATTACAATGTTGTTGCCATTCTTCTGCGCATGCTCCAAAGCAGCTTTCGCAATGTTTGCCGGCTTATGGTTCTCACCCATGGAAAAGACTTCCACACCCTGCTTTTCCCCATTCACTTGGAGCTGTTTGATTGCTGCCGGGCGATACACATCACATGCTACTAAAAGAGGCTTTTTACCTTTTAATTTATATTTACCCGCCAGCTTTGCGGTAGTCGTTGTCTTACCTGCACCCTGAAGACCTGCCATAAGGATCACTGTGATGGCACTTCCGGGCTGAAGCTTGATCTCTGTTGTCTCAGAGCCCATAAGCTTTACGAGCTCTTCATTTACAATCTTGATCACCATCTGTCCCGGATTCAGACCATTCATTACATCCTGACCGATGGCTCTCTCCTGCACATTTTTAATAAAGTCTTTTACAACTTTGAAGTTAACATCTGCAGCAAGAAGCGCCCTCTTTATCTCTTTGAGAGCTTCCTTTACGTCATCCTCTGTAAGACGACCTTTACTTCGCAGATTTTTAAATACATTTTGAAGTTTTTCTGTCAAGCTGTCAAATGCCATACTATAACTCCTCTATGATCGCATCAGATATCTCTTTTATCTCTTTTACAAGCTGCGCCGTATTCTTAAAATCACAGTCATCTAAAATATCATTCATCTGATTGATCTTCTCTTTGATCGACATGAATTTTTCCACAAGGTGAAGCTTATCTTCATAGCCTTTCAAAGCCTGATTGCACCGCTTAATAAGATCGTGTACACCCTGTCTGCTGATGCCTGCTTCCCTTGCAATCTCACCGAGAGACAAGTCTTCTAAAACAAACTGTTCATAAATCTCTTTCTGGTGATCGTTCAAAAGCTCACCGTAAAAATCATACAGTAGAGCCTGTTCCAATATTTCATTCATATTACTCACCTGTGATATCTTATAACAAAACATCCATGGTGTCAAGTGTTTTTTCTTTACACCTGAAATCAATTTTCCAATCTGTTTCATTTTCCTGGATTTGCTTGATTTCTTCCAGAATTTATCGTAAGATAAAGTTGTTCTATTTCCATGTATTAATAAGGGGAGGATATGATGGAGAATCAGAATTATTATAAAATATTAGGGGTTTCTACAAAAGCTTCTCTGGAAGAGATCACTTCAGCAAAGAACGCACTCGCAAAAAAATACCACCCAGACGCAAACATGAAGGACGGAATTGACACGACCGAACAGATGCAGCTTATACTTGAGGCATACCGTGTTTTGTCTAATCCGACGAAACGCGCAAAATACGACCGTGAGATTTCCGGGCGGAAATCTGTCATGCAGACATTTGATCTCCGTGAGTCCGAAAACGTTTCGGGAAGTGAAGAACCTACATTCGTTACATACTGGAAAGCTGCCGGAGAATTATATGACATTATTTTAGAAAGCGACAATCTCTACCGGCAAAAACAGACAGCCAAACTCGGGCAGCTTGCAATGCAGGCACTTAAGCCTATTTTCATATTAAGAAATGCTGGAATTCCAGAACAATACTGGCATCCTGACATTATGAACTGGCTTCTTTTTGCATGGTATAAAAACCGTAATTATTCAACTGCTTATCTTCTTTCCATGTACGATGAGCACATAAAAAAAGAGTATGGTCAAGTTGACAAGATTCGAATGAAAAGCAAGGCTTTAAGTTATGCGCGTTCCGTAAAAAAACTGATGAAGTATTGATCTTTTTATCTCACACATTTCCGTATCAGGCATATTATGTACTGTAAATAACCTTTATGGAGGATTTTTAGTATGAGCGATTTAAATTGTGGATGCGGATGTGATGATTCTGTAAGATGTGGAAGAGACTGTGGTTGTGACAGATGTGACAGCGGATTCTTTGGCGGCAACAATAGTTGCTTATGGATCATTCTTCTTCTTATCTTCTGTGGTGGATGCGGCAATGGCAGATGTGGCGACAGAGATGACAGATGTGGATGTAACGATAGTTGCTTATGGATCATTCTTCTTCTTATCTTCTGCGGCGGATGCGGCAACAGATGTGGATGCTAATACGATAATTGATAGAGATGAGGTATTTAAAACCTCATCTCTTTTTACATATCTGCATATTTTCCCGTAATTTTTCATATATATTTACAACGCTGCCTCTTAAGGAGTCACTATGGAAAAAAATCCACCCAGACCAATGACACCATTTGATGAGCTGATCACCTCACCCAGCTTATATACTTTAAAACTTCTGCTTCCATATGTCCCTGCTCCTATGCAGCGTATCATGGCAATTTTTCTCAAATTTTTTGAGTTAAAAAACACAATCGATAGTTTTTACGGATTTGATTTTACCCGTACAGATACCAATATTGACAACATTCTTAAAAATCTAATACCTTATATGAATCCTGAAGAGCAGGAAATGATGGAACAAATGCAAAGCATGATGAATATGATGGATATGATGAAGCAAATGCAAAGTACATCTGATTCCACTTCTAAAGATAATAACGAAAGCTTCTCTCCTCTTAATTTGATGAAGGGGATGATGGATCTCGAACAGCAAAATATGTTCGAGATGTACAGTAATATTTTTGATCAGGCTATGAATCATTCTGATTCTCAGAAAGGAGCAGACTATGAATGAATGGATTAACCACCCTGCGATGAAAAATATTGATCCTGCAAAACTGGAGCTCATAAGAGCTGCCGCAAAACAGACCGAAGGAAAACGCGGCAAAGCAATGGCACCTATCATGATGGCACTGATAACAAGCGCCAACAAGAAAGGAATTCAATTTACACCTGATGAAGTTTCATTAATAATAAGTATTTTAAAGGAAGGGAAAAGTGAAAAAGAGCAGGCACAGATTGAACAGACGATAAAAATGGTAACATCCTATATGAAAAAACCTTTTTTTTAATTTCAAGATTTGCTATACTATCTTTTGATAAATAACCTTATCGATTTAGCGAAAATGATGGTGCAAGGAGAACAGATATGAGAAACATCAAACTTACGATAGAATATGACGGAAGCCGTTACCAGGGCTGGACCCGTCTTGGAAAAAATGAATCAAATAATACAATTTCCAATAAAATTATAGATGTCTTAAAAAAAATGACCGGAGAATATCTTATAGAATTAAACTGTGGATGCAGAACTGAAGTCGGTGTACACGCCTATGCACAGATTGCAAACTTCAAGACAGAAAGCAATATGGGAATACAGGAAATTAAACATTATCTGAACCGCTACCTTCCAATGGACATTGCAATCACAGATGTCCAGGAAGTATCAGACCGCTTTCACGCCCAGTTGAATGCAACATCAAAAACGTATGTCTACCGCATGACAGTCACAGATGTGCCAAGTGTATTCGATCGCAAGCATACTTACCACTGTTTTAAAACACCAGATAAAAGAAGAATGCAGCAGGCTTCTTTACTACTGATTGGAAAGCATGATTTTAAAAACTTTTCAACTGCCAAAAAAGCCAAATCAACAGTAAGAGAGATTTATGAAATTGACATTTACGGAGATGGAGAAGAAATGCAGATTATGATCCATGCCGACGATTTTCTTCACAACATGGCAAGAATTATCATCGGCACACTATTGGAGATTGGTTTTGGCACAAGACAAAAAGATGAAATCGAAGAAATATTTGAAGGAGAACTTCCCGCAAGCGCACCTTGCGATCCAAAAGGGTTATATCTGCAAGAGGTTACTTACTAAATCTTTGAGTACAACTCCTCCAAAGGAAAAAATACTCTTTGTATAAAAAGCCTGAGAGAATCATGTTTCTCTCAGGCTCATTTCTTATCTGGATTTTCTGCATGTTTAATACTATTCATCCGGAATTCTATACAAGATAAATTCCAATTGACTGTAAGAACAGGATAATAAGAAGAATCGGTGCAATATATTTGATCATTGCAATGTAAAGATTCTTTCTTCCGAATTTACATCCACCAATTGTCACCTCATCGATCACTGTCTGCGGTTTTACAACCCATCCGATCAGTATACATGTTGTGATTGCTACGATTGGCATCATAATATTATTACTGATGTAATCCATAATATCAAGAATCTGACCCACTGTTCCATTCGGAAGTGTGAACTCGAAATACAGTTTATTGTAACCAAGACATACAATAATACCCACAACAAGTGCATAGGCTGTTGAAATCACTGTACTCTTCTTTCTTGAAAAATGGAACTTATCCATAATACCGGAAACAATTGCTTCAAGGACAGATACAGAAGAAGTAACTGCCGCAAAGATTACCATTAAGAAAAACAGAATTCCGATAATCCTTCCAAAGCCTCCCATTGCCTGGAATACTTTTGGCAATGATACAAACATAAGTCCCGGTCCCGCAGACATTCCATCCATTCCCATGAATGTGTAAACTGCCGGAATGATCATAAGACCTGCAAGCAATGCAACTAATGTGTCAAAAAACTCAATCTGGTTAATTGACTTCATAAGATTTGTCTCTTTCTTTGCATAAGAACCGTAAGCTACCATAATACCCATAGCAACGCTGATTGAATAAAACAGCTGTCCCATTGCATCCATAAGAATTGTAAAGAACTTACGGAATGTCATTCCTGTAAAATCAGGAATCAGATACACTTTAAGTCCCTGGAGACCTGTTCTGACTGTTCCATCGGCGTCAGCATGACGAAGTGTAAGTGAATAGACACCAATGATTGCAATCAGAACGAAAAGAATCGGCATCAAAATCTTGCTGTAATTTTCAATTCCTCTGTTAACACCATTAAATACAACAAATGCTGTTGCTGCAAGGAAAAGAACAAGCCCTATGATGGGACCCCACTGACTTGTGATAAAACTTCCGAAATATCCATCTGAAGCAGCCTCTACTCCGTCACCGGTCAAAAATGCCACGAAATATTTTAATACCCATCCACCAATCGTACAGTAATACGGGAGAATGATCAGCGGTACTGCCCATGCAAATCCACCGATAAAATTAAACTTTTTATGTATCATTCCATAAGCGGTAAGCGGTCCCTGTGCCGTTTTTCTTCCGATTGCAATCTCAGTAGTTAACAGCGTGAAACCAAAAGTAAGCGCAAGGATAATATAAACAAGGATAAATACTCCTCCGCCTCCTTTTGCTGCCAGATACGGGAAACGCCAGATATTCCCCAGACCAACTGCACTTCCGGCTGAAGCCAGGACAAAACCTAACGAGCCGGTAAAATTACTTCTTTTTTCATGTGTACTCAAAATGATATACCTCCTAAAACTATACTTTCATTCCTATCTATGTTTCGAATGTCCTTCCAGTTCCTGAAAATTGTTCCTCCTTTCCATCTGTGCCTTCATTCCCTCCGGCACATCTATATCTCAAGATATCTGCAAAGCTCAACATACTTTTCTTCCATCGACTCATAGCCATGCTCATAAAAGTTCATCAGCATGTCATAGTCTCTCTCCAGTCTCGAAACAGTCGGAATCGTCGGACGAAGCACAAAAATTCTCCCCTTAGCTTCCATCTCTCTTACTTTTATCATTGTCTGATTATATTCATAATTACGGCGAATAGCTGCACGAACTAAATTCGGATATTTTTGATAAGCCTTTTTGTACATATTAGCAACTGTCTTTTTTGTCATCTTTTTCCTGTACCCCGGATTTCTTGTGAGAATGAGAACAATCTTTTCATTTCCCAATTCTTCCGCTCTGTGAATCGGAACCGAATCCGCCAGCCCTCCATCCAGATAAGGAACTCCATCAATATTTACAATTGGAGAAAGCAATGGCATACTACTGGATGCACGGCACAATTTCATCAAACGCTGCCGATCCTTTCTCTCAGTCATATACTCTGCCTTCCCGGTAATGCAGTTCGTTGTAACAATCTCGCATTCTGTCTCAGAGGCAAAATAAGTATCATAATCGAACGGGAACAATTCATTTGGATACTTGTCAAAGATAAGATCCATATCCAGTAAACTCTTTTCACGAATGAACGTTCGTACTCCACTATAGTAATTGTATTCTTTCTCTTTGTGAATCATACAATCTCTTGTCCTGCCAGGCTGTTTTGATACATATCCCACCGCATTACAGGATCCCGCAGAAACTCCGATCACATGAGAAAAATACAGATCTCTCTCCATCAGATAATCCAGCGCTCCGGAAGTAAATACTCCTCTCGTAGCACCGCCTTCCAACACTATCGTCGCATTAACCATATTATTACACTCTCCCTGTTTCAAGCATCTCATTTTTAGTGAAATATATTTATATTATATACCACTTTACACACTTCAAAATCAATCCTGCTCGAAGCATCAAATAATCTTGCTATTTATGCACATATTTGGTAAGATAAGCTTTGTATGTAACCCGTATAATGTAAATAATTCTATTATATTATGAGATACCTCAAAATTATATCATATATAATAAAAACAGTCTACTAAATATTATTTTAAGGAGTCAAAGAATGATTAGTACAAGTAA
>JBJEMB010000013.1:0-29516 GCA_051879455.1 Lachnospiraceae bacterium
ATTAAAGCATATATTTCTTTATGTCAATATATATTTTTTCATTTTGCCCGAATTGCGGAGCATCCTTATGCCATATTTTCCAATTTTACGAAATACTATGCCAAGTCCTGATATACAGAAAACTCCCTGCAATCAGTCCGTTAACACAAAAACTCCTCCCCTCAGCCGATCCATTTTCAGACCATCTGCTGCAGGAAGGAGTTTTTATAATTCAACCCTTATATCCTTATCCTACTCTTAATTTAAATTTCTGAACTTCTCTGTCGGAATCCACTCTTTCAATCATGCCCCCCAGTCCCTGAAGCTTTTCTTCAAAGGATTCATAGCCTCTCTGGATGTATCCGATCTCATCCACGATGGTATATCCGTCCGCGGTAAGACCCGCGATCACCAGAGCTGCGCCTGCCCTCAGATCAGGAGCATTTACCTGAGCTCCCGTCAAACCTTTGACACCGTCGATCACAGCCACATTTCCTTCAACCTTGATATGGCTTCCCATACGGGCCAGCTCGTCCACATATTTGAAACGATTTTCAAAAATACTTTCTGTTACCATACTGGTTCCGTTTGCCAGAGCCAGGGTAACTGCCATCTGAGGCTGCATATCCGTAGGAAATCCCGGATAAGGCAGCGTCTTGATATCCGTATGTCTCTGAACCGGCTTTCCAACAACGCGGACAGCATCGTCAAATTCTATCACCTCACAGCCAATCTCGATCAGCTTTGCGGAAATAGCCTCCAGGTGCTTGGGAATCACATTTTTTACCATTACATCGCCTCTGGTGGCTGCAGCCGCGCACATAAAGGTCCCAGCCTCAATCTGGTCGGGAATAATCGAATACTCTGTTCCGTGAAGACGGTTTACCCCACGGATACGGATAGTATCAGTACCCGCGCCTTTTATATTGGCTCCCATGCTGTTAAGGAAATTGGCAACGTCTACAATGTGAGGCTCCTTCGCCGCATTTTCCAGAATCGTCTGTCCCTCTGCCATAGCAGCTGCCATCATGATATTGATCGTGGCTCCCACTGAAACCACATCAAGATAAATATGACTTGCCACCAGATCGATGGCATGGGCGATCACTGCTCCTCTTTCGATAACTACATCGGCTCCCAGTGCACGAAAACCTTTAATATGCTGGTCAATAGGTCTGCTTCCGATATTGCAGCCTCCCGGAAGAGGAACCTGAGCGCTTTTATATTTTCCCAGAAGTGCTCCGATAAAATAGTAGGAAGCGCGTATCCTGCGGATATATTCATCATCCACGGATACCTCCTGAATCTTGCTGCCATTGATTTTCACGGTATGACGGTCAATTCTCTCAACCGACGCTCCGATCTCCTGGATTGCCTCCAGCATTACATTAATATCTCTGACATCGGGAAGATTATCGATCAGAACATCTTCATCTGTCATAACAGCAGCTGCCAGAATACCCAGTGCCGCATTCTTGGCTCCGCTTATGGTCACATCTCCCACCAGCGGATTACCGCCTTTTATTATATACTGTTCCATTTCATACCTCTGATATTTATTTAAACAAATCTCATATCAAGGATTTCTTACCTAAATAAAACCTTAAAAATTTGTTCATAATTTATTTACATCTCTTTAGATTATACCATAAGAATGAAATTTGTAAAGTAGGTGCGTTTTTACTCCAGCTCCAGCCCGCAGATAAAGTCATTCTGCCGTCCTTTAAAGTACTCCCCGGCATCTCCCAGGCCCATCTTCCAGCTTTCTGAGGTAGCAGGATCCAGCAGAGTTACATTGTACTGATCATATCCCGTCAACAGCACATAATTTCCGGATTCCACATAAGCAATCACCGGAATTCCCTTATCAATAAAATACAGCATTCTGTTCAGATCGCAGCCTTCTCCGTTAATCATGAGAATGCCGTCCTCATATTCCTTGCTTTCTGTAAAGGTATCCAGGTGTTTTGTCAGTTTTCTTACCGCTTCTTCCGGAGCCTTCAGGTTCCTTATGACATTTCTGTTGATTCTGTCCCAGACAATTCGCTGATTTTCGTCTGTGACGATTCCCATTTTTTCATAAGCCAGATTTACTGCTGTTTTGAAATCCTTGGAGCATCCCAAATATTGCCCTCCGCCGTATGCATAAAAGATCACTGCTTCATCCAAGGAAGTTCCTCTGCTGCTTCCCAGCTCCAGAGTACTTGTTTCTTCGTAAGAAAATGCTTTCGGAACTGAAATCTTCAGAGCAGCCGTCTTTATCTCCGAATCTGTCTGCACAAAATACAGTTTTCCTTTTTGATTTGATGTATACCACCCGATTCCTTTCAAAGGATTCTTATCAATTTTCTGATTACATACGATCGTATCTTCATCCTGATATACATAATTGTTCTGATCCAGCTTCAGAAGCCGTTTCAGATGGATACGTCCCTCCTCCGTCTTTACATCAGATATATAAATTCCCTCTTTTTTATATTCACTTTCTACATTCATCTGACTGTCTACGATATACATAGCGTACATGGGGAGTCCCTTGATTCTTCCGTTTATAATCCAGGTATCATCTGCCCGGCCCAGTCCGTAGATCAGATCATTGTCCACAAAACCCAGAACTCTTACATATTCTCCCTGTTTTGCAATAATTTCCTGTTTCTGAGCATTCTGAAAATCCATTACATTTACTTTTTGTGACTGATAGATCGTATCTCCCGATTCCTGCCACGCAAAACGGCTTCCATCCTCGCTGACTGCAAAGCTTCCCTCTGCCAGTCCCTGGGCAACCACCAGAGATTCATTGCTCTTCAGATCGATTCCATAGACACTTCCATTCAGCATCAGATACATCATATTACTGGGATTTAGATAGGACAGTCTGTCCACATCCGCCTTTATCTTTTCAAAGGATTCTGCAGCCGGGATGAAGAATTTTTCTTTCACCGTATTTTCATCTTTTCTGTAAGAATAATATACTACTCCTGTCTGCCCTTCATATGGTCCTCTGTTCATATATCCATACACCAGAAAATCTACTGTGCCATCATCATGAACAGACAGAATTTTCACTCCATGCTTATCATATCCGCTCCTTATCCCGTCGTCTGTCTGACTGTCGAAAGAAAACAGACAAATGATTCTCCTGTCTGACTGATCATAACACCATACATTTTCATTTGCTTTGAAAGCAATATATCCTGATTTCGGGCTTTTCATTGCGCCCATCTTTTCATCCCGAGTAATGCCCAGAAGTATTTTCTTTCCGGAAAATGCCTGACGACTTCCGTCAAAAACTTCGTCCGCAAATCTTTCATAATTCATCAGGTAGATTCTCTGTTCATTCCATTTCATAGTAAAATTATCTTCAACATTGACCAGCTGGCTTCCTTCCTCCAGATTGATCCTTACCTGATATTTGACCTGTATCTGACCCATGATACCGTTGTACTCCTGCAAAGTCATCAACGGCGTACCTGCCATTTCCACATCGAGACCATCCCATGTAAGATGCTTAAAGCTGGCTTTGATCGTCACATGTCCCAAAGAACTGTTATCCTCTGACGCGTTGGTTTCCAGATAGGATACCAGATCCCTGGCCTGCTCATAATCCAGGCTTTTTTCTGTAAACTCTTCCGCCAGATTCAGCATGTCCTCCGCATGGTTTTTGTTCGCCCACACAATGCGGGTGTAATAGTTAATATCCTTTTCTCCCGTATCAACAGAAATCTTTAATAAATACGTTTCATCTTTTGTCAGAAGATTCTGTATCGGCAGAACAGCTGTTGTATTTCCGTCTTTACTTTCCCACTGAGTAAGTTCTGTTCGCTCAACCAGTCTGTCCATGCTGAGATTGCGTATTTCATAGCTGATTCCGGTTATGGTATTGCCATACTCTGCGATTCGGAGACTCAAACGACGGTCTTCAGGCAGTACAGAAATACTGTCTCTTACCACCTGATTTCCCATGTCCTGAATATAACCTCTGAGACAGTTTATTTCTTTTCCAAAACACTCTGTATAAATCACCGGCATTGTCGGTTCATCCAAAGATGTATAAACAGCAGATTCCTTTTCCATTGTATTTCTGACACTTATAAAATACATCACGATGGCTGCTGCAAATATGAGGAATAAAATTCCCGCATTCCGTATTATTTTTTTCATACGTGTTCCAAACCCTTTTTACATAATATCTTTACAGATTACAGTTCAGACGGCTCATCTTCCTGCCATCTGAACTGCAACCTTTATTTCTGGTACTACATTATTTATTGTATATAATACCCTTCAAAACTACAACTTAATCTTTTTGAAATTTTTGTTAAAACTCTTCTATAAGCCAACCTCTATAACTCAATTCCGTGCGATTTTCAGAAACGGCATATTCCCCTTCTGCAGCGCCGTCCATGCATCTCGTGCAGCAGCAAGACCTTCACCATATCACGAAGCCAGGATGGTCTCCTTCTGTGATCTCTCCTGTTCCATGAAGACATCGATTGGGAACGAAGATATGGCGGATGTGATCCCGGATGCGGCGGACGTGGCCCCGGATGCGGCGGGCGTGGCCCCGGATGCGGCGGACGTGGCCCAGGATGCGGTGGACGTGGTCCCGGATGCGGTGGACGTGGTCCTGGATGGCCCATACCGTCCCACCAGATCTGTCCGGGACGATTCCACCATTGCGGCTGATTTTCCCAGTTCCAGGGTTCACCCGGACGCCAGGGCCGGCCAGGCCACCAGATCCAGGGCTGACCCGGACGAGGCGGGCCGGATGGACGCATTCCAGGTCTGTTCTGCTGCACCCCAAACATTTCCCCCTGTCTGTCTGATTCCAGTCTTTCCAATTCCTGACCTTTTATCTTTTGTTCTCTTGTATCATTCAACGGAACCATAGAGATATCCTGCATATTCTCTAATGACTGCCTGTTTTTATCGATGTATTCTCCATCCTTTTCTTCTGTCTCCTCTTCTTCACACCACATAGTTCGCAGTATATCTGCTTCCCGTGATGAAAGAACCGTATCGCAAATATTGTCACACAGCCTGTCGACCATCAGCGGATCCGGATATTCATCATACATAGGACTGCTGTCATAATCCAGTCTGTCACATGCCTCCATTACATATTCCTGAATAATCTTGGCTCCACCCGGATACATACTTTTCAAATATTCAATATCCTGCATTGCACTGCCTTTTCTTTTCTCTTACTGTCAGGATATTCCGTTCTGTCAATTTTGCAGCTTTTCCTTTTTCGAATCTGCCATACTTTTAATAGCCAATTTTTGATAATAATTAAGGCTGTGCAAAACTCATTCGAGTCATGTACAGCCTCTTTCTTAAATATTATATTTTTGAGGATTGCGGGAGTACGTAGTACGGAGCAATCCGGTATCAGAGGGGGCAAAATACCTTTTGACCCCAACATCTTTTTAATAAACACCCAAACCTTTTGCGACGTTTACAATAAAATCCTGTACATTTGTAATCATGGTAACAGCGCTCAGACTGCCGCGATCATGAAGTTTATTGGTTACAAACTCGGAAATATCAATACTGTATATATAAAGCGGACGAACCTCACCATTTATCACCCGAAAAGATGGGGTCATGTTGCCGGTAGCAATTGTATGAAGCTGTGTTGCCAGACAAAGAACAGTGGTTGCTTTGCGCACTACATCCCGCATCCTGCTCTGACCTTCATAAGCGCTTGCAATCACCTCCGGAAGCGGACCATCATCGCGAATGGAGCTGGTTAAAACAAAGGGAACATGATTCTTTACGCAGCTGTAAATAATACCGTCGCTGATATTGTAATCTTCAATAAACTGCGGGATAGATCCGCTTTTTCTGACTCGATTAATTACATCCAGGTGATTGTAATGTCCGTTTGGAACAGATTTTTGTGTATAGATATTCTGTCCCAGTGCTGTGCGCAGATGAGCACCCTCCAGATCATGGGTAGCCAGCGCATTGCCTGCCAGAATACCATTTACATACCCGTTCTCAACCAGTTTCTGCATTGCTCTTCTTGCGTCTGCGTCAAATGAAAATGCAGGACCCATTACCCATACCACATTTCCATGCTCTTTTTCGTATTTTAATAATTCATAAAGCTGATCATAATCTCTGGAAAACGCTGTTTCACGTGAACGACCGGAGCGGAATGCAAAATTATCACCGCTGGATTTATCCTCTTCTTCAAATCCGTTCACATGCATGAAAATTCCTTCCTCACAATTTTCACTTCGGCCCAGAATTACCTTATCCCCCTTTTTTACATTTCTGGGCTCAACAACATCGAGAATGCCATTTTCTCTTAGGATCACGCAGGCATCCATTCTGCTTTCCTGCGCAAGTTTCCATTCTCCATTAATTTTAAAATATTCCGGATACATGGATGTACTGTGAAAATATTCCGGTACAACTCCATCTGTGTCCGCAGCCTGAATTTTTACATCCGGAGCTTCTGTAAACTGAAGCTCTGTAAAATCCGGCTTATGATATACTGGCATCTGAAACATAATGTTCACCTCTTCCTATTTTAATAATGTCACATTCAGAACTGGCTGTATAATTTATAAACTTCTGCATTTCTCTTTATAAGAATAACACAAATATTGCTGGCAGAAAAGTGCGCGGCAGCTGTTTATTTTTAAAGTTACGGCACTCTTTTTTATTAAAGGTTTCTCTTTAAACAAATAATGCAGCGACTTTATTTAAGCCACTGCATCTTTTTTGTCAGCTTTAATTTTTCTTTACATATCCCAGAGCCTGTTCCAGTGCCTCCTGTTCTTCGTTTCCAAGAACTACATCTGTTTTTCCTCTGTCTACTTCCTTAATATATAAATAACAGCCCTCTCTGCTGTGAACACAGTTCAATACAAAACCGCTGTTCGTATAATCCAGAATTGCAAATGCAAAGCTTAGGCTTCCCCCCATTCCTTTAAAAGCATTATATTTTACAACTCCAAATTTCTGGAAAGATGATCTGAAATTTCGATTCAAAATCCGTATGGTATCTTTGGTAGCTCTGTCTTCCGCCTTCAGATTTTTTATTTCATCAATCTGATCCAGAATCATATCTTCCATAGTCTCAGCATCTTTTCCCCGCATAAAATAATCATATTTTCTGCTGAGAATACTGAGACGTCTCATTGTAATTATCATCAAAATCAGCAAAATTACCACCATGATCAGCAATACCAGCACCAGAAACGCAGGATCAAAGTGAAGCTGATTTAAAATGCTGTTTTCCATATATAATATTACTCCTTTTTATCAGCCAATAGATTCTATCATTTCCACAAGCCGTTCCAATTCGGCCTCTGAATAATATTCAATTTCAATACGGCCCTTATTTTTATCTTTGTTATGTATGCTGACCTTAGTGCCCATAACTGTTTTCATACGCTCTTCCAGACTTTGGTATATCAAAGCTCTTGCTTCATCTTGCTTCTTTTCTTTCTTTTCATCTTCACCAGCTGCTTCTTTTGCCAGCTTTTTTACCAGCTTTTCTGTTTCTCTTACACTCAGACTTCCATCAAGAATCTGTTTTGCTGCTTTAAGCTGTAAATCTTTATTTTCCAGAGAAAGCAAAGCTCTGGCATGTCCGCTTGTGATCATCCCCTGTATCAGCATTTCCTGTATCTGATCTTCCAGTTTCAGCAGACGCATTGTATTTGTGATCGTTGCACGATTTTTTGAAACTCTCGCTGCAATTTCTTCCTGTGTAAGATTAAATTCCTTAACCAACTGCTGATAAGCCTTTGCTTCCTCTATCGGATTCAAATCTGCTCTTTGAACATTTTCAATCAGAGCAATTTCTACTGACTGCTGTCTGTTATACTCTCTTAAAACTACAGGGATCTCTTTTAAACCTGCCATTTTGGCAGCTCTCCATCTGCGTTCACCGGCTATTATTTCATAAAATGCGCCTTTTTTCTGAACCAGAAGAGGCTGCAGAATACCATAATTTTTTATAGAATCAGCCAGCTCCTGCAATTGCTCTTCATTGAAATCCTTACGCGGCTGTTCTTTATTAGGTTCGATCAGCGACACTTTAACCATCAGTTCGTGTCCTGTTTCTTCTTCCGATGCATTCACGACATTCTTTGTTTTCGCCGTTTTTGCCTTCGCCGTTTCTTCTTCACTCTCTTTTATCACATCTTCGCCAAAAATTGCTCCAAGTCCTTTTCCTAATCCTTTCTTTACCATTATAATTCTTCTCCTCTGCTCATTACTTCTGCTGCCAGCATGCGGTAACTTTCTGCTCCTGTTGATCTGGAATCATACAGATTAATTGACATTCCGTGACTGGGTGCCTCCGCCAATCTGACATTTCTTGGGATGATTGTTTTATAGATCGTTCTGTTCAGATTATTCTTAACACTTTCCACTACTTCTAATGACAGATTTGTTCGGGCATCATACATGGTGAATACCACGCCTTCCAGCTCTAACTGAGGATTTAATTTTCGTTTTACCAGGTCTACTGTTTTCAGTACCTGATTCAAACCTTCCAGTGCAT
This sequence comes from Lachnospiraceae bacterium, assembly GCA_051879455.1. Taxonomy (GTDB): domain Bacteria; phylum Bacillota; class Clostridia; order Lachnospirales; family Lachnospiraceae; genus MD308. The sequence goes on from JBJEMB010000013.1 coordinate 8,507, forward strand.
AATACTCACACTGGATTGGAACCAATACCGTATCTGCTGCTGTCAAAGCATTAATTGTCAAAATATTTAAAGAAGGCGGACAATCAATGATAATAAAATCATATTCTTCTCTTATCTGATTCAGGCACTCCCGAAGAAGTTTCTCCTTATCCTCTACCTCCTGAAACTCTATTTCCGCTCCGGCCAGATTCATATCAGAAGGAAGCACATCAAGATTTTTCTGAATATTTCTGATAATACAATCATTTACAGAAGCTTCCTCAATCAGCATGTCATATACAGTATGATCAAAATCCTCCCCTTCCAGTCCCAGTCCGCTGGTAGCATTTCCCTGAGGATCAAAATCAACCAGCATAACCTGTTGACCCGCTTCCGCGAGACATGCCGACAGATTAACTGCTGTTGTGGTTTTACCAACCCCGCCTTTCTGGTTGGTTATTGTTATTATTCGTCCCATAAATACTGTTCCTTTCTCGAAAAAATATTCATTCTTCGATTACTTTATCGATTATAGCACAACTTCTATTCTTTTCCTATGAAAAACTACTTTCAATTCTCTATTTTTTTATTTTACCGTTACAGTTCAGACGGCGCGAAAACAAATGCTAAAGCAGGCGTTAAACTTGTTTATAAGTATGATTTGGCATTTGTTTTCACATCGGATGGACATCCGATGCTTCTTGTCGGGGCAAAGCCCCGGCAAGAAGATGTGCCGTCTGAACAGTAACATTTTACCCTCACCAGACAGGAGGACACTAAGAGTATATATTTTTAGAAAATGTTTCACGTGAAACATTCTCAAAACAGTACGGATAAAATTATATTCTTTATGATTTCTGATATTGTCTTGTTTCTTAAATCCATTATCCAGATCAATCAGTATAATCATTTCAGTAAATGGAAACAATTGCTGTCAGACCAGTAACAACGTATTTACTCTTAAGAATAAATTAATTCCATAGCCGTTGTAATAGCTTGGTGAATGTATTATAATAAATAAGTAGCATTTTTCCAAAACAGATTTTCAGGAGAATGATTGAATGAAAACAAGAAATAAATTATTAACATTACTTACCTTGTCTGCTGCGGCAGCAGCCGGTATTGCTTTTATTAATAAGGCAATCAAATTTTCAGCAACTTCCAAGGGCATCCTTGATGATCCTGATTCTTTGTGTTTTAAGTGGCGTCTCGGCAATATTCATTATACAAAAGAAGGCAGCGGGAAGCCCATTCTTCTTGTCCATGACCTGAATCCTTCTTCCAGCAGCTATGAATGGCGTGAAATTTCGAAAAAGCTTTCTGAGAAATATACTGTATATACGATTGATCTTTTAGGATTTGGTCCTTCCGAAAAGCCTAATTTGACCTATACAAATTATTTATATGTACAGCTTCTCTCTGATTTTATTAAATCAGAAATAGGGCGGCGTACAGATATTATTACTTCAGGTTCATCTGCATCTCTTGCAATCATGGCTTGCTGCAATGATTCTGAATTATTTGACAAATTAATGTTTATCAATCCGGATTCTCTTCTCTCCTGCAGCTTAATTCCAGGAAAGAAAGCAAAAATGTACAAATTTATTCTTGATCTTCCTATTGCCGGGACTTTTATTTATCATATATCCTGCAGTAAGAAATCTATTACGAATGAGTTCGTAACAAATTATTTTTATAATCCTTATACTGTCAAAGCACAAATGATCGATGCTTTTCACGAAGCTGCACACCTGGGAGAATCTCCTAAATCGATCTTTGCATGTGTAAAATGCAATTATACAAAGTGCAATATTGTTAATTCTCTTAAGAAAATTGACAACAGTATTTATCTGATCGGGAGCAGTGAAATTGAAGGCATGAATGAATGTATGGAAGAATACAAGGAATGTAATCCTGCGATAGAATATACTTCTATCAGCCATACAAAGAAGCTCCCTCAATTAGAAAATCCTTCCGAGCTTCTCAATATGATACAAACTTATCTGTCATGATGTTTCACGTGAAACATTCGGTTCGGATCGCAGATCCGAACCTTTTTACTTTCAAAATACAATTTTCATCAAGAAAAAAATTATAGAATGAAAGGACACACTGCTATGTTAAGAATCGGATGCCATCTATCCTCTTCCAAGGGGTATTGTGCAATGGCTAAAGATGCCATTAAAATAAAAGCAAATACATTCCAGTATTTTTCAAGAAATCCCAGAGGAGGAAATGCAAAAGAAATTAAACTTCCGGATGTGGAACAATTTCTTATTACAGCAAAAGAAAAAGATATCATGCCTTTCCTGGCTCATGCTCCCTATACACTCAACGCCTGCTCTGCAGATCCACACCTGCGGGATTTTGCCAAACGTACAATGGCAGATGATCTGCTCAGATTGGAATATACACCAGGTAATCTTTATAATTTTCATCCGGGAAGCCATGTAAAACAGGGAACAGAAATTGGAATTCAATACATATCAGAAATGCTCAACGAAATTTTAAAACCGGAACAAACAACTACGGTTCTTCTTGAAACTATGGCCGGAAAAGGAAGCGAAGTAGGAGGAACCTTTAAAGAATTGAAACAAATTTTAGATAAGGTAGAACTCTCTGATCATATGGGAGTATGTCTGGATACATGTCATATCTGGGATGGCGGATACGACATAGTCAACCATTTAGATGATGTATTAACTGAATTTGATCATATCATTGGTCTCAGATATTTGAAAGCTGTTCATTTAAATGACAGCCTGAATTCCCTTGGAGCACATAAAGACAGACATGCCCGCCTTGGAGAAGGCTGCATCGGCCTGGATGCTTTAAAACGAATAATCAATCATCCTGCTTTACGAAATCTTCCTTTTTATCTGGAAACCCCCAATGACCTGGATGGATATGCACGCGAGATTGAACTTATGCGTAACAGCTACTTATAAATAACGTCAAGCAAATAAATTATATTCAATCAAAAATGTTATATTGATATGTTACAGGGGCCGGAGCTTCAAACGCTATAATCCGGCCCTTTTTCAGGTTTATTATTCTTTATGTTAACTCATCCCAATGGTTCCTTTGTCGGCATTCCAGCCTTTCTTGGAAACCTCTTTCCTGTATTTTTAACTTTTTTGATTTTCACCAGACTCCTGCCGACATCCGTTCCCGGCAGGAAAAATTCACAAATATCTTCAATTTCGCCGCCGAGGATCTCCACTGCTCTCTCCCCTGCTTTCAGCTCTTCTCTAATTTCTCCCGATTTATAAGGAACAAAATATCCGCCTACCTTTACAAAAGGCATACAATATTCTGACAATGAAGCAAGATTAGCCACAGCTCTTGAAACACAAAGATCATATTTTTCCCTGTAGTCACTGTTTCTTCCAAAATCCTCCGCTCTTCCGTGAACACATATCACATTTGAAAGGTTCAGCTCATCGCACACATTCTGAAGAAATTTTACTCTTTTATTCAAAGAGTCAAGGAGAGTAAGCTGCAGATCGGGAAAAGCAATTTTCAAAGGAATTCCCGGAAAACCGGCACCGGTACCTACATCAATAATTGCTTTGAAATTATTCTGAATATTTTTTAAATTAGAAAAAGCTTTCACAAGTGACAAGCTGTCACTAAAATGTTTCGACACCACATCCTTTTCCTCTGTGATTGCCGTAAGATTCATAACTTTATTCGTTTCCACCAGCAGCTCAAAATATCTGTAAAACTGATCCATTTGCAGATCAGTGAGGTCTATTCCCAGCTGTTTCGTTTCTTCCTGCATTTGTTTTATAAAGCTATCTGTCATAATACCGCTCTCCTACTCTTCACTCACCTGCACAGCTCCATTTTCCCTGTTATTCCTGGAAAAATAAACCAGAAGTACAGAAATATCTGCCGGAGAAACTCCGGAGATACGTGATGCCTGTCCTACAGTAGCAGGCTGGATCTTATTCAGCTTCTGAACAGCTTCTTTTCTCAGACTTTTTACCTGACCGTAATCAAAATTCTCAGGAAGTCTCTTTCCCTCCAGCTTCTTAAAATGCGCCACCTGCTGCATCTGCCTCTTTATATAGCCCTCGTATTTTATCTCAATATTAACCTGTTCTCTCACATCAGCAGGAAGCTCAGGGCGATTCTCATCCACCGGCTTCAGCTTCTCATAATCCAGCTCCGGCCGCTTTACCAGCTCTGCCAAAGTGATTCCTGATTTAAGAGGTGTACTTTCATATCTCTCAAGTAATTTCTGAACCTCCGGCGTTCCTCCAATACTGGTTTTTTCCAGACGTTCAATTTCTTTTCTGATCTCATCCATTTTAATAAGAAGCTTTTCATAGTCCTCATCACTTACAAGACCGATATCATGACCGATCTTTCGCAGTCGTATATCTGCATTATCCTGGCGCAGCAGCAATCTGTATTCGGCCCTGGAGGTCATCATTCGATAAGGTTCATGATTTTCCTTCGTAACGAGATCATCAATCAGAACACCGATATATGCCTGAGAACGGTCCAAAACTACCTGTTCCTTTCCCTGGACCTCCAACGCGGCATTTACACCGGCCATAAATCCCTGTACAGCTGCCTCCTCATATCCGGAGCTTCCGTTGAACTGTCCTCCCGCAAAAAGACCTTTTATTTTTTTAAATTCCAGAGTAGGCTTTAACTGCAGAGAATTAATACAGTCATATTCAATCGCATATGCATTTCTCACAATACGCACATTTTCCAGTCCGGGAACCGTGCGATACATTGCGTACTGTACATCCTCCGGCAAAGAACTGCTCATGCCGCCCAGATACATTTCATTGGTATAAAGTCCCTCCGGCTCCACAAATACCTGATGTCTGTTTTTATCCGGGAATTTTACAACTTTATCTTCAATAGACGGGCAATATCTGGGACCCGTCCCTTCAATGGCTCCGGAAAACAGCGGAGAGCGACTGATATTATCGCGGATAATCTTATGGGTCTCCTCATTTGTATAGGTAAGCCAGCAGGAAACCTGCTCCTTCTGTACGCTTTCCGGATCAGTAGAAAAGGAAAAGGGGACTACTCTCTCATCGCCAAATTGCTCTTCCATTTTTGAAAAATCGATGCTTCGCTTATCTACTCTGGCCGGTGTTCCCGTCTTAAAACGGAACATTTCAATTCCATTGGCTATCAAAGAATCCGTCAGATGATTGGCAGCCTGAAGTCCATTAGGTCCGGTAGGATTGCTCACATCGCCATAAATACATCTCGCTCTGAGATAGGTACCCGTACAAAGTACCACTGCCTGTGTATGATAAACAGCACCGGAAAATGTCTTCACTCCCTTTATCTTTCCATCCTCCGCAATCAGCTCCGACACTTCCGCCTGACGGATCGTCAGATGCTCTGTATTTTCCAGAGTTCTTCTCATCTGTCTGGTATAATCCTGTTTGTCAGCCTGTGCCCGAAGAGAATGAACAGCAGGGCCTTTCGATTCATTGAGCATTTTTGACTGAATAAAAGTCTTGTCAATATTTTTTCCCATTTCGCCGCCCAGAGCATCCAATTCTCTGACCAGGTGTCCCTTCGAGCTTCCGCCCACATTGGGATTGCAGGGCATCAGAGCAATACTGTCTACACTGACCGTAAACATGATCGTTTCCAATCCCAGTCTGGCACAGGCCAGAGCAGCTTCACATCCGGCATGTCCCGCTCCTACAACCGCTATATCATATGTTTCCTCTAAACAAGGCATTTTCTTTCATCCTTCCTCTTATAATACTGACACGCCAAACCTTCTCTATTTACCCATACAGAATTTTGAGAATATTTCATTTACCAGATCATCATCTACTTCTTCTCCCAGGATCAGCCCCAGCTGTTCATAGGAATTCATCAGATCAATGGAATAAAAATCCTCCGGCATACCGTCTCCTATGCTTTTCTCTACCATTTTCAGGCTTAAAAGCGCCTGCTCCAATGCCTCCTTATGGCGCACATTGGTAATGTATATCTGGTCATTGAAGGTCAGCTCTCCATGATAGAAAAGTCTTTTTATCTCCTGTTCCAGATCCCCTATTCCCTTTTCTTCCTTGGCGGATATGGAAATTACCTTCTGTCCTGCCAGACTTTCCAGTTGTTCCTTCTCCACAACCACCTGAAGATCTGACTTATTAAGAAGTACAATTGCTTTTCTGTCACGAATAAATTCTATGATTTCCATGTCATTGTTGTCAAGAGGTCTCGAGCCGTCAACTACATAAATTAAAAGGTCCGCATCTCTGGCCGCCTTCATAGCACGGTCAACGCCTATTTTCTCTACCAAATCCTCCGTATCACGGATACCGGCCGTATCCACCACATTCAGACTGATACCCTGCAGATAAATATGCTCCTCCAGCGTATCTCTGGTAGTTCCGGCAATTTCCGTAACAATAGCTCTCTCCTCTCCCAGAAGAACATTCATTAAAGAAGATTTTCCTGCATTGGGCTTTCCCAGGATTACAGTTTTTACTCCCTCCCTCATGATCCTGCCGTCATCCGCAGAACGGATCAGCTGTTCCACATCTCTTACCATGGGAATAAGGGCCTCCAGAAGCTGATTTCCGTATCCTTCCAGTGAAATATGTTCCGGATCATCCAGGGCTGATTCGATATAAGCAATATGATATAAAATACCGGAACGCAGTTCACGGATCTTTTTTGAGACAGATCCTCCCAGCTGACTGACGGAACTCTTCAGAGCATACTCATTAGTGGCACAGATCACATCCGACACAGCCTCCGCCTGAGCAAGATCGATTCTTCCGTTCAGAAAAGCTCTCTTCGTAAACTCTCCCGGATCTGCCGTTCTGGCTCCGTATCTGATAACTGTTTCCAGTATTTTTTTTACCATCAGTATTCCGCCGTGACAGTCAATTTCTACCGTATCCTCCGCTGTATAGCTGTGTGGCCCTTTCATTATCAGGACAAGTACTTCATCTATCTTTTCTTCTCCATCATATATAAAACCGTAATGCACCGTATGGGAAGCTTTCATGTCAAGAGCCAAAGTGTTTCCCTTCTTATCACGAAAAATACGATTAATAACATGAAATGCCTCATCTCCGCTGATACGCACAATTCCTATTCCGGAAGCGCTCATTCCCGTAGCAATCGCTGCAATGGTGTCTGTCCTCATATGATTCCCTTTCCTTCTTTGATATTACAGTTCAGGCAGCATCTTTTTGCCGGGCCTTATCCCAACAAGAAGCATCGGATATATTCCAAAAGAGGCCGTCGCATCTGCAACAGCCTCCTTCTTATATTCGTTATACTTTATTCTTCGCTGCCTTCGGCTTCAGCTTCTGCCGGCTTCTCTGTTCTGTAGCCCGCAGCTCCTCCCCTGCGTCCGGTTCCCTTATACCCGCCGGTCTTGCCGTAACGGTTCTTGTCATAACGGCCCTTACGCTCGCTCGTCATGGCTTCCTTCTTCAGAGCGATAACCACATGGCGGAAAGGCTCCTCACCCTCGCTTCTTGTGGTAACATACTTATCATTCTGAAGAGCTGCATGAATAATCCTTCTCTCATAAGGATTCATAGGCTCCAGCGAAACAGGACGTTTCGTCCTTTTTACCTTATAAGCAATGTTTTTAGAAAGCGTTTCAAGGGTTTCTTTTCTTCTCTCACGATAATTTTCCGTATCAAGTTTTACTCTCAGATACCCTTCCGTTCCCTTATTCACGATCAGACTGACAAGATACTGCAGAGAATCAAGTGTCTGCCCTCTCTTGCCGATCAGAATACCCATGTCATCTCCCTCTAAATTAAGGGACAGTTCCTGTTCTTCTTCATTATAAGATGCGGAAATAGAAACATTCATATTCATTGCATCAAAAATCTGCGTCAGAAAATCCATCGCCTTATCTTCAATGGTTTCTTTTTTCTTTGCACGGATAATGACTGGCTTCGCACCGATTCCCAGAAATCCGGTGCTTCCTTTGTCAACTACTTCATACTCCAGCTTATCACTGGTAGTTTCAAGCTCGATCAAGGCCTTGGTAACCGCTTCATCCAGTGTTTTGGCAGTAACTGTAATCATTTCCATCCAAAAACCCCTCCTAATTTATTATTTCCGCTGCATGGCAAACAATTAATCAATTTTTCTTCTCGTGCTTTTCATTATATTTGGCAACCATATTGGCTTTAGACGCCAGACTTCCGGGCTTGGCATTATCATTATAAAACTTATTAGACTCCTCAACCTGTACTTTGGTCTTGGCTATCTTGGCCATTCTCGCAGACTCTTCCCTGCTCTCTTTTTCCTCGATCTTCTTTAACATATCGTCCACATTTCCGACTTTCGTGGGCGGAAGACCTTTCTTTGCACGCTTTTTATTGGTCTTTTCCAGATTTTTCTGAACCAGATCATCAATATTAACCTTTTTCAGATAGGAATTGATTCCTACCTGCTGAATGATCATAAGCACACTCTGAGCAACCCAGTAAATACCAATACCAGTTGCAAAGGTAAAACAGAAGAAAACAGACATCAGCGGCATTGTCACATTCATGGACTTCATCATACTTGCTGAAGGATTGTCATCATTCTGCTGTGATGCAGGCTGAAGAGCGGTCATAAGCTTCGTGCTGTACCACTGGCTCAAGCCTGCCAGAAGCGGAATACAGAGTGCCGCCAGCATCGTCAAAAAGCTGACATCTCCCGTCTTGTTGAAAAAGTTAGAAATAATCTGAGTAGGAGTATAGGCAATATTCATGCCGAAGAAAGTCTGCATATTCTCAATGGCATCCACTACCCTGACACCCGTTTCAGTCACTGCCTCGCCTACGGAAGAAAATGCCTCCACAAGAGAATTCCACTCATGTCCCGTCAGCTTGTATAATAAATCAATTACTGTGCTTGCATTGGAATAATCATACCGTTCTCCCACCATCTTGTGGGCCTCAGCCAGCTTCGTAAAAGCTTCAGCTGTCTGATAACCGCTGGGAAGCTTGCTGATCACTGTCTCATAATATCCTCTTACGGACTGTACATAAGCCGGGATATTATAAATAACACGATACAATGCAAAAAGGATAGGCATCTGGATCAGAAGAGGCAGACATCCTCCTGTCATGGAAGTACCGTACTTCTCATAGACAGCCTTTATCTCTGTCTGCATCATCATTGCATATTTCTGATCATTTTCCTTGCCCTTATATTTTTTCTGAATTGCAGCAATCTCAGGCTGCATAACTGCCATCAATCTGGATGACTTCTGCTGTTTAATGGTAAGAGGCATCAAAAGCACCTTCGTTACCAAAGTAAACAAAATAATGCACAGACCGATATTCTCAATACCAACCGCACTGGTAAAACGGAACAGCAAGTCCATAATCCAGCCTAAAATATCAGCGATCGGCCCCAGAACACCGCCTGTCTTTGTTAATACTACTGCGCCAACTAAACCGTTCAATACGCTACCTCCTTATGAGCACCCGATGTCTTTTTGAAAAGCTCACCTGAAGTGTCTCCTTCTTCTACGGAACTGGATCATAACCGCCTTCTGCAAAAGGATGACAACGAAGGATCCGTCTGCAGGCCAACCATGTACCTTTTAACGCACCATATTTTTGCAATGCTTCAATGGCGTATTGAGAACATGTAGGTGTGTAAATACAGTGAGTTCTTACTTTCAGAGGTGAGAGGTACTTCTGATATCCTCTTACCAACAAAATCAAAAATTTTGTCATAATCACTTCACTTCGATTCTTTTAAAATGTGATGCAGTCCGCACAGGTGCAGATACGCACCTTCCAAATGTTTGTAATCGGTATTTTTTGCAGCCACTCTGGCCACAAGAATGATGTTTAATCCAGTCTCAATTTTATCATTATTTAAACGGAATATTTCCCTTAATAATCTGGTAATGTGATGGCGTACCACGCTGTTGCCCACTTTCTTGCTGACAGAGATCCCTATCTGATTGCCGGTATCCCCACTCCTCATCACATACATAACTAATAATTTGTTGGCATAGCTGGTTCCGTTTCTGTAAATATCCTGGAACTGGCTGTTCTTCTTTATGGAAGGAAATCGTTTCATTCGAAACTCCTCATCATCTTCTCGTCTTTCATTTTTAAACTGTGAAAGAAAAGAAAAGGCCACAATCGCATGTGGCCTGTCATTCTTTTGCTTTAAGTTCACAAAGACTTAAGCAGTTAATTTAGCTCTACCTTTTGCTCTTCTGGCAGCAATAACTTTTCTGCCGCCTGCAGTCTTCATTCTGGCTCTGAAGCCATGAACTTTTGCTCTCTGTCTCTTCTTAGGCTGAAATGTCATCTTCATAATCCGGGCACCTCCTATCAAAATTATCTGGTAATGTGAAAACACACATTTAGACTAGTATAATTAAACATCCCTTAAATTATATAGAAGAAATCGGCCTTAGTCAAGCAATTTTTATTTAATCTTTTACAAATTTAAGCATTACCTTTCCTATTACTGTTACCAGAATGGCCGCTACCACCGCTTCCGGGATACCGGAAGAAGTTACCGTCACCATAACAAGCCCCCATACCGCATCAACAGCAACGCTTTTTACCTCGGCATACTGGGCGGCCAACAGAAAATAAATGCTTCCCATTACCATAAATGTATGGAATATGGTGCTTATAAATCCTGTCACCGGAAGTGCGATCAGGCTGTTCAGTTTCACTGCTTTCAGCAATATCCACAGCCATCCGGCAAATATTCCCAGCATAATACGGCATCCAAAAGCAATCCAGATCGCCTTAAATACTCCGGAAAGTCCGGTCATGCTCATAAAAGGTGAAAATGCAAAGGACAATAACGTAGGCGCCATGGTATTGCTTATCATGGAACATATACCGAAGGTCGCCCCCAGAATTCCTCCCGCCAGAGGTCCCAAAAGGACAGCTCCTATAATAACGGGGATGTGCACGGTTGTCGCCTTAATTACAGGAAGCTGTATCATACCCAAAGGCGTATTAGCCAACAGGATGACAACTGCCATCATAAGTGCGACACTTGCAAGCCAACGAGTGTCTTTTTTCTTCTTATTCATTTTTTTCCTCCTGCTACTGTTCTTTCATAAAGATACAATGCACTGTTACAGAAAAATTATATTGCAAAACTATAATTCCGTCAATCCTGAAGAACAAAAGAACGGTCTCTGTGGATTTTACAAAAGTTTTATCCACAATTTGTGGATAAGTTGTGGATAAGTAGGTGTAACTTGCCTTTTTATCCCCATTGTTGATAAAAATCTCTTTATTTTTCAAATATTTTCCTTATGTGCACAATTCAAGCTGTACTTATTCCAAATATTGTGGACAACTCCCATGTCCACAGGCCCTTCACACTGCTTTCACAGCCTGTACACAAAGTTATCCACAATATTTTTCACTTCTCATTGAAAAAAAAACGTGTTTAGGTTACAATAGATTTAGATTGGGCAATTCTGCAATACAGTTTCAGGAGACGTAAAATGATCGAAAAAATCAAAGAAAACTGGGAAAAAATATTAACAATACTGAAGGAAGAACACGATATATCCAATATTTCCTACCATACATGGCTGGAACCCCTTACTCCCTACTCCTTCAAAAACAACACGGTAACCATTATTGTTCCCGAACAGACATTTTTAGCATATGTAAATAAAAAATACGGATTTATCCTGCGTGTGACCATCTCGGAATTCCTTGGACAGGAATGCGAGGTGGATTTCAAGGTTAAGGAGCAGGTCGAGGCTGAAGAACCGCCAACTCCCCAGCTTATCCATAAAAATACGGTAACTGTAAGCCCTGACGTAATTCAGAGTGCCAACTTAAATCCCAAATATACCTTCGACACCTTCGTAGTTGGTTCCAACAACAACCTGGCCCATGCGGCTGCCCTGGCTGTTGCGGAATCTCCCGGCGAGATCTATAATCCCCTTTTTATATACGGAGGCGTGGGACTGGGCAAGACCCATCTGATGCATGCCATTGCCCATTTTATACTCAAAAACAATACGAAATCCAAGATACTGTACGTCAGCTCGGAGACCTTTACCAACGAGCTGATCGACGCGATCCGTAATAAAAATAATATTACCACTACGGAATTTCGTGAAAAATACCGCAACAATGATGTACTGCTCATCGATGATATTCAGTTTATTATAGGTAAGGAAAGTACCCAGGAGGAATTTTTCCATACCTTTAATACATTATATGAATCAAAGAAACAGATTATCATATCCTCCGATAAACCTCCCAAGGAAATTGAAACCCTGGAGGAACGTCTCCGCTCCCGCTTTGAGTGGGGTCTTACCGTAGATATCCAGTCTCCTGATTATGAGACGCGAATGGCTATTCTGCGCAAAAAAGAGGAGATGGAAGGCTACAATATCGATAATGAAGTGATCAAATACATTGCCACCAACATTAAATCCAACATCCGTGAACTGGAGGGCGCCCTGACAAAAATCGTCGCTCTGTCCCGGCTGAACAAGTGTGATATTACCCTGGAACTGGCAGAAACCGCATTAAAGGACATTATTTCCCCCAATGCTCAGAGAGAAGTGACTCCTGAACTGATCATACAGGTTGTTTCCGATCACTTCGGCATCACTCCCCTTGATATTTCTTCCCAGAAACGCACCAAGGATATCGTATATCCCCGCCAGATTGTCATGTATCTCTGCCGGAATATGACAGAAACACCTCTTCAGACAATCGGCCGCTTCCTGGGCGGAAGAGACCATACCACAATTATACACGGCTCGGAAAAGATCGCCTCAGATTTGAATAAAGACGAATCCTTAAAGAGTACCATTGAAATATTAAAAAAGAAAATAAATCCACAATAAGCAGTGAAATACCTGTGGACAGGATGTTGATAAACCCGGCTGTTTTAAGAGTTTGTGAATCATTTTAAAGTACCTGTGGATAAATCTTAGGTTTTCCAAAAAAACAGTGGATGATTTCCACAGACAGTTCCACACGGAATTTTCTTTTATTTTAAAGGGTTCCGGGCATTTTTACACAAACCCACAGCCCCTACTACGATTTCTACGAAAAGTATTTATATCTTCACTTATTGCCGGGCTCCGGCCGGACAATTTTTCAGAAAGGAAGTTATCAACAATTATGAAGCTTAAATTTCAAAAAGATGCCATCGTAAACGGCATCAATATAGTAATGAAGGCCGTACCTTCCAAAACCACCATGTCCATTCTGGAATGCATCCTGATCGATGCCACTTCCAATGAAATCAAGCTGACAGGCAATGACATGGAGTTAGGTATCGAAACAAAGGTAGAGGGAGAGATACTGGAACATGGCAAGATCGCTCTGGATGCAAAGTTGTTTTCCGAGATTACACGCCGCCTCTCCAGTCAGAATGCATCCGTTATCCTCGAAACAGATGATAAATTCAACACGGTTATCAGCTGCGAAAATTCTATTTTCAAGATTCAGGGACGGGACGGAGAAGAATTTTCCTATCTTCCCTACATTGAAAAAGACAAATATATCTGTCTTTCTCAGTTTACCTTAAGGGAAGTGATTCAGCAGACAATTTTTTCTATTTCACCGAATGACAGCAATAAAATGATGGCCGGTGAATTGTTTGAAGTCACGGAGAATCAGTTAAAAGTAGTTTCTCTGGATGGGCATCGTATTTCTATCCGCAATGTCCGATTGAAAGATCATTATGAAAATACAAAGGTGATCGTTCCGGGAAAAACCTTAAGTGAAGTGAGCAAGATCCTGGGAGGAGACAATGAAAAAGAGGTGCTGATTTATTTCAGCAGCAATCATATTTTATTTGAGTTTGACAATACGATCGTTGTTTCCCGCCTTATTGAAGGTGAATATTTCCGTATCAATCAGATGCTGTCCAGCGATTACGAGACAAAGATTTCTGTCAACAAGAAAGAATTCCTTGATTGTATTGAAAGAGCTACTATATTAATAAGAGAAAATGATAAAAAGCCGCTTATTATAAATATTACTGATAATGAAATGCAGCTGAAGCTGAATTCCAGCTTTGGTTCCATGAATGCGGATCTGATGATCCATAAATCAGGCAAGGATATTATGATCGGCTTTAACCCGAAATTCCTGATTGACGCACTGCGCGTTATCGATGATGAGAATATCAATATTTATATGATGAATCCAAAATCCCCCTGCTTTATTAAAGATGACGAGGGAAATTATATTTATCTGATTCTTCCCGTAAATTTCAACGCAGCAGCTGTTTAGTGACTGTTTAGGAGAGGAAAATAATGGATACAATCAAATTAAGAGAAGATTATATTAAACTGGGCCAGGCTTTAAAAGCAGCCGGCCTGGTGGAATCCGGTGTGGACGCCAAATATGCCATTGAAGACGGACTTGTGTCTGTAAACGGTGAGGTTGCCTATCAGAGAGGAAAAAAACTGGTTGACGGAGATGTAGTTACTTATCAGGGAGAGACTATCCGTATTATCAAATAAGTGACCAGAAAGAGATCATCCATGATTATCGAATCCATAGAGCTGAAAAATTACCGCAATTATAAAGAATTACATATGGAATTGAATCAGGGAACCAATATCCTTTACGGCGACAATGCCCAGGGAAAGACGAATGTTCTGGAATCTGTTTATGTATGCTGTACTTCCAAATCTCATAGAGGAGCCAAGGACAGAGACATTATTCTCTTTGGGGAGGATGAGGCACACATTAAGCTGCAGATTCTGAAAAATAAGGTTCCTTACCGTATTGACATGCATTTAAAGAAGAACAAACCGAAAGGAATTGCTATTAACGGAGTTCCCATACGGAAGGCCAGCGAGCTGTTCGGCGTGGCAAACGTGGTATTCTTTTCTCCGGAGGATCTCAATATCATAAAAAATGGTCCGTCTGAGCGCAGAAGATTTATTGACATGGAATTATGTCAGCTGGATAAGCTGTATGTTCATTCTCTGGTGCAGTACAACAGAACACTTCTGCAGCGCAATAAGCTGTTAAAGGAGCTGGCCTTCCGGCCGGAATATGAAGAAACCCTGGATATATGGGACATGCAGCTTGCAAAATACGGGGAAGAGGTCATAAAATCCCGACGCAGATTTATAGAACAGCTTAATGCTATTATCCGTGAGATCCACGGAAAGCTGTCCGGACAAAAAGAACACATTACCATTGTATATGATCCGGATACGGAGGAGGGAAATCTGGAGGCTGCTCTTGCGCGCAGCCGGCCTCAGGATGTCAGACAAAAAACAACTCTGACAGGTCCTCACAGAGATGATATCAGTTTTATTGTAAACGGAATTGACATACGCAGATTCGGTTCTCAGGGACAGCAGCGAACAGCGGCTCTGTCTCTTAAGCTTTCGGAGCTGGAGCTGGTAAAAAAATTAAGCCGGGACGATCCGGTTCTTTTACTGGATGACGTGCTTTCGGAACTGGACAGCAGCAGGCAGAATCATCTGCTTTCTGCTATCAGTGATATCCAGACGATGATAACCTGTACAGGTCTGGATGATTTTGTAAATAACAGGTTCCCCATTGATAAGGTATTCAGGGTATCGGAGGGGACGGTTTACGGCGAAAATTAAGAGTTATGATTGACGCGCGGCTGAACAGAAGCAACAGCTCAGAACTGTTGCGAACAGGATTCTTTAATCTGAGAAGAAAGGAAGATATAGTACATGGGAGAGCAATACGGAGCAGATCAGATTCAGATACTGGAGGGCCTGGAAGCAGTAAGAAAAAGGCCTGGTATGTATATCGGCAGCACATCTTCCAGAGGACTTCATCATCTGGTATATGAAATTGTAGATAACGCGGTGGACGAGGCATTGGCGGGATATTGTGATTCTATCGATGTGACCATTAATGCGGATAATTCGATCACAGTTATTGATGACGGACGGGGTATTCCCGTTGATATCCAAAAGAAAGCTGGTCTTCCGGCGGTAGAGGTGGTATTTACGATCCTTCATGCCGGCGGTAAATTCGGAAGCGGCGGATATAAGGTATCAGGAGGTCTTCACGGTGTAGGTGCGTCTGTAGTAAATGCCCTTTCGGAATGGCTGGAGGTAATGGTCTACAGAGACGGACATATCTATAAGCAGCGCTATGAGCGGGGAAAGGTGGTATACCCACTGAAGGTTATTGGAGAGTGTGATGCCGACCGCCACGGAACTACTGTTACCTTCCTTCCGGATAAAGAAATTTTCGAAGAGACCGTATATGATTATGATACCTTAAAAGTGCGTCTGAGGGAGACTGCCTTTCTGACAAAGGATCTGAAGATCATTCTCAGGGATGACAGGGAAGAGAAGAAAGAGAAAACCTTTCACTATGAAGGCGGAATCAAGGAGTTTGTAACTTACTTGAACAAGGGAAAAATGCCTCTTTATGATCAGGTTATTTACTGTGAAGGAACAAAGGAAGGTGTCTATGTGGAGGTATCCATGCAGCATAATGATTCCTACACAGAGAATATTTATACATTTGTAAATAATATAAATACACCGGAGGGCGGTACTCATCTGACCGGTTTTAAGAATGCCCTCACAAAAACCTTCAACGATTATGCGAGAAAGAATAAACTTCTGAAGGAAAGTGAGGAAAGTCTTTCCGGTGAAGATATCAGGGAAGGTCTGACCGCAATTATAAGTGTAAAGATCAGCGAGCCTCAGTTTGAGGGACAGACGAAGCAGAAGCTGGGAAACAGTGAGGCGCGTACGGCGGTGGATAATATTGTCAGCGAGCAGCTTACCTATTTCCTGGAGCAGAATCCTGTGGTAGCGAAAGCGATGTGTGAGAAATCCATTCTGGCGCAGAGAGCCAGGGCGGCAGCAAGAAAGGCCCGTGATTTAACGCGTCGTAAATCAGCTCTTGACGGCATGGCTCTTCCGGGAAAGCTGGCAGACTGTTCTGATAAGAATCCGGAAAACTGCGAGATTTATATCGTAGAGGGAGATTCCGCCGGCGGCTCTGCCAAGACAGCCCGTTCCAGAGCGACTCAGGCCATACTTCCGCTGAGGGGAAAAATCCTGAATGTGGAGAAGGCGAGAATGGACAGGATCTACGGCAATGCGGAGATCAAAGCCATGATAACAGCTTTCGGAACAGGTATTCATGATGATTTTGATATCAGTAAGCTGCGTTACCACAAGATTATTATTATGACAGATGCTGATGTGGACGGGGCCCATATCAGTACGCTGCTTTTGACCTTTATTTATCGGTTTATGCCGGAGCTGATCAAGCAGGGATATGTATATCTGGCACAGCCTCCTCTGTACAAGATCGAGAAGAATAAACGTGTATGGTATGCCTACAGCGATGAAGAGCTGAATTCTATTCTTATGGAGATCGGCCGTGATAATAACAATAAGATACAGCGCTACAAAGGACTGGGAGAAATGGATGCGGAACAGCTCTGGGAGACAACGATGGATCCGGAGCGAAGGATTCTTCTTCGAGTGACTATGGATGAGGAAACTACCTCCGAAATCGATCTGACCTTTACTACTCTTATGGGTGACCAGGTAGAGCCGAGAAGAGAATTCATTGAGTTAAATGCCAAGAAAGTTAAGAATCTGGATATTTAATTGATTGCTGACATAAAGGAGATAAGATATGGAACCAAATGTATTTGATAAGGTCCATGATGTTGACCTGAAAAAAACCATGGAGCAGTCCTATATCGACTATGCCATGAGTGTTATCAGCGCCAGAGCTCTGCCGGATGCCAGGGACGGCCTGAAGCCGGTGCAGAGACGTGTGCTGTATTCCATGATAGAGTTAAACAACGGACCGGACAAGCCCCACCGTAAATGTGCCCGTATTGTAGGAGATACCATGGGTAAATATCATCCCCACGGTGACAGCTCCATTTACGGAGCGCTGGTAAATATGGCTCAGGACTGGTCTACCAGATATCCTCTGGTGGACGGACATGGAAATTTTGGTTCTGTGGATGGTGACGGCGCTGCGGCCATGCGTTATACGGAGGCCCGCTTAAGCCGTATTTCCATGGAAATGCTGGCTGATATCAATAAAGATACCGTTGATTTTGTTCCTAACTTTGATGAAACGGAAAAAGAGCCCGTAGTGCTTCCCTCCCGTTTTCCAAATCTGCTGGTAAACGGAACCTCCGGAATCGCTGTAGGTATGGCTACCAATATTCCTCCTCATAACCTGCGGGAGATCATAGGAGCTGTAGTAAAGATGATCGATAATCGTGTGGAGGAGGACAGGGATACAACTCTGGAGGAAATCATGGAGATCGTAAAGGGACCTGATTTTCCTACAGGCGCTACTATTTTAGGCAAAAGAGGAATTGAGGAAGCCTACCGTACAGGCCGCGCAAAGATCAAGGTTCGGGCAGTGACCAATATTGAAACTATGCCCAACGGAAAATCCAGGATCATTGTTACAGAGCTTCCTTACATGGTAAATAAGGCCAGACTGATCGAGAAGATTGCTGATCTGGTAAAAGAAAAAAAGATAGATGGAATTACCTATATCGGTGATGAGTCCAACCGCGAGGGTATGCGCATTAACATTGAGCTGCGCCGGGATGTTAATGCCAATGTGATATTAAATCAGCTGCTGAAGCATACACAGCTTCAGGATACCTTTGGTGTGATCATGATCGCTCTGGTGAAGAATGAACCAAAGGTACTGAATCTTCATCAGATGCTGGATTATTATCTGCAGCATCAGGAGGATGTAGTAAGAAGAAGAACACAGTATGATTTAAATAAGGCGGAGGAGAGGGCTCATATCTTAAAAGGTCTGCTGATCGCCCTGGATCATATTGATGAGGTGATCCGGATCATACGAGGATCTGCTAATGTGGCGGATGCCAAGAATCAGCTGATGGAAAGGTTTGGACTTTCTGATGCGCAGGCTCAGGCTATCGTTGATATGAGACTGAGAGCTCTTACCGGTTTGGAAAGGGAAAAGCTGGAGAGCGAATATAAGGAGCTTATGGCAAAGATCGAAGAACTGAAAGCGATTCTGGCAGATGAAAAGAAGCTTCTTACCGTTATAAAAGAAGAAATTTCCATTATTGCAGATAAATACGGAGATGAAAGAAGAACAGCGATCGGGTACGATGACGATGTATCAGTGGAGGATCTTATTCCTGATGAGGACACAGTTATTGCCATGACTCACTTAGGCTACATCAAACGTATGGATGTGGACAATTTTAAGAGTCAGAACAGGGGCGGCAAAGGAATCAAGGGAATGCAGACCATTGAGCAGGATTATATTGAAGATCTGCTTATGACCACCAATCATCATCTGATGATGTTCTTTACCAACAGAGGCCGCGTATACAGGCTGAAAGCGTATGAAATTCCGGAAGCCGGAAGAACAGCCAGAGGAACAGCAATTGTGAATCTGCTTCAGCTGCAGCCGGATGAAAAAATAACGGCTATTATTCCTATGAGGGAGCTGAACAATGATAAATACCTGTTTATGGCAACCAAAAACGGTATGGTCAAGAAGACACCTATGGTCGAGTATGAAAATGTCCGCAAAACAGGTCTTCAGGCAATTGTCCTGAGAGAAGGCGATGAGCTGATCGAAGTAAAGGCTACGGATAATACTCAGGATATTTTCCTGGTAACGAAAAAAGGTATGTGCATCCGCTTTAATGAGAGGGATGTAAGGGTTACCGGCCGTGTATCTATGGGTGTAATAGGTATGCGTTTTGATGAGAATGATGAAGTCATCGGCATGCAGATGGAGAGTCAGGGAGAAAGTCTTCTGGTGGTTTCTGAAAATGGAATGGGTAAGCGTACCTTAACAACTGAGTTTAATTCCCAGAACCGGGGCGGCAAGGGTGTGCTTTGCTATAAAATAACAGAAAAAACGGGAAATCTGATAGGAGCCAAATTGGTGAATGACAGCCGGGAGGTTATGCTGATCACTACAGAAGGAATCATTATCCGTATGCCCGTAGAAGGAATTTCTGTTATTGGCAGAAACACTTCCGGTGTGAAGCTGATGAGTATCGATCAGAGTTCTGATATCAAAGTAGCCAGCATTGCCAAGGTCAGAGAAAGCGTTACCAAGGACAGCAATGTCTATGACGAAGAATATTATGAGGAGGAAAGTGATAATTCCGAGGGAGAAAATAAGCCGGAGGAAGGATCATCGGAAGAAACCTAAAAGAGGGGCGCTGCAAAAGTAGCGCCTCTTTAATTAATCTACAGCAGCGGTAAAAAATTTCCCAGGGCAGTGTTTCTACTTGGTCAACAAGGGAACGGATGCTCAATATACAAGAGAGAAGGTATAAACAATGATAAGGATTGTTTATATGATAATAATAAATTTATTTTATGTTCCTGTATGGTTCTGGAATATTGCCCGCATGTCCAGGGAAAATGATGATCATACAGTACAGCAGAAATATGATTATATTGCAGAGGTTGTAAAGCAGGTGACTTGCCGGGGAAGGGTTACGGTTAAAGTAAACGGACTGGAAAATATTCCGAAAGAGAACGGTTTTATTTTGTTTCCGAATCATCAGGGTTTTTTTGATATGCTGGCGATCATTGGTACATGCCCGAATCCTCTTTCTGTAGTGATCAAAAAAGAAGCGGAAAACTGGATTCTGATAAAACAGGTTATTGGAGCTACCGGAAGTCTGGCTATGGATCGAAAGGACATTAAAGATCAGGTCCATGTCATCGGGGAAGTGACAAAAAGAGTAAAAGAAGGACGAAATTTTGTTATATTCGCAGAAGGACATCTCAGTCCTAACGAAAATGAACTGATTGAATTTAAAAGCGGTACATTTAAAAGTGCTGTAAAGGCCGGCTGTCCGATTATACCGGTAGCTCTTATTGATTCCTTTAAACCTTTTGGAAAAAACTCTTTAAGGCGGGAAAAGGTGGAGGTTCATTATATGGAGCCGATCTGTCAGGAACAATATATTGGGATGAAAACTGCAGAAATAGCACATCTTGTGCATGACAGGATACAGGAAGAAATAAATAAAAATATTGAAAAAAAGTATTGACAAGTATCGGTAAATCATTTATAAT
>JBJEMB010000014.1:0-5059 GCA_051879455.1 Lachnospiraceae bacterium
TACTGTTATAAATTTTATTGGCTGGAAGCAATCGTGGATATTATTTCTGAGGGGATTCAGGATACTACCTTTGATGCTATTATCGATGAAATGATCTGCAATGCCTGGTATTCTGTAAGAGAATTTCATATTCACCTTAGTGGCATGCAGGCAGATGGTCTTGTCAGAGATGGTCTGGAACGTGCTGTTCTTAAACTAACAGAATTGAGTGACTTGCCGGCAAATGCATCTAAAGTGGAAATCAAAAATGCAATCCGGGAGCACAATGTTGAGCTGAAACTTTCTAAGGAACAGTTGACCAATATGGTTCCCGGTCGGGCATTGGCAGGGTTTTTCTCAAAAAGCTCAGAAGAGGTGCCGTGGGGTAGTATTCGTAGATTGACTGAGTATATCAGACGGATCGATAACACAGTAATTCGTCTTCCATATACTTTCGGAGATAGCAGTAAGCTGAAAAAGGAAGTTCATTTCAATTCTGATTGGATGCGGATGATCCAGGATAATACGGTAAATATTCTGGGATGGATCCAGTATGAGAAAGTGAAATGGCTGCAGAATAACAATCCGGAAGTTCCGGGCCTCATTTACAAACTGGCACCAATGGATGAAAAGCTGCGGAAGCTGAATAATGTGCGTAAGCTATGGGAAGGCATTCTGGATGTGCGAGAAGTCAGGGATGTCTTTACTGGCAAGCCAATTGTTACAAAGCAGTATGATGTGGATCATTTTATCCCATGGTCATTTGTCATGAATGACGAGTTGTGGAACCTGATGCCAATAGATTCTTCTCTGAATTCCTCGAAGAGCAATAAACTTCCGAAGTGGGATCCGTTTTTTATTGTGTTTGCAGAAAACCAGTATGGAATGTACACATTGATTCATGAGAGGGAAGAACTACATAGACGCTTCGAGGCCTGCTATCGAGACAACTTACATTCAATCTGGGCAGGACGGGAGTTATACAAGCCGGGTAATACAAAGGAAGAATTCTATCATATCCTGCAGAAGAATATGCAGCCGGTGTATGATTCCGCTAGACGGCAGGGATACGAGATCTGGAATTACTAGGGAAGTGCCACTATGGCAGTTGTTTTTGATAAAGACCTGACTTTCAGGCAAAGAATAGACGAGTATGATAAAGAATCCCTGAAAGTAATGGCGGAGAATCTTGGACTTCGGAAATTATCAAAAATGAGGAAGGCTGAACTGGTTGAGCTGATTGCAGAACGATTTTTGGATCCCAAGCGTTGCTGAGGTAGTAGAATTCTATGAAACGGATGCACTCCTTTCCGATAAGCCATATCAGGATCTGATCCGATTCCTGGAAAGAGAATTAGGATTGGAATATATTGAGGTTGCAGGCATTATGTATGAGTTGTGGGACAGACTTTCCTCGGATGATGATCCACACGAATCCACGCAGTGGTTCTGGAATCAGTTTGAATTTGAGAATAAAAAACAAGTTGAGAAGATTGTAAGTCTTTATATGGTAGCTGCAAATGGAACAAGAATGCTTGCTAACAGAGGCCATAAACCGATGGAAATGCATTCGAAGACAAAATTTGGTCTGGGCTATCTGACAACGATTCAGGCAGTTATATCAGAAAGGAAGATTTAACCAAATGAGCCGTGTCCATGCAGATCTGGAAAGAAATATAAAAAGTGTTGCGAAAGATAGGTGATTGCTATGAGTGAGATTGTTTCCGTGAGTAGATTCAATATGATTTACAATATTAATGGTCATAGCTATTTTCGGTGGAGGGTCATTCATCAAAAGAGAGATGAATAACAGAGATTCATATAAACAGGCCATTGAATACTTAGCTGATGGAAATTACGAAAATGCTTATAAAATTTTTGATGAATTAAGAGGATACAAAAATTCAGATCAGTTAGTCCAAGAGGCAATTTATCAAAATGGAATAAGCAAAATGAATATTGAAGAATATGAGTTTGCCCTTGAGCTTTTTCAGACAATCCCAGAGTATAAAGAATCAGCTTCTAAAATTGAAAAAATACAACTATATTTACGAAATAGGCAAGCTAACAAAACTCAGGATATAAACCAGAACGATAAATTGGATAATAATGACACCAATCAAGAACTAACCACTACATACGATAATATAGACGATGAAAATCCTATAAGGGTTGAGGAAAATACAAAAATAGAGAATATAAACGGACGTTATAGTAGAACGGTTGACCGAGATAATGACACCTATTATTTGCTAAGTGTATCAATAGATGAGGGAGGAATAATTAGCATTTCCTATACGTTATATCATAAAGATTGCAATTTCGAAGGTGGTCGTATCACAGGATATTCTTTGTTTTACAATGAACAAGCAAGCTGGAATGAAGAAGAACAATCATACTTACTAGAAAGAGGCACGTCGAAATATACGATATCAGTTCAAAACACAAATGAAATTTTAGTCGAAACAGATAGCGAAAAAGAATATAATTCATTGTTTGTAGGAAAATATCTTCGTGACGATTGTAGGTGATAGAGAGTTTGAAAAAAGGTATTCGCTATTGAGCGTTTACATGAATGGGACTTTTCCTAACGAGAGGAGAAGCCCGTTTCTTTTATAATTATTTTTTGAAAACAATTCTACTGAAAGCTCGACTGTCAGCTTTTGCATAATATGCAAGTCTGGCATAGATTAATATAAATTCGATACAATGCGCACGCGGAAAGACATATAAGTAATTTTTGGCAATATCTTTGATTTCATCAGGTATTGGTAAATCAAAAAATTGTTGCTGAAATTTTTCGCATGAATTTGCGTGTCCTTTTCGGATTTTCTCTGATGCATCAAATGCTAAAGTACGTTCTATCCCTAATTTAATCATGTGATCGAAAAAGTCCTCTCTTGTAAAACATGGGTACTTTTTAAAGTTATCTGTGGAAATCATTTTTTTATAATCGCCTAAGTCAATGTAGTTATAATTTCCTCCTTGCCAAAAAAAAGAATTGTGAGAACTGGAGTCAAAAGCGACCATGTCTTTATAAGTTTTCGGTTTAAATTCGTGGAACAACATTCTTGAATTACTGTTTGGAATAGCGGTGTTATAAATGTTGCTCCAAGTAATATCTCTAAGTTCTTTGGTGCTAAGATCGTTGGCATAGATACCGGTTGCTCTTTGAAGTTGAATTAACTCGTCTAAGAATTCTAGTGAGAATAATCTAACAGGTTTTAACATGTGTTCTTCCAATTCCCAGCCCCCACCGGTGATACATGCATCACCATTTTCTAAATAAGAAATCAAATCGGGATAATCTTGAACCGTATTACCGGATGGCAAGATGGCATACCCAGCCAATCCAATTCCAATAATTCGATCATCTGGATGTGGAACTCCGGAACTAGGATCCAGTTGGAACATTCCCCATGGAACAATCGCATTATCTGGATAAGCAGACTGCAAAACCCGTCGTGCAAATGGGAGAAATTCGGAATTTACATTAAAATCAAAGGAGATTAATTTTTTTCCGGTATTTCCCCATACACTTTCTATTGGTAGATTATAACCATCTGCTAAAATATCAGCATTACAGTGTGGACATTTCTTTTGAGGAAGATCGATTCCAAATAAGTGTGTATCCACTATTTCGTAATGACCGCATTTGGTACAGTAGTAATGTGGAGGAAGTGGGTTAAAGCTGTTATTTCCTAAAAGGTAATATAGAATTGATCCAGCGAGTGTTCCACGCACACTAATAATGGTTGAGCTCTTTTTGGTTTCTTCAGAAAGACGACGGAATATCTCAAAATCATCAATATAATCTGAACGTTCCAAAAAAGAGAGCTCTTTTGCATATCGTGAGTTAATATCTTCAGGTATTCCTTTTGGATATATTTCTTCAAGCCTGTTTTGACATGTCTTTTTAATATTTTGAAAGGCATTTTTAATTTTAGGTAAATTCATAGTTATTTCCTCCGTTTTTTTGATGTTGTTAATATAGCATAGGGGTGAGACCATTCGTGTCCCAGACGTTGTACCAAAAATGGCACAGCAAAAAGTTGCCTAAAATAAAAAGAACAAGTATAATGAAAAAAACAAATGGAGTGGATGTGTGATGATTGCTCAAAAAGCGACAATATTGTGCTTGTATGAAGTATTAAAGAAATATACGGATGAGAATCATATATTATCAGCAGAAAAGATAAGAGAAAAACTAAAAGTCATTTATGATGTAGATATGGAAAGAAGAGCAATTTATAGAAATATTGAAGCTCTTAGAAGTATGGGGATTGAAATTGAAGGTTACCAGGATAATAGGGAAGGCTATTATCTGATTGATAGAGAATTTGAATTATCCGAGATAAGGTTATTATGTGATGCTGTTGCAGCTTCTGATATGATAAAAGAAGAGACAGGAAAGGTAATTATCAAAAAACTAATAGATACACAGAGTATTTTTCAGGGAAGAATGCTTCAAAAAACGGTGTTTGTTAAATCTGAAAAAAAGATTATTAGTAAGCATTTGTTTTACAATATTGATGCTTTGAATGTAGCTATAAACCAGGGATGTAAAGTAAGCGTTCGATTATTAGAGTATGGTGTAGATCAGAAGCTGGTAGAAATTCCGCAGGGAAATATTGTGTTAAGTCCATATGTGACATTATGGGCAGAGGGGAACTATTATATTTTGGCGAAGAGAGAACTTTCTGAACAATTAGAGCATTTTAGAATTGACCATATGAAGGATATCGTTATCTTAGAACGAGGCGTCGATATGATTTTTGGTGGTTTAAATCCAGGTCAATATGCAAAACAATACATTTTTCAACATGGAGAGAGAAAAGAAAAGTATGAGATAGACTGTGGTTTGGATTTATGGCAGGAAATAGCAGAAGAATTTGGAAATGATGCAATCATCTCAAGAAAGAATGATGAAAGCATGACTGTAAAAATTAGTGCTATTCCATCTGTTATGCGAGGTTGGGCAATGGCACATATTAATAAATGTGAAGTTGTGGGACCAAAGCGTTTTCGAGACGAAATTCAAATGGAAATAATGGAAGCGTATAGAAGGTACTGTACATAA
>JBJEMB010000015.1:0-13397 GCA_051879455.1 Lachnospiraceae bacterium
ATAATAATCCTACGATATACGAGTGTCGGATGGAAAGGAGTAGCTATTTATGATAAGTATTGAAAAACTGAAAGAAAAGAAAAAAGAGCTTGCACTTACCAATCAACAGCTTGCAAATATTTCCGGTGTTTCTCTCGGAACTATCAACAAGATTTTCAGCGGTGCCACAAAATCTCCTCAACTAAGTACATTGAAAGCTCTTATACGTGCTCTTGACCTTGATTCCGAATCTGATTATCAACCCGATATTCTTCGAGAGCCTTCTTTTTCCTATCAGGTCCAGAAAAACACAGGAACATATACTTCCAAAGACTATGATAATCTTCCCGATGATGTTCGTGCGGAATTAATTGACGGGCATCTAATCTTTATGGAATCTCCTACGATACAACACCAGGAGATTCTCGGAGAACTATTCTTTTCTATACGTTCTTATATCAAACACCGAAGCGGACTTTGCAAAATACTTCTTTCTCCGATTGATGTATATCTGGATGAAGATAACAAGACTATCCTGCAACCCGATCTTGTGATTCTCTGTGATCCGGGGAAAAATAATGGAAAACAGATCAAAGGCGCTCCTGATTTTGTAGCTGAAGTAGTATCTCCATCAAGCCGAAGACGTGATTACCTTACTAAACTCAATAAATACTGGACTGCGGGAGTTCGGGAATACTGGATCATAGATCCAGAACAGACAAAAGTTTCTGTATACTGTTTTTCAACAACAGATGAGAATTTCAGTGTAAAAACATATTCTTTTCAAGACAAGATTCCGGTAGGAATTTATGATGACTTAATCATTGATTTTTCAGAATTTGAATTTTAAAAGGTCAGCCGAACTTCGACTGACCCTTTCTCTTATTCTCTCATAATATTATATTTTCCGTTCCTTAATCTCCTGTCGGAATATATGGTCTGATTGCCCCTGCAACATTACTGATAGGCATTGTCTGAAGCCATACTTTTCCCGGTCCGGTGATAACCGTATTAAAAAATCCTTCGCCACCGAGCAGCATATTCTTCATTCCCGGAACACTCTGAATATCCATATTACATGTTGCGGTCATCGCTGCAAGATGTCCCGTATCAACTACAATCTGCTGTCCCGGCTGAAGTTCATACTCAACCACATGACCATCAAACTACGCAAACATTGTTCCATGACCACTGACTCTCTGCATAATAAATCCCTCACCGCCGAATAGACCAGAACCGACTTTCTTGCGAAAATGAACAGAGAGCTCAATTCCCATCTCCCCTGCAAGAAATGCACTTTTCTGGAAAATCATATCTTTCCCCGGTTCAATCTGAAAAGCCCTGATAGACCCCGGGAAACTTGAAGCAAATGCAATGATTCCCGTTCCTCCCTGTGCGGTATATATATTTTGAAAAAGTCGTTCTCCTGCAAATGCTCTTCCAAGTGCTTTTCCAAAACCTCCGCCGCTTGTTGTTTCCATCTTCATATTCGGTGACATCCATGACATAGCACCGCCCTCTGTAATCATCTGTTCTCCATTTTCAAGCTGACAGATCACTACCGGAAGCGTATCCCCCTGAATTTGATACTTCATACCTTAATCCCTCCTTTGACAGCCTCGGTCACTATAATAAATTCCTATGAATTCAGATCCTCTGTAATAGACTTTAGATTCAGGAAATTCGTCAGATAATCTTTTGTACCTGTCTTCGCATCTGTTCCAGACATATTGAATCCTCCGAATGGATGCTGTAAAACTACAGCCGCTGTTGATTTGCGGTTAAAATACAGGTTTCCTACCTGGAATTCAATCTTAGCCCTCTGGATATTCTCTCTTGTCTCACTGTAAACAGAGCCTGTCAGTCCATATTCTGTCTGATTTGCAATGTCCAGTGCTTCATCAAAAGAGTCTACCTTAATCACTGCCAGAACAGGCCCGAAAATCTCTTCATTGGCAATCCTTGCATCTCTCTTGATATCACGGATTACAGTGGGATCAATATAAAATCCTTCTGCATCACTGTAAGTTCCACCATATACAACGGTTCCTTCACTGCGTCCAATCTCAATATAACTTGTGATTCTGTCGTAAGCAGCCTGATTGATTACCGGACCCATCGGAGCATTGCTTCTTCCTGAGCCCTGATTTTCTTTCAGTTCTTTTGCACATGCAACAACTTCTGCCACAAATTCCTCATATACCTCACTCATGACAATAGCCCTGGAACATGCGGAACACTTCTGTCCCTGGAATGTGAACGCAGAACTAGCAACTCCTGCTGCCGCTTTCTTGATATTAGCAGTAGAATCTACGATAATAGCATTCTTTCCACCCATCTCAGCAACGACTCTCTTAATCCACTTCTGACCATCTGCAATCTTTGCTGCACGCTCATTGATACGGCATCCGATTTCTTTCGAACCTGTAAAGTTTATAAATCTTGTCAATGGATGCTCGACAATAGAGTCACCAATTTCTGAACCAGAACCTGGAATGTAGTTAAATGTTCCTGCAGGGAATCCAGCTTTTTCAAGAAGCTCCATATATTTATATGCAACAATCGGTGTGTCTGATGACGGTTTACAAATGACTGTATTTCCTGTCACCAGTGCTGAGGCTACCATTCCTCCGCAAATGGACAGCGGAAAATTCCAAGGCGGAATAATTGCGCCAACACCAATCGGAATATATACACATTTTGTATCCTCATCTGTAGGTACCAGTTCCATACCTTTCTCTAATTCTCTCATATGTACTGCATAAGAATTAAAGAAATCCAATCCTTCACACAATTCTCCGTCTGCTTCTCCCCAGTTTTTTCCGCTCTCTTCAACATTCCATGCATCTAATATAAACCGATTCTCAATGATCAAAGCAGTCAGTCTTCTGATGCATCGAATTCTCTCCCCAACAGGAGTAACACTCCATTTTTTAAAAGCTTCATTCGCTGCTTCAATTGCTTTATCTGCAAGTTCCTTACTACAGGAACTTACATATCCCAGCACTTCCTTATTCGCCGGTGAAATAGAAGTAATCTTTTTCTCTGTCTCAATTCTCTCTCCTCCGATGATCAATGGATAATTTTTTCCTTTTTCCGCATCCACCTGTCGAAATGCTTCCTCGATCTTTCTCTTATTTTCTTCCAAAGAGAAATCTAATTCCGCGGCATTCTTAAATCCCTTAAGCATTCTTTTTTACCTCCTATATTTTATCTTGTTAACATACTAAATTTATTGTATCAATAATTTAAATACGCATCAAATTATTTCCCAAATTTTCTTTATTTTCAAACATTTGACTTTTTTACGCATTAAAAAAAGCAGCCATCCGAAACATTTTCTCCGAAAAGCTGCTCTTTATCATCGCTATAAATTAACCTATCTACAAGTATTCCGCTATCTGGAACATCTGAATAGTAGCTCTTCCCATCTTCTGTCTACTTCCTTCTGGAACTCTTCAATAAGATACTCATTCTCTGGTCTAAACAGATGTTTGAAGCGTCCCTGCGGTTTTAAGAAATCTTCGATCGGAAGCTTCTTTTTCGGCTCATAGTTAAGAATCCATTTACCTTCTACCACTTCAAATAATGGCCAGTAACATGTCTCAACGCCCAGTTTACAGATTTCCATAATATCCGGTGTATTGTATCTCCATCCACGCGGACATGGAGCCATGATATTTAAAAATGCTGCGCCTGGTGTATAAATTGCCTTTTCTGCCTTAATGTGTAAATCTTTGAAATTCTGTACAAATGTAGTCTGAGCCACATATGGTACATCATGTGCCGCAATAATTGATGCCAGATCTTTTCTGTTCTGTGGTTTACCGTTACTCTTTGTACCAACTGGCGTTGTAGTTGTATCTGCATACATCGGAGTTGCTGAAGAACGCTGGATACCAGTATTCATATAGGCTCCGTTGTCATAGCAGACATAGACCATGTCATGATTACGTTCCATCGCACCTGAAAGTGACTGGAATCCGATATCATAGGTACCTCCATCACCGCCAAATGTAATAAATTTATAAGTTTCGTCTAATTTACCTTTTCTCTTTAATGCTTTATATGCTCCCTCAACACCACTGAGTGTTGCTCCTGCATTTTCAAACGCATTGTGAATATAGCTGTCTTCCCATGATGTATACGGATAAGTAAAGGTAGATACCTCAAGACATCCTGTGGCATTACCGATGACTGCCTTATCCCCTTCGTGAAGTCCACGGAGTACATTTCTTACAGCTATCGTTCCACCACAGCCTGCACACATTCTATGTCCCGGAGCAAGACGTTCCGGTTTGTTCATTGTTTCTTTAAAATTATAACTCACGTCTCGTTCCTCCTTATTCTCTGATTCCCATGTAGCGATATGTCTCACCGGCATCGTCATCTGCAATAATCTTCTTTAAGTCTTCAAATACCTGTTCCATATCTTCCACGCGGACATCACGTCCGCCAAGTCCATATACGATATTAATTGCAAGCGCCTTTGATCTTGCACGGAATAATGCCGCCATCACATCTGCACCCAAAGGTCCGCCATGGTTCGTATAACCTTCTGCACGATCCATGATTGCAACTGCCTTCACGCCTTTTAATGCTTCTGCAATAGCTTCTGCCGGGAACGGGCGGAACAGACGAATCTTCACAAGACCGACTTTTTCGCCTTTTTCTCTTAATCTGTCAATAGCATCCTTTGTTGTACCTGCCGCAGAACCAATGATAACAACTGCTCTCTCAGCATCCTCCATACGATAGCTTTCAAACAGCCCATACTCTCTTCCTGATAATTCTTTAAACTCTTTTGCCACATTCAGAACAACCTGTTCAACATGCTTCATACCTTCTGCCTGATTACGCTTTGCTTCCATATAAAAATCTGTAACAGAATATGGACCTACTGCCATCGGGCATTCCGGATTCAAAAGATAATTTTCAGGGTTATATTCTCCCACAAAACCTTTGACCTCTCCATCTTCCAGGAGTTCAATATTTTCTACTGCATGACTGGTGATAAAACCATCCTGGCAGATCATGATCGGAAGTCTTACATCTTTGTGCTCAGAAATTCTGTATGCCTGTACCATGTTATCATATGCTTCCTGATTATTTTCAGCATAGATCTGGATCCATCCGGCATCTCTTGCACCCATACTGTCTGAATGATCACAGTTGATATTGATCGGACCTGACAATGCACGGTTTACAAGTGCAAGTGCCAGTGGAAGTCTGTTAGATGCTGCAATATATAATTCTTCCCACATGTAGGCAAGTCCACAGGAAGAAGTTGCAGTAAGGCTTCTTGCTCCTGCTGCAGATGCTCCAATTGCCGCACTCATGGAACTGTGTTCACTTTCCACTGGAATAAACTCCGTATCTACCAGACCATTTGCCACAAAAGAAGCAAAATACTGCGGGATCTCTGTGGATGGTGTGATAGGGAACGCCGGGAATACATCCGGATTAATCTGACTAAGCGCAATTGCAACCGCTTCATTGCCTGATAAACGATCTCTCTTTGCCATCTTACTTCACCCCTTCCATTGTAATTGCTCCAAATGGGCATGCTTTTACGCAAATACCGCATCCTTTGCAGTGTTTGTAATCAAATTCGCCTCTCTTCATATCCTTTACCGGGATAGAACTGTCCGGGCATACCGGAACACAGAGAAGACACTGTTTACATTTATCCGCAATAAACTGTGGTTTATTACTTGACCATTCACCTGTATTGAATTCTTTAGAAGTGCCTGCTCCGGCAATCACCATACCTTCAGTAAGATCCTGCCATTTTGCCTTTAATCCTAATTTACTGATATCTGTTGCCATTACTGCACCTCCTTAAGTGCCATCTCAAGCGCTTTCATATTACCCTCGATAACTTCCGGCTTGCTGGCAAATTTGTGTTCAAAAGATGCTCTCATCTCTCTCAAAAATGTTCCTTCATCCATAATTCCCGCAACTTTTACAATTGCTGCAAGAAGTGGGGTATTTGGGAAATACCTTCCAATCGTAGCTAAAGATACTTTTTTTGCATCAATCGTATAAACTTTCCCTTTGTATCCTTTCAGCTGAGGAATAATCTCCTCTTTCGGGCGTTCTGTATTAATAAGGATTGCTCCTTCTTCTTTCAGACCACTTGTTACATCTACAGTCTCAAGAAGTGATTCGTCAACTACAACAACATACTGCGGGTCATAAATATTAGAATGAGAGCGAATCACTGTATCACTGATACGATTATACGCTGTAATTGGCGCACCCATACGTTCCGGGCCATATTCCGGGAAACCCTGTATGTATTTTCCAGTCTGAAAAGCTACATCCGCGAGCAGAAGTGCTGCTGTTTTGGCACCCTGACCGCCGCGACCATGCCATCTGATTTCTGTATGGTTACTCATATTTCCTCTTCCTTTCTAAAATTCGTGCATTAGAAACATTTTAACGCATTAGAGTGCCAATGTAAATAGTTGATTTATGCTACTTTTTGCTTTTTCTGTGGTGCAAGTTTCTTCTTATACTTTGTTAACGCCCAAAAAGTAAATATGAGCGTTACGATTTCCGAGACCAGTGGAGTCCACCAGATTCCTTCCCCCTGAAAGAGCGTTGTCATGATGACAAGACATACGGTCAATGTCACCATTCCTCTGGACAGAGAAATGGATGTCGCAAAAAAAGATTCTTCCACTGCGATAAAATATCCACCAATCACCACATTATATCCCACTACAAGGAAGGACAGTGAAAAGATTCTGAACACCCTGACAGAGTAACTCAATAGTTCTGTTAACTCTTTAGAAATGAATAATCCTGCAATTTTATCTGCACAAAGCATACATACTCCGGTAAATACAACTGAACTCACTGCGGCAGCAATGATTCCGTATCTTCGCAGGCAATCACATCGATCCATTCGCTTCTGCCCGTAATAGTAACTGATAAGCGGCTGATATCCTTGCGCAATTCCTACCATTGTCATAACTCCCAGCGCATTGACATACGAGATAATTGTATAGCTTACGAGAGCGTCATCATTCAACAGACGGATTATAGCCTGATTGAACAGAAAAATAATAAATCCCGCAGACATTTCTGTTATTCCGGAAGATAATCCGTTTTTAAACTCACGGACAATTAAAGACAGTCTGAACGAAAACCGGCAAAAATGGATCATACCCTTTTTTCCACAAAAATGAATCAGATACAAAAGGATCACAACTGTATTAGAAATGCCTGTTGCCAAAGCTGCTCCACCTACTCCCATATTCCATCTTATTACCATAAAATAATCAAGAATAACGTTTAACAGCGCTCCTGTAGTCACAACAATTGTTGCCGTTTTCGGGAATCCGTCTGTCTTAATGAGCATCTCGAAAGAATAGGACAAAATAAACGCAGCAGAAAATGGCACCAGCATACGCAGATATTCTACAACATATTTTTTATTGAGAGGTGTTGCTCCTAAAAAATCTGCCACAGTGTTCAAATTCACCAGCACAGTAATCGTGATAATAATTGATACGATTGCCAAAAGTACAATATTTTGTGTAAACACTTCATTGGCTTCTCTTTGTTTCTTTTCTCCAATCATAATTGCGACAACCGTCGAAGTTCCTACCGCAAATAGGATTGAAAACGAGAACAAAGCCATCGTATATGGCATGGCAATATTCACCGCCGTAAGCGCTGTCTCGGATACTCCTCGCGCCACAAAAATTCCGTCTACCATCGTATATAACGTAAACACCCACTGTGCCGCAATAGACGGTACAATAAAGCGAATAAAATCTTTCTTAAGTGATCTGCCTTCCAGTCTCATAATGAATCCTTTCTTTTTTCATTTTAATTTTCTTGCATACAAAGCATAAACCTTAGTATAATACTAAGGTCAAGAGTTTTTTTATTTTTTATGTTTTGGGGGAATAAAATGAAGAATTATTATAAAATCAGTGAGATTTCAAAACTTTACGGCATCGGTCCTGATTCACTTCGGTATTATGAGCGTCTCGGAATTTTAACACCAAAACGTGATACAAACAAATATCGTCTATACAGCCTGAAGGATATATACAAACTGAACCTGATCCGTGATCTTCGCAAACTTGACTTCTCTATGACACAGATTAAAAACTATCTGGATACTCAAAGTATCGATAATACTATGGATATTCTATACCAGGAAAAAAATTTTTTAAAAGCTCAGCTTCAGGAACTAAAAGAAAAAGAACGCATGATAAATGAACGGATCAATACACTTGAAGCATCCCGCAAAATAGAAACGAATTGTATCCAGATCAAGACCCTTCCCCGGCGCCTTTTTGTCCAGGAAACTGCATACATGACTCAGGATGAAGAAATGGATTTTCTCATTAAAAGGCTTTTGACCAAACATGAGAAAAAAATCCATAACTTTGGGAATCAGACAATTGGCGCTTTTCTTTCAGAAAAAGATCTTCTGAATGGAATCCCCAATCGCTATGAATCGGTGTTTTTCATTCTGGATAAAGAGACGAAAGAATATGACGGTGAATTTCCTTCCGGCAAGTATCTTTCATACTATTACCGTGGCAGCTATGAACAAAATGCTTCTTGCCTCCAGAAAATCATGGATTATATTCGTATACACAATCTCACAGCAATCGGACAACCTTTTGAACTGTTTGAAATCGATAATCGTGATACAATAAAAGAGGACGAGTTTCTGACTGAAATTCAGATACCCGTCCAATTTGGATGCTAAAATATTATTTTTTAGTTTTTACACTTTTTCCAGAGCAGTAATCACCATATATGTTTCTGCCTCTCACCACTTTATAAGCACGAATCCGGTATTTGTATGTAGTGTTTTTCTTCAGCCCACTGTTTGTGAAAGTAATTGTAGAACCACTCTTAATTGTTTTTATTGTTGTATACTTCTTTTTTGATGAATCATACCGCTGAATCTGATAACCACTCGCCCCTGATACTTTATTCCATGTAAGCTTAATCTTGCTGCTCGATGATGCCGATACAGTCAAACTTGGCTTTTTAATAATCGTCACATACTTCTTTAAGATATAACCGGTACGTGTTTTTCCGCTTACTTTTAAAGATACCCTGTACCAGTCACCACTCGTTCCTGTAATTGTTACTGATTTATTAATATCAAGTACAGTAAGCTTCGATTTCGATGTACTCGGACCTGTTCTTACGTTGATGTTTGTACCATTTGTCTTGCCTATCTGATTCATCGGTGTTGTCACACTGATTGCGCTTGATGCCGTCCCATATGCGGTCTGCCCATCCTTTTTCTTATAAGTTTTAATTTTATACTTATATGTTGTATTTGACTTTTTTCCACTGTCCACGTAAGAAGTTGTCTGTGCATCTCTTATTACTGCGAGTCTTTTATAAGACTTTGTTGATGAATCGTAATAATATAATATATATCCCGTTGCATCTGAAACTTTACTCCATGACAACTTTATCGTACTTGATGAAGTAGCTTTTCCAGAAAGTTTTGTACTTCCCGGCTTCGACAAAACAGTAGATGTTCCTGGCTTAACGTACCAATAATCCATATCTACATTCCCGGAAATTCCATTTACACTTCCGGTAGATGTATACTGCCAGTAACTATATTCACCCGAATAATCTGTTTTGCTCGTATAGTGCGCCAGCCAGATTGGATATTTTGCACTGATTTCTTCAGCATACAGATCAGAACTCAACATACTCTTATTCGCATATACTGCCGGTGTGTATCCAGCCGCCTTTATTCTGTCGCAAAATGCAAGGCAAATATCTGTCTGCTTTCTTCTGCTCAGGTTTGCATTATCTAAACGCCCACCTTTATAATATTCAAAATCGAAGACCAGAGGCATTGTTATATTATACCCCTTAACCTTCTCTAATACATAATCCGCCTCCTCAATCGCTTCTTTTGTTGTAATTGCCTGAGAAAAAATGTATGCGCCAACCTTCACTCCCGCAGCCGCTGCATTTTTCATATTATATGCTGCACATTCATCTGAACCGAGACCACCTGATCCGTACCCACGGAAACCTACACGCACAAATGCAAATTCCACTCCGGCTGCTTTTACTTTACTCCAATCAATAGTTCCATTATATTTTGACACATCTATTCCAAGTATTTTATCATATTCGACAAACCTGCTGTCATGGGTTACTCCCACAGACATCGCCCGAACTTTACCATCTTCTCCATAGAATTCTTCCGGAACATCTCCAGTCAGCCTTCCCTGTCCGGGATCTTCATCTTCGATAGAATATATTTCTTCCTGTATTTCCTGCGCTGCAGCCTGTTTAGGAAACAGAACTGAAACACACATGCAGAAAATAAGTATTAACGCTGTTACTTTGTACTTTCGTGCCATAAATCTTCTCCCCTTATTTCATAAAACTACATTATCTGCCGTATCACATCTTATATGGATAACATTAAAATAAGATTAAAACCATATAATTACTTCTAACTTTTCGGAAGTACAATCGTAAAAACACTTCCTTCTCCCCACTCACTCTCTACCTCTATTCTTCCACCATGCATTTTAACAATCCTGTCTGCAAGTGACAAACCAAGACCAAAACCTTGAGAATTTCTGGATTTTTCTGCCCGGTAAAACGGATCAAAAAGCTTCTTCATATCTTCTTTCCTGATCCCACAACCATAATCTTTAACTCTAACATATACATCATCATTTTCACAGCCTGTGGAAATTTCTACTGTTGTTGGCAAGACACTGAATTTAACTGCATTCTGAATAACGTTCTGGAACAAGATAAAAGCAAGTCCAACATCCACCTGTGTCTTTGCTTCACCAAACGACTTCTTAAATGTCACCTTCTCTTTATTTTTCCATTCTTCATCATCACAAATAGAACAAATCATTTCATTCAGATCCACCTCTTCCAGTTCTGGAATGATCTGTCCACTTTCCAACCGATTCAGTTCCAAAAGCTGTGTAACAATACAATTTGTTTTCACAGCCTGACGGTATATGACATCGATAGACGCGTCAAATTCTTCCTTTGTTTCTGTATGCTCTTTTGCATATTCACACTGTGCGAGAAGCACTGCAAGCGGTGTTCTTAGCTCATGCGCTACATCTGACGAGAACCTTTTTTGCGTATCAAACATATTTTCCACTCTCTCAAGCATATGATTATTTGTATCTGCGAGAATTGAAAATTCTTTTATCTTTCCGCCATACTCCATACGCTTTGAAAGCTCTCCTTCTTTTCCGATCATCTCTGCCGTTTTAGACATTTGAGTCAATGGATCAGAAATATTTTTCGACAATACAAATGAGCCTAGTAAAACAATCAGAATAAAAACAGGAATACTTCCATAAGAAATATATTTAATTATTTGGTATTTACTATCAATATTTTCTTTTTCAACAATACCACGAC
This sequence comes from Lachnospiraceae bacterium, assembly GCA_051879455.1. Taxonomy (GTDB): domain Bacteria; phylum Bacillota; class Clostridia; order Lachnospirales; family Lachnospiraceae; genus MD308. The sequence goes on from JBJEMB010000015.1 coordinate 11,398, forward strand.
TATATATGATTTTTTCAGTTGCCTTTGTAAGCCTTCTGTTCACTCGGTCAATAATATAATAATCCTTCCCGTTTTCCTGTAAAATATGAAGTTTTTGTTTTCCAATCTCTCCGGGCACATCAAACCCTTTTGGAGACTTTCCAAGTAATATCTTTCCTTCTTCATCCAGAATTTGAAAGTACATACCGTCATCTTCAAATTTATACTCTGAATCCGGCTTTAATTCCCCATCCACATAATTAACATGCTTTCCATTTCCTACAACTTTTTTAATCATAGTGCTTTGAATGTCATAATGTATCATTCGATCCGCTAAAACACTGACAAAAATTGCCATAAAAAAAGAAATAGATACAACAAACACAATTAAATAGATGGTTATGTATTTGGTTATAGATACTTGTTTTATTCTTCGCATTTTAACATATACCCTGTTCCACGCACGGTTATAATCATCTTTTCTTCAAAATCATCATCAATTTTTCTCCTCAGATAACGAATATATACATCTACAAGATTCGAGCTTCCTTCCGGTTTCATCTTCCATACATTTGACTCTATCTGCTCCCTTGTGACAATGATATTTTTGTTTCTCACCAGATATAAAAGAACCGAAAACTCTTTGGGTGACAGTGAAATCGGGACACCACCTCTTGTCACCTCATGAGTATTATAATCAATTACCAGATCTTTGCACCTGTAAATATTTTCCTGTATTTCCGGTTTTCTGCGTGTCATAACTTTAATTCTTGCGATTAGCTCCTTAAATACAAAAGGCTTCACAAGGTAATCATCCGCGCCCATATCCAGTCCTTCAACTATATCCTCAGTATCTCCTCTGGCACTCAAGAACAAAACCGGTGTCTGCCGACCGGCAGCACGAAGTTTCTTAAGTACCTGAAATCCGTCCATACCCGGAAGCATAATGTCAAGAATCACACCATCATAATCTGCCAGCATGAGATAATCTATAGCAGTATTTCCATCAAAACAGGAATCGACGTTATATCCTTCTTTTTCCAATTTATTTACAAGGATCCGGTTCATATCCTTCTCGTCTTCCACTACAAGTAAACGCATTTTCTTTCCTCCCGCCAATGTAACAGATATATTATAGCATGCAGAGTCTAAAAGTAACATTAAAAATTTGTGTCTAATTTATAAAATATAAAAAGCCTTGGATTTTTGTTCTCCAAAGCTTTTATGTATTATTTAAAATAAACTGGCAATGATATCCACGCATTTTTCAATACCGAGTACTCCACTGTCCAATGCGATATGATAATTTCTCACATTACCCCATTCTGAATCTGTATAAAATTTATAATAGGCTGATCGTCTCTTATCTTTATCTTTTAATCGCTTTTCCGGTGCCTCTTTTGCTTCTCCGTAAAGTTTTACTATTCGCTCTGCACGCGCTTTCATATCTGCATGCACAAATACTTTCAGGCAATCCGCATCATCTTTCAGAATATAGTCCGAGCATCGCCCTACAATCACGCAAGGCCCCTCTGATGCGATATTTAATATGATTTTCCTCTGCACCGACCATAGATAATCCTGAGTAGAGATTCCATTCATCGAACGGTCTGAGAACGCATTGGCAAACCAATTACCATAAGGGGCATATTCTGCTTTCTCTTTTACAAATTCTTTTGCAAATCCGCTTTCCTCTGCAATTTTTTCGATAAGCTCATGGTCATAACAAGGTATTCCCAGTCTTTCTGCCACTTTTTTCCCGATCGTTCTTCCTCCACTTCCAAACTCACGGCTGATTGTTATAACTCTGTTCTTCATACGCAACCTCCTTAAGCTTTTAAAGATTTATAAGTATATCTGATCATAATGATTGAAATTACAAATGTTAAAATATCAGATACCGGCATAGAATAAAGGACACCATCCAGCCCAAAGAACACCGGAAGTAATATCGCAAACCCTACACCAAATACTACTTCACGGATCATAGATAACGCTGTTGAAGCCAAAGCTTTTCCTAA
>JBJEMB010000015.1:13497-16707 GCA_051879455.1 Lachnospiraceae bacterium
AGACTGCAGAGTCCAAGAGGGATAAATTTTGCAATTAAGCTTCCTTTAAACCTGAAACTGTCCTTATTAAGTTTCACTGCTTTCATATGGAATAAATACCAGATTGCAAGCACTGCTGTTACAATCTGTCCAAATACAGTTGCAACTGCTGCTCCCATCATGCCCCACTTAAAAACAAAGATAAAAATCGGATCCAGAATAATATTGATCACAGCTCCAAGCAAAGTAGATGCCATAGCATATTTGGGACTTCCGTCAGAACGAATAATCGGGTTCATTGCCTGACCAAACATATAAAAAGGAATCCCCAGTGAAATATAAAAGAAATATTCTTTGGAATGTCTGAATGTTTCAGGATTCACCCGTCCTCCGAACATTCCTATTATCTGTTCCTGAAAAATAAGATAAACTGCGGTAAGAACAGCACTAACTATAATACAGAGTAAAATGGCATTTCCGATACTTCTGTGCGCCTTTTCGTTTTCATTTGCTCCCAGGCAGATACTGACAAATGTACAGCATCCATCTCCAATTAAAACAGCAATAGCTAACGCTACGACGGTTAGTGGAAATACAACTGTATTCGCTGCATTTCCATAAGATCCCAGATAACTTGCATTCGCAATAAAAATCTGGTCTACGATGTTATATAGTGCTGCTACCAGGAGTGAAATAATACACGGTATCGAATATTTACGCATTAACTTTCCTACTGGTTCTGTTTCTAAAAAAGTATTTGATTTTATATCCATCAAATTCAACCTCCATAAAATTTTTAGAAAATAAAAAAAACGCGCAGCGCTCAACCGGATTTACGCAGTCAAACGCTACACGTTGTATAGTAAGTATATTATCGAATTTTATCATGATTTTCAAAGGTAATTTTACACAAAAATAACTGTGAAACTAAAAACATAAAGTGAAAATAGCATAAATGAACAAAATAAGATTAAGTTGGAAATGTGACTACAATCAACAATGACTTTTCATCCTCCGTCAAAGCCACAATTTTTCCTTTATGGGCATTTACTGTAGCCGCTGCAACTGAAAGTCCCAATCCATATCCTCCTGTCTGTGAATTTCTCGAACTGTCTGTCCTGTAAAAACGGTCAAATAAATGTTCCAGATGCTCCCTTGAGATTATTTCTGTCGTATTAAAAACAGAAAAACGGATCCGATTTTTTTGTTTTTCTAATGATACTTCAATCCGTCCTTCCTCATCCGAATATTTCACTGCATTATCAAGCAAAATCGTAACAAGCTGCCTGATTGCTTTTTCATCTCCTCTCATAACAATAAACGGTTTGATATCACTATTTAATGTTTTATTCTGTGTCTTTATAAGTGACTGGAATGTTCCTACCGTTTCCTCCACTACATCTGAGAAAGGAAACTCTATCATCGATTCCTTTTTTCGCTCTTCTTCCATACGCGATAGTAAAATCAGATTGTTTGTCAGATCTGCCATCCTTTTCGTCTGAGTCTGAATATCAGTAATCCACTCATTTTCGCCAAAATCCATCTCCAGAACTTCTGTATCCGCATCAATAATTGTCAATGGTGTTTTCAATTCATGACCGGCATCCGTAATAAAACGTTTCTGCTTTTCATAATTTTCTGAAAATGGTTTTACGATACGAGAAGATACAAAAACCATCAAAATCAACACTGAGACCAGGCCTATCACAGACACTATAACACCAGTGATGATAAAATCATGAAAAGTAGACAGACTTCTCCCACAATCCAGGAAAATAATTCTGATATCCGATTCTGATTCACAAACATAATACCGATAATTCTCAATAAATCCTTTTTTACTGCCTTTATCCCATATTGTCTGCGCATACTCAATTGCTGCATCACTATCTACTATTGTGATTTTCCCGGTATCTGAAGATATCACTTTTCCCTCTTCATCCATTAATACCGAAAAATATCTGGATTCATACGGAAATTCAGAGGATGACTGACGCCCTTTTCTTCTTGGTATGTCATTATCCTTTTTAGGGTATAAATCCATTTTAGGAAGTTGCCCTTCATTTTCACCCAGAATTTCTAAAACTCTGTCAGCTTCTGTCACAATTTTATTATGATTTAACATTCCGATAATCCCCTCAATAATGAGCAAAACTATCAAAAGTGAAACCATAGATGCTGCAATTAATTTCATGCGTAATTTTTTTATAATTTTATCTCCTCCAGAGAGTATCCCAGATTTCTGGCCGCCTTAATCTGAATATCAGCGTGAAGAGCAGATAATTTTTTTCTTAAATAAGATATGTACACCCAGACCACGTTAATCTCAGCATCACTGTCATATCCCCAGATTTTTTCCATAAATCGTTCCGAAGAAATCAGATTATCAGGATTGCTCATCATAAGCTCCATCATCTGAAATTCTTTATTTGCCAGCCTGAAGCAACCTGAAGGAGTAGAAAGTTCAAAAGTTGCTCTGTCTAAAGTTACATTTCCAATCCGAAGCTTAGAATTTGGCTGTGCTACTTTTGTGCGAGTCATTGCACGGATCCTTGCCAAAAGCTCTTTCGAATGAAACGGTTTTGCAAGGTAATCATTTGCCCCTGCATCCAATCCCTCTACCTTGTCATCCACTTCTGATTTTGCCGTCAAAAGTAAAACAGGGATTAGATTCCCTCTTTTTCTGATTTCCTTTAAAACCGTAATACCATCTAATTTGGGCATCATGATATCTAAAATCACACCATCGTAATTATCTGCATCCAGATATTCCAATGCTGCCTGCCCGTCATAAACTACATCTACTGAATAGTTATTTCTTTCAAGAATAACTTTAAGTGCTCTCGACAACGGTTTTTCATCTTCCGCAAGTAATAACCGTAATGTCCGTTTCCTCCTTCTGTTTTAAACTTCACTCTGACTTTCTTCTCTTTGGCCTCCTCGCATTCCGGATGAAAGAATGATTATCTCAGATGCCTTTCCGCTTGAATCCAGAGTAATCTGTAAGGTATCCCCTTCGGAGATATCTTCAAATGCAGCTTCTTCCTGCGTCTGCTCATTTTCGCCATCTGTTTTATCAGTTTTATCTGAATCTTCTTCCATTACTCCATTTTCGCCAGGAGCATGACCTCTACTCTGTCGTTTTATCACTGTATCTTTTGTAATACTGATTTCCTTAGTTTCACCACTCAACTCTAACATTGAAGGTGCTTTTCCCTGTCCTTTTTCCGA
>JBJEMB010000015.1:16807-29162 GCA_051879455.1 Lachnospiraceae bacterium
CCGAAAAATCCTTTTCGCCATCCTCTGGTTTTTCGCGCTCTTTCATCGTACCGATTTCAACAGTAATACTATCATTACTGATTTCTGTTACCTCTCCGTAAATCTGTTCTGTCGTATCGTTACTTGCAGAACATCCAAATAAAAATACCAGTGACAAGATCATCACACAAAAAATAACCATATATTTATTTTTCATCCACTGCAGCTTCCTTTCTGTCTTTAAATATTTATACCATAATATAGCTACAGCAACTTAAATATAATTAAAATTTAACACAAAATGATTTCTTTGTGCAGTCTATGTTTTATCATATTCATTTTTCGATTTATCTTATATTCCCAATAGTTCTTTTGGATTTGCTACAATCATTTGCCTTATTTCTTCCTCTGAAATACCCGATTCATATAATTTCCTGACAACTGATCTCATTCCCTCTGCCGGGTCCGGACTTTTCTTTTGTCCCAGATCCGTAGACAGCACAATGTGTTCAGCTCCCGCCTGTTTAATACTTGCAAGAATCTCCTCCCAGGAACCCAGCCCATAGTAAGGTGTATAATAGCAATGCTCCAGCATAGCACCACAGGCTAGATACTCTCTCTGAAGCTCCAAAGAAGCTCTTGTAATCGGAAAAGAGATATGATTTACAAGCATCTTTCTAATTCCCATTTTCGACGCTGTTCTGAGCAAAATAAGGCCTTCAATTGGAAACAAATGCCCTGTTGCAAGGATCATTTCCTGCTCCTTTATTTGTTCCAATACAGGATAAACCTCCTTAACCAGCTCATGATTTTCATTGATAATATGAATTTTCCCACGATAACCAGACTGTTTATTCTCTCCTCCCAGATGATCTGCAAAATGTAATCTTTTATAATCTTCATCATTATAAGCATCAACCGTAGGAAACCAGACGATTTTTCCACCCATTCTCCCACAGGCATAAACAGCCTCTTCATTTAGTCCCCCAACAGCATGATTGAGCACGATTCCTCCAAAGACTTTTAAATCCGGAAATAATTCTTGCACCGCAGATGCTCTTGCAGTAGTATCGCCTTGATGACACTTACTGACAAAACCAGCCATACCTGCTTTCCGGCACTCCTCTGCCAATTGAATGTCTGTATACTTCCGCGGTAAAATATCTGGGGCCGTATGGACATGAAAATCAATTGCCCCCTGTATTAACATATCATTCGTATTCATAATATCCTGTCTCCTCCTGCTTATACCTTTTGTTTACAGTCTCCCTTCTCACATTGATCTGTAACCTGATACTTTAGTACATATTCTAATTACAGGATATATTTTATCATAGTTTACCTGACTTTTTCACTTGGACTTTTCATCTTTGTACTGTGAGCCGCTCAATGCTTTTTCCATTTTCCCACTGCGAGCAATAAACATCTGTACATTTCTTATACTTTTGAAATTTTCTTTTTGCGCTCTCTTCGTCTCCGTATACTTTCCAGCATCCGACACATTTATATCCTCCGGCACGATTTTCGATAAAGCCGCGCACATCTTCGGGAGGATATCCTAAAAAAAGTCCAATCTCATGAGGAAATTCCTCATATTCACACAAGCGACAACTCAATCTTGCAACACACTTTCCAAGATCATCAGCTGAATATCCGTACTCATCTAAAATGTCAGCTGCTTCTTCTGCTGTCAGATCATTTTTCAGCATCCCCGGGCGATAAATATAAAGCAATACTTTTCCGGCAGACATCCTGAGCGGAATTACGCGCACTCCTTTCGGTACTAGTCTTCGATTTAGCGATCGGACGGCACCAATCAATTCCTGTTTATTCGAATAAGGACAGACAAATAAGTTTCCTGTCTTTAATCCGGCAAGTGTAGGGGAACAATGACGAATTATCATTTCATCTGACATATTTTCTGCCTCCTATCTGGTATGTTCTTCTAAGATACTTTTCAGTGCAGACATAGAACTTGTATGAGAACGAACGATTCTTACATCCTGACCTTTTGTTTCATTCAGTGCATTTCGCACCATCTTGTGTGACACTGTACTTGTAAACAACACCATCAGATCTGGCTTTCCAATTCCTTTCAGACTGCTTTTCTGCTTTGGAAAAACTTTTGCTTCACATTCATACTCCTGACAGAGGTCTTTGTATTGACGAACCATACATTCATTTCCGCCTATGATTACTACACTCATAATTCACTGCTCCTTTTTTAGGTTAGTCTATACTAACCATTCTTGTTAAATAAAAACGCCTTTCCAGCGTTTTTATTGTTTCTCTTCATTTTTATCCACAAGTTAGTTTTCACTAACTACGTGTATAGTATAAAATTATCTTTCGAATGTCAATCTGTTTCTAAATAATTGAGAATTCTTATCCACATCTTTTTGTTTGATATCGCAATACAAAAAGTTATTATGAAATCCGTCCATTTTCCATTTCATACACAATATCTGCCACATTCATTGTAGATTTTCTGTGAGATACTAATACTACTGTCTTATCCCCACGGGATTCCTTTAATGACTTAAGTATGATTCCTTCATTCAGGGAATCCAGATTGCTGGTTGGTTCATCCATAAGAAGGAATGGTGCATCGTGAAGAAATGCTCTTGCAATTCCAATCCTCTGTTTTTCCCCGCCGGATAAAGTATCGCCAAGTTCACCGACTCTTGTGTCATAGCCATCTGGCAATGTCATGATAAAATCATGGATGGATGCTTTTTTTGCAGCCTCCATGATTTCTTTCCTTGTCGCTCCTGGTTTTCCGATAGCAATATTACTGGCAATAGAATCATGGAATAGATAAGTTTCCTGTGTCACATAAGACTCCATGTCACGTAGATCCTTCGTATTAATCTCTCGGATATCTTTTCCGGATATCTGGATGCTTCCTCTATCTACATCCCAGAAACGCATCAGAAGTTTTAAGAGTGTAGATTTTCCCGATCCACTGGCGCCATGGATACCAATCACCTTTCCTCTGGGGAATTCAATAGAGTAATCTTTCAGAATCTGCTCCTCTTCATAAGAAAAATCCACATGAGATGCCTCTGCCTTATCGAAACTTGTTTCTTCTCCCCTTACTTCCATAATCTTTGGTTGTTCTTCCAGTAAAGAAAGGACTCTTTCTCCGCTTGCCAGTGTCTGGTTCAGGTTGTTAGATAAATTAGACAATGCTGTTACCGGACCAAAGGAACCCATCATAGCAATAACTGCAATCAGCATTCCGTCAAAACTAATAAAACCTCCTTCATATTTCCACAACATATAAATAAGCATGCCAAAGGAAAACAGAAGAATCACCATATTAGTCATTGATCCCTGCGCTGCCTCATGGCGGTTCATCTTTTTCTGCATCTGTCCCAGTTCTTTAGAACGATTGTTAATCTGTTCCATTCTTTCTTTGCCCTTATCATACTGAATCGTCTCATCCAATCCACGAAGGGAATCCAGGATAAAGCTATTTAATTCTCCGAATGAATTCCGAAACTGCATACCATCATCGGCCCCTCTTTTCCCATTCCAGATTGGGATGACCGCACCGACCACCAGATAGCCAAAGAGCGCAATGATACCTGCCTTCGTATACTGGAAGCCGATAAAAACAGTCATAATCAGAGAAGTCAGGATTGCAATGACAATCGGAGAGATCGTATGTGCATAAAAAACTTCTAAAAGTTCAATGTCCGATGTGATGATGGAAATAAGATTCCCTTTATCTTTTCCCTCCAGCTTAGCCGGGCAGAGCCTGCGCAATGCAACAAACACCTTATGCCGAATGATTGCAAGAAGCTTAAACGCAATAAAATGATTACAATACTGCTCTCCGTAATGAAGCACACCTCGCAGAATTGCTAAAATAATCAAAATTACTGCAATATTGCCCAGTGTTAGCCATGAAGACAATCCTGTTCTCACAAAATCTGTGCTAATCCCAGAGATTATAGCCCCTCCACAAAGTATCCCATACCCGGCAATGATCGTCAGAAAAATTGCACACAAATATCCCAGCACTCCCAGAATAACCGCAACACACATTAAAGGAAGAAGCGGTTTCACCAGCCCGATGAGCTGCCCCATGATCACAATACCTTTTCTTCGTCTCTTTTGTTCCATTACTCTGCCACCTCCTTTTCATCTGACTGACTATAGAATTCCAGTTCTCTCTGATACTGGTATAGTTTTGCATAAGAACCACCGGATTGCATCAATTCACTGTGAGTTCCGCATTGTACCACACGCCCATTTTCCAACATATAAATCCGGTCTGCTTCCACAACATTAGCCAGCCTGTGGGAAATAAGCAGAATTGTCTTTGACTTTCCAAGCTCCCGGATTACTTCCATGATCATCTCTTCACTCTCCATATCAATATTTGATGTAGCTTCATCAAATATATAGACCGGTGTATTGTGGAGAAGTGCTCTCGCAAGCGCCAGCCTCTGACACTGCCCTCCGGAAAAATTGCTTCCTCTCTCCAGAAGCAGTGTATCAAGCCCCTGTTGTTCCTTTAAAAAACCTAATAGGTTCACTTTTTCAAGCACTGCATACATCTCTTCGTCAGATGCATCTGTTTTTCCCATTTTCAGATTATCCCGGACAGATCCCTTAAACAGATAACTATTGTGACTCACCAAAGTGATATGATCCATCAGACTTTTTTCCGATAAATCCCGCAGTTCTTTTCCCTGAATACGGATACTGCCCCGGTAACCTTTATTCCTCCCCATGAGGATGCCTGCAATCGTACTTTTCCCACAGCCGGACGTCCCTACCAGAGAGGTGAAGCTTCCCCCGTCAAAGTCCATAGATATCTCTTTTAAAATATCCCTGTTTTCTTCGTAGCCAAACGCCACTTTCTCCAACCGGATCTCAGTCTGTTTTTCTTCAAGTACATCATCCTTCTCTTCCGGTTCCGACAGATCAAGCAGTGCAAAAATTTTGTCACTTGCTGCCATACCATTCATAGCAATATGAAAAAATGATCCTAATAGACGCAGAGGGATAAAAAACTCTGAAGCAAGTAAACAAATCATCAATGTGCCACTAAAATTTACATTTCCTTTGAAAAATTCCGAAAGTATCACAATCATACCGACTGCCGCTCCGCCATAGGCAATAATATCCATTACACTGGTAGAATTAAGCTGCATCGTCAGCACCTTCATGGTAATCTGCCGAAATCTCTGAGACTCTTCATCCATCTCATCTGTTTTATCTTCATCTGCCTGATAGATTTTTAAAGTTGTCAGCCCCTGCAGGTTTTCCAGGAAAGAATCTCCCAGTTCTGTGTAGATTCCCCAATATTTATTCAGCAACTTTTTTGCAAACTTCTGAACTGCTACGATAGAAATCGGAATCAACGGGACACAGATCAATAGCACCAGACTTGCTTTCAAGTTTACAAAAGCAAGAATAACAAAAAGTGTTATCGGTGCCAGCAGACTGTAAAACAGCTGAGACAGGTATTTACCAAAATATGTCTCCAGCTGCTCCACCCCCTCTGCTGCCATCTGCACCACTTTAGAGGTTGCAACATTCTCTCGATGCGACGCTCCGAGTTTCAGCAATTTTTCGTAAATCTTCTCTCGTAAGATTCGTTTCACATCCACACTCGCTTCATAAGAAGCGTAGGATGCCTGTCTGTCACAGAAAAATCGTAATAAGACAAAAGCAAAAACCATAATGCCATACGAAAGCACCTGTTGTTTTGTAACCGTACAAAATAATGCATTTTCTAAAAGTATAGAGGCTGAATAGATCATTGCCACCTGGCAGATTAGGGAAATCCACTTCCATACGACCTGAAATACAATATATTTCTTCGCATGAGACAAAAGTTTTATCAACCTTGTTTTTATCATAATTATATTTCTTTTCCTTTCATTCATCCTTTTTAAGTATTATTCTGCTATGATTTCTTCTGTTTTCAAAGTTTTTACCTTCAGGAAGAAATACAAAATATGGCACACCCATACTACAGTAATGCAGGCTCTTCCTACTGGTACATTTTCCATGCAGAAGAATCCTGCCGCCATTACTATTGTCACTGTGCCAATAATCCGCAGTTTAGTTCCCATCGTCATAGATCGTCGCTTTACAAAGCTATCTAAATGTTTTTTATATAAGTTTGTACTAACAAACCAGTCGTGAAGTCTTCTGGAGCTCTTTGCAAAGCAGAGCACCGTTCCCATATAAAAAGGCACTGTTGGAAGGATTGGCAAGATTATTCCAATTGTTCCAAGTCCCAGGCAAAAGAAGCCTAAAAAAATCCATACTATCTTTAGTTGGTTTTTCTCATATTTTTAATTCCCTTCTTATGTTCATTTTCTTATTCTCAATTTCATTTAACGGATCATTTTATTAAAAAAGAGTTTTTCAAAGTGAGTATTATCTCATCTCAAAAAACTCTTTTCACTATTTCTTAAAAATCACATGATCATAATGTTCTTCACACGTTTTCCTTTGGAATAATCACAGCATTCCATACCTTTTTCCATTACCTTTTGGAAAGCTTTGTAATCCAGTTCCACCACAGAACCATCCTCCAGTTCCACCACACACTTTCTGCACTGTTTTTCTTCTCTGCATAACCGAAAATCCATTTTTCGTTCTAATGCTCCGATTTTCTCAAGCGCATCAACTGTACGGTATACGGTTGCTGTTCCGATCCCCGGGTCTTTTTTCTGTGCCAGATAATAAACTTCTTTGCAACAGGAATTATTCCCGTTAAGAATGATATCAATTAAAAGTTCTCTCTGCTTCGTGATCCGGAAACCGTTTTCTTTAAGTTTAGCTATGATTTCCTCTTTCTGCATACTGACACCTCAGTCACTAATGACAATGACCACTGCAATGTTTGCAGTCCTGACCACACTGTAATGACTTTCCGGCTTTTTTATCTTTTACCATACTTCTGATGATAAGCCCAATAACTCCCACAAGTGCAAGAAGAACAATCCCTGTACCCATAAATTTATGCACCTCCTATTTTATGCTTTTACCTTTCCCGCTACACTTTTTGGAACTTTAAGGTTTTTACTCTCCTTATAAGGACGGAATAACAGATAAATGAATCCGATCACAAGTAAGAACGAAACAACAGTTCCTACCCCAAAAGCTCCGGTTGTAACCAGTGTTCCAATCTGATATACACAGAGAGATACTACGTAAGCCAAAAGTGTCTGATAACCGATTGCAAACCAGAACCATTTTATATTATTCATCTCACGTTTAATTGCTCCCATTGCAGCAAAGCAAGGTGCACACAAAAGATTAAATACAAGGAAGGAATATGCTGCCACCTGTGTCATGGCTCCTGCAAGAGATCCCCAGATTTCCGCACCGTCTTCTGCTACTTCTCCGAAACCATACAGAATACCAAAGGTACCAACTACATTTTCTTTTGCCACAAGACCTGTGATTGCTGCAACGGCTGCTTTCCAGTCACCCCATCCAAGCGGAGCGAAGATCCACGAAATTGCTGAACCGATTGCTGCCAGGATACTGTTCTCCATGTCTTCAACCATACCAAAGCTTCCGCCTTCAAATCCAAATCCCTGGGCAAACCATACAAAGATTGTTGACAAAAGAATAATTGTTCCTGCTTTCTTAATGAAAGACCATCCACGTTCCCATGTACTTCTAAGTACATTTCCAACCGTCGGCAAATGGTACGCCGGAAGTTCCATAACGAACGGAGCCGGATCTCCTGCAAACATTTTCGTCTTCTTTAAAATGATACCTGAGCAGATAATTGCTGCAATGCCAACAAAATATGCACTCGGAGCCACCCACGCAGCACCGTCAAACAACGCACCTGCAATCAACGCAATAATTGGAAGTTTTGCTCCACACGGAATAAATGTTGTTGTCATAATTGTCATCTTACGGTCTCTGTCATTCTCAATCGTTCTTGATGCCATAACACCCGGAACACCACATCCTGTTCCGATTAACATCGGAATGAAAGATTTTCCGGACAACCCAAATTTACGGAAAATTCGATCCATGATAAACGCGATACGCGCCATATATCCGCAGCCTTCCAAAAATGCAAGGAAAAGGAATAGTACCAGCATCTGAGGAACGAATCCAAGTACAGCACCTACACCACTGATAATACCATCAACAATGAGCCCGGTCAGCCAATCTGCACAACCAATCGATTCCAGTGCGCCTTGCGCTGCCGGAAGGATCCACTCACCAAACAAAGTATCATTTGTCCAGTCTGTCAGGATACTTCCTACAGTTGTAACAGACACATAATATACGATGAACATAACGATTGCAAAAATCGGAAGAGCAAGAAAACGGTTTGTCACAATACTGTCGATTTTATCAGATAGCGACATCTGTTTTTTTACACGTTTTTTATAGCAGTCTTCTATGATGCTTCCAATATAGTTATATCGTTCTCCGGTAATAATACTTTCCGCATCATCATCCATCTCTTTTTCACAGCTTACAATATCTTCTTCGATATGAGCTAATAAGTCATCTCCAAGATTTAGTCTTTCCTGAACTTTTTCATCGCGCTCAAAAAGTTTTACCGCATACCAGCGTTCCATACTTTCTTCCACATGTCCATTAATTGCCTCTTCTATATGAGCAAGTGCATGTTCTACGCAGCCGTCAAAACTATGTGCCGGCTGGCTCTTTTTTCCTGTTTTCGCAATCGCCACAGCACGCTGTGCTAACTGGTCAACTCCTTCGCCTTTTAATGCGGAAATTTCTACCACCTTGCATCCAGTATCTTTTCCAAGGCGTTCTATATCCAGCACTTCTCCGTTTTTCCTCACAAGATCCATCATATTAACGGCAATGATAACCGGGATTCCAAGCTCCGTGAGCTGTGTAGTCAGATACAGATTTCTCTCAAGATTTGTACCATCGATAATATTGATAATCGCATCCGGCTTTTCGCCAATGAGGTAATTTCTGGAAACCACTTCCTCAAGCGTATACGGTGACAGGGAATAAATACCCGGAAGATCCACAAGAACCGCTTCCTCACCTTTCGCCGTATAACCTTTAATTTTTCCTTCTTTCTTTTCCACCGTTACTCCCGGCCAGTTTCCTACAAACTGGTTGGAGCCAGTCAAAGCATTGAACAAGGTTGTTTTTCCACTATTCGGATTACCCGCAAGTGCAATTTTAACTTTCATATCACATTACCTCCACCATCTCTGCATCCGCTTTTCTTAGAGATAATTCATATCCTCTTACCGTAATCTCTACCGGATCACCAAGAGGTGCTACTTTCCTTATGTATATTTCAGTATTTTTTGTTATTCCCATATCCATGATTCTTCGTTTCACCGCGCCTTCTCCATGGATTTTCACAACTTTCACGGTTTGCCCACATTTTGCTTCTTTTAAGGTAGCCATTTTTTCCCTCCTCTTTATCTCAACTATCTAGATCATGATTTTATTCGCCATCTCTTTGCTGATTGCCACACGTGAATCTTTTACTTTCACGATCAGATTCCCGCTGTTTTCCGACACAACAGTGACGAATCCGCCCATTACAAATCCCAGACTTTCTAAAAAACGTCTTGTTTCGTCTTTTCCGCCAATCTTTCGAATCCGAGTTTCCCGACCTGTTTCAGCCATTGTTAAAGGCATCATAATCCACCTGCTTTCGTTTTTGATATTCATTATCATTTTACGTTAGTTAGTATACACTTACTATAATTACATGTCAATAACCTTAATTGAGAATTTTTTTCAATAAATATTCAAAAAATTATTTGATTAGCGACCTGGTTTGGATTCCTTTCTTACTTTTTCTGTTTGAAACATCCAAAACGCACCTACTCTTTGACTCATTCTTGAGTTTCTACAAAATAACTGCTACAATTAGAAAGCAAAGAAACTTTACAAAAAATCCCAGAAAGGAATTATCATGCGTAACAATAGATCTTCTGAAGATTATCTGGAAACAATTTTAATATTAAGCCAAAAACTTCCGGTTGTGCGTTCCGTGGATATCGCAGCTGAACTGAACTTTTCCAAACCAAGCGTCAGTGTTGCGATGAAACATCTGCGTGAAAATGAATGTATCGAAGTAAGTTCTGCCGGATTCATCACATTGACCCCTAAGGGAATGGAAATCGCCTCCAGTATATATGAACGCCATCAGGTACTCTCTGACTGGCTCATATCCCTTGGCGTTGATCCGCAAATCGCCACAAAAGATGCCTGCGAGATGGAACACCAGATCAGTGATGAAAGCTTTCAAGCTATGAAAAAATTTATAAAAGAACACTGTGACACATTTATTTATGGGGGAAAACAATTATGATAATAAGACATTCTACCGAAGAAGATTTTCCATTTATTATGGAAATATATGCCTATGCCAGACAGTTTATGGCAACACACGGGAATCCGAATCAATGGGGTCCAACAAACTGGCCGCCGGAAGAATTGATTCATTCTGATATTAAAAATGGAAACAGTTATGTCTGCGAGCACGAGGATAAGATCATCGGTACATTTTTTTATGATTTTGGGGAAAACATTGAGCCTACCTATCGTAAGATTGAAGATGGTGCATGGAAAAAAGACGGTTCCTACGGTGTCATTCACCGAATTGCAGGAAACGGTACTGTGAAAGGTATCGGCGGATTCTGCATCGATTGGGCATTCAGTCAATGTGGTCATCTACGAATAGACACACATGGAGACAATAAAGTCATGCAAAATCTTCTTGCCAAAAAAGGATTTCAGCACTGTGGAACAATCTATGTGACAGAAGATCCGTATCCAAGATTAGCATATGAAAAATTTTAGTATTAGTTCAAGACTCGCGATCGAGCCACCTGAAATCAGGTGGCTCGATCTATTAAAGTTCACTATTTTGTTTATATCAGTAATTCAGATTTTTTACCAGGTCAGTTCCAGATACAGATCTTTGTACTGTCTTGCAGAATTTTCCCAGGAGAAGTTCTTGTTCATATCTCTCTGAATCATCTCATCCCAGCGCCAGCGATCTGTGAAATACAATGTTTTTGCTCTGTTGATTGCATCCAATAATAAACCGGCATCATAATTATCAAAAGTAAATCCATTACCTGTATTAAAATACATATTATATGGCTCTACCGTATCTTTCAATCCACCTGTCTCACGAACAATCGGGATTGTACCGTAATGCATAGCAATTAACTGTGTCAATCCACAAGGCTCAAACTGTGACGGTACTAAGAACGCATCTGCACCCGCATAAATCTTATGAGCTCTTGTCTCATCATACATAATATTGGAACATACATTTCCTTTATATGCATTTTCATAGTAACGGAAAGAATCTTCGTAAACATCATCTCCTGTACCGAGAACAACTACCTGTGTATGCTCGTCCATGATCTGTGGCATGATTGCATTGATAAGATCCAGTCCTTTCTGATTAGTAAGTCTTGAAATCAGACCGATAACAAATTTATGGTCATCCTGTACCAGACCAAGCTCTTCCTGTAATTTACGTTTGTTTTCGCGTTTCTTCTCTAATACATTTGTAACATCATAATTTTCAAATAATCTCGGGTCAGTACTTGTATTCCAGATGTCATAATCAATACCATTTACAATACCTCTTAATTTTCCGGAATGATATCTTAAATGAGCATCCAACTGTTCTCCATAATATGCTGTCTGAATCTCTCCTGCATATGTATGGCTGACTGTAGTAATAACATTAGAATATGTCAAACCACCTTTCAGCATATTTGCATCATTGTAACTTACCTTCAGCGCATCTTTATTAAATACATAATCCGGAAGTCCTGACCAGTAACGAATCGTAGGAATATTATAAATTCCCTGGAATCTCAAGTTATGAATCGTCAGGATTGTTTTTGCTGCAGTCAGTTTTGTATTTTCAAACATAGTTCTCAAATATACAGGAACTAATGCTGCCTGCCAGTCATGACAGTGAATGATATCCGGAATCCAGTCAAGATAATTCAGTGCTGCCAATGCTGCCTTTGAGAAGAAACAGTATTTCGGAATATCATCAATTAAATTGGTATATGGATTACCGCCACTGAAAAACTCTTCATTATCGATAAAATCATATACAACACCGTCACATTCATATTCCATAATACCTACATAATAGGATCTTCCATCAGCGCAGAGATCCATCTCAAAAGCGCCTCTGTATTCCATCTTCATCTGATACTCCCAAGGAATACATTTATAACGCGGAAGAATAACTTTTACGTCACAATTCTGTTTTACCAGTGCTTTCGGAAGCGCATACATAACATCTCCCAAACCACCTGTTTTTACAAATGGATAACATTCAGATCCAATAAACGCAATACTTCTTCTCGGAGTTGTGTACATTTCATAT
>JBJEMB010000016.1:0-15523 GCA_051879455.1 Lachnospiraceae bacterium
CAGGCATAATCATAAATTCCTGAATATCTATCGTATTATCAGCGTGTCTTCCCCCATTCAGGATATTCATCATCGGCACCGGCATACGCTTAGCATTTGTCCCTCCAAAATAAGAATATAGAGGAATTCCAAGTGCATTAGCTGCCGCACGTGCACATGCCATTGAAACCCCTAAGACTGCATTTGCTCCAAGATTCGATTTGTCCGGTGTCCCATCCAGCTGTAATAAAACTGCGTCAATCCCAGCCTGGTCAAACACATTCATTCCAATAATTGCCGGAGCGATTCGTGCATTCACATGATCAACTGCATTTCTTACTCCGAGTCCTCCATATCTTTCTTCTCTGTCACGCAACTCCACCGCTTCATATTTTCCAGTAGAAGCACCTGACGGCACACCTGCACGTCCACAAAAATCCTCCCCTGCCAGCACTTCAACTTCTATTGTAGGATTCCCACGGGAATCTAATATTTCTCTGGCGTAAATATCGGTAACTGCCAAATATTTATACATATCCCTATTTCCTCCTTTGAGAAAATAGTATTACCGGAAACGCAAAACAGAATTCATCAATTTTCTTGATTTTCTTCGCTCATATGACATCCATTTATTGACAAAAAAACTGGACGCGTTACAATTTTATTGGTTATCATTTTAAAATATATATTTGGGGAATGTATTATGAAAACACAATTTAAAAACTTTTTCTTATTGACAGGAAGCACTCTTGTCATGGCTGTTGGTATCTATTTCTTTAAATTTGCCAACAACTTTACTTTTGGGGGAATTACGGGTCTTGCTGTCTTGGTTGCCAAATCCGGCGCCATTTCTGCCAGTGATTTTTCTTTCATCGCCAATATCCTCCTTCTTCTTGTAGGATGGATTATTCTCGGGAAAAAATTCGCCGCAAAAACTGCATATTGTACCATACTATTATCTGTTACGCTTTCACTTTTAGAGCGAGTTTATCCTATGAGTCATCCGCTGACAGATCAGCCAATTCTTGAGCTGGCTTTTGCCATTGCTCTTCCTTCTCTTGGTTCAGCCGTCCTTTTCAATATAGGTTCTTCCAGCGGAGGAACAGATGTTATCGCTATGGTTGTGCGAAAATACACCAGTTTTGATATTGGTAAGGCACTTCTTGTTTCTGACTTACTTATTACGTTTGCCGGATGCTTTGTATTTGATATTAAGACAGGTCTTTATTCTTTCCTGGGGCTTGCTGTTCGTTCGTTTATGATTGACGGATTTATTGAAAGTCTGAACTTATCAAAATATTTTAACGTTGTCTGCTCCAACCCGCAGCCAATCTGTGATTTTATTAAAGATTCTTTACATAGAGGCGCAACCATTGTAGAAGCAAAAGGAGCTTTTTCAGGAGAAGATAAATATATTATCTTTACAGCATTAAACAGAATGGAAGCTGTAAAGTTAAGAAACTATATCAAACAGAATTCCCCTGATGCATTTCTTCTTATATCTAATACAAGCGAGATTATAGGAAAAGGATTTCATTCAATTTAAAATTCAAAAAAAAAGATGTTTGTATACCGCAATGGATATAAACATCTTTTTATATTCTCATATCACTCTCGTTTATCCAATAGCTAATCCTTCAGCACGAATAACGTCAATCACCTGGTTTACATACTTTTCACACAGTTCATCAGTTGCTGCCTCTACCATAACGCGAAGTACCGGCTCTGTTCCGCTTTCTCTTACAAGAATACGTCCATCATCCCCCAAGGCCTCTGCAACGTCATTTACCGCTTTCGTCACTTCTGCATTTTCACGTGCGGTCTTTTTATCTGCCACACGAACATTCTTAAGAAGTTGTGGATAAATCTTCACATCTTCGGAAAGCTTTGCAAGGCTCATCTTCTTTTCCAGCATAACTTCCATTATCATCAGAGAAGTAAGAATTCCATCTCCGGTTGTTGCATGCTTACTAAAGATTATATGTCCAGACTGTTCTCCACCAAGAGAGAAATTGTTACGAACCATATTCTCATATACATATTTATCCCCAACCGCTGTTTTCTCATACTTGAGCCCCACTTTATCACAGGCTTTATACAGTCCCAGATTAGACATAATTGTGGTAACAATTGTATCTCCATTCAGTCGACCGTTTTCTTTCATATATTTTCCACAAATGTATAAAATCAGATCTCCGTCTACAACATTACCATTCTCATCAACTGCGATACAGCGATCTGCATCTCCATCATAAGCGAATCCAACATCAAGCTTATTATCTTTCACATACTGCTGAAGCACTTCAATGTGGGTAGAACCACAGTTTGTATTAATGTTCGTTCCGTCCGGTTCACAGTTAATAGCATAAGTCTTTGCCCCAAGTGCATCATAAACTGCTTTAGCGATTGTAAATGCACTTCCGTTAGAACAGTCAAGTCCCACTTTGATATCTTCAAAAGAACGGGTTGCAAGAGAGATCAGATAGCCAATGTAACGGTTTCTTCCCGCAACATAATCCACAGTACGTCCGATATCCTCTTTTTTCGCTAATGGCACTTCAGGAGTTACACCATCTATGTATGCTTCAATCTTTTCTTCAACTTCTGCTTCCAACTTATGTCCTTTACCGTTAATTATCTTAATACCATTGTCATAATACGGATTATGGCTTGCAGAAATCATAATTCCACAGTCAAACTTTTCTGTTCTTGTTACATAAGAAACGCTCGGTGTTGTTGTTACATGAAGAAGATATGCATTTGCTCCCGACGCAGTAAGTCCTGCTGCCAAAGCATACTCAAACATGTAGCTGCTTCTTCTAGTATCTTTTCCGATCACAATTCGCGCTTTATGGTCCTGACCATAATACCATCCCAGATATCTTCCCACTTTAAAAGCATGCTCTACAGTCAATACTTCATTCGCTTCTCCCCGGAATCCATCTGTCCCAAAATATTTTCCCATAATTAACTCTCCTTTATATCATTTAACCCATTAACCGTTTTTACACAATCAGATAAGTCACTCTAATATTATATGCTCTTTTTTTTTTACATACAACCTTTTTCAGCAATTTTTAAACGCCAACATAAACATTGACTGCCCATCACTAAATGTGACAGGCAGCCAGTTACTTATCTTTTCTCACTTTATTTTGTTTTTATAGTTTTTGTCTTCGACCACGAAGAATATACCTTCTTCCCATCAATCACTTTATAAGTTCTGATTCTAACATAATACTTTTTCTTAGCTTTTAATTTCGTAAGTGTTTTTGATGTCGTATTACCTGAGCTGACACTAACTGTCTTGTTCCCACTTTTAAACTTACTGCTCGTAGAATACTGTACCTGATATCCTGATAAACCAGATGCCTTCTTCCATTTTACTTTTATCTTCTTTTTTCCGGCACTAAGTTTTGAAATACTTGTTGATTTTGGTCTAACTGTTATTTTAGCTGATGAGATTGTCTTTCCGCTGGATAATACACTGATTTTTGCAGCTCCCGAATTAACGCCTTTTACAGTTCCGTTTCCGTCAACCGTGCACACAGTCTCATCCGAACTCTGAAAAGCCATTCCTTTGGGCCTTCCCGTTGTTGTGCAAAAACCATTATTAAAATGCAGCAGCGCTTTAACACTTTTTCCACTGCTAATGGTTGATGAAGAATATTTCAACTTTGGAGAAACTACACTTTGGTCAAAACTAATATCTGCAGTAACATTTTTATTACCATAGGAACTCTTAGACACACTCTCTGTCAATTCCGTTCCAAAGCACTGAACCCAATAGTACTGTCCATCAACAATTGCTACACCAATTCCAATTGTGGTATAAGATTCTTTCAAAATATTAGCTCTATGTCCTGATGAGTTCATCCAGCCATTAACAACAGATTTAGCTGTTATATATCCTGCTGCTATATTTTCACCCCATATATATTCAGATGCTGTATAACATAATTCTCCATTAGGTCTGGTATGACTGAAATACACCGATGTTTCGTGTGCCCTGAGCATTGCCGCGCGCAAAAGCTCTTTATCCATCTTAAGTGTAGATACGCCTGCCGATTTTCTCTCCTTATTTACAAGGCTCAACACCTCAAAAGCTTCTTCATAAGAATCTTTCGCCGTAATAGTCACTTTACCCGTCTCTGCAGCATGCACCTCTGCCATTGGAACTTTCAATGTAAGTGCTATTGCAGTCAATATAATTAACATAGCAATTAGGATTCTTGATTTCCAGCTATTTGTTCTCATATCTGCACGTCACCTCTTTTACATACGATATCTAAAAAGCATTTCTAATGGTGGAACAACCTCAAACCAGTAAAGCTCATTACCATTCCGTATTTATTGCATGTAGCAATAACATTATCATCTCTTACAGAACCTCCTGGCTGTGCCACATATTTCACACCACTCTTATGTGCCCGTTCAATGTTATCTCCAAACGGGAAAAATGCATCCGATCCAAGAGCTACATCTGTCAGTTTATCAAGCCACTCTCTCTTTGCTTCTCTTGTAAACACTTCCGGTTTCTCTTTGAAAATATTCGGCCATGCGTCATCTGAAAGCACGTCCATATAATCCTCTCCAATATACAGATCAATAGCATTATCTCTGTCGGCACGACGGATACCATCTACAAATGGAAGATTCATTACCTGCGGAGACTGTCTCAGCCACCAGTTATCTGCTTTTGAACCTGCAAGACGTGTACAATGGATTCTTGACTGCTGTCCTGCACCGATTCCAATGGCCTGTCCGTCTTTTACGAAACAAACAGAATTAGACTGTGTATATTTCAACGTAATCATGGAAATTGCGAGATCGATCTTAGCCTGCTCTGTCATCTCTTTATTATCTGTTACAATATTTGCAAAGAACTCATCATCAATTTTTAATTCATTTCTTCCCTGCTCAAATGTAATTCCGAAAACATCTTTATGTTCAAGTGGTTCTGGTACATAATCCGGATCGATCTGAATAACATTGTAGTTTCCATTTTTCTTTGCTTTTAAAATCTCGAGCGCTTCCTCAGTATATCCTGGAGCAATAACGCCATCTGATACTTCTCTTTTGATCAATCTTGCTGTATCGCCATCACAAACATCGGATAAAGAAATGAAATCTCCAAAAGAAGACATACGGTCAGCTCCTCTTGCTCTTGCGTAAGCACATGCAAGTGGTGACAGTTCGCCCAGATCGTCTACCCAGTAAATCTTCGCCAATGTATCAGAGAGTGGAAGTCCTACTGCCGCTCCTGCCGGAGATACGTGTTTAAAAGAAGTTGCTGCAGGAAGTCCTGTTGCTTTCTTAAGTTCACTTACCAACTGCCAGCCATTAAATGCATCCAGGAAATTAATATAACCCGGTCTTCCATTCAATACCTGAATCGGAAGTTCCCCGCCATTTGCCATATAGATTTTTGATGGCTTCTGATTTGGATTACATCCATATTTTAACTCTAATTCTTTCATGTCTCTTCTCCTTGTATTTTAGATCGATATTATTGTTTTTTGACCAGTAACTCAATTACTTATTCTTATTCACAATCTTTGTCTCGTATTTTCCTGTTTCAATGTCAATATAACGTACAAATAATGACACTTTATTATCTTCATT
The DNA here is from genome assembly GCA_051879455.1 of Lachnospiraceae bacterium. Classification (GTDB taxonomy): domain Bacteria; phylum Bacillota; class Clostridia; order Lachnospirales; family Lachnospiraceae; genus MD308. The sequence continues at coordinate 5,605 of JBJEMB010000016.1, forward strand.
CAGACTATTCCATAACGCATCTGTAAATGCATCCATATCATCCGGAATCTCAATCAGCTTCGGCTCACCTTCAAAACTTGGAAGTGGATTTGCATCACATTTATATGTATGAATAAAATGCCCTTCTCCCGGTGCCGGATTCTCATAAGCAAATGTATAACGATTACAACTGTCCGGACATCCGTTGTTGCTTTTCAGAATAGACATTGCATAATTGTATGCCCCACCTTCAATATGCATGATTCCAGAAATACGAGGTGTATAGTTCGGGCCATCCGGCTCAAACTCTCTGCTTCTTAATGACTGTTCAAATGTCATCTGCTTGTCCATCCCCTCATATATTGTATCTGTCTGATCACCATTAGTTACAATCGTCTTGTTACCAAGAACACGAACAGGCGCATAAATAATCAAACTCGGATCAATGAGCTTTGATGGATCAAAAGCCTGCGTGCGAATGCCCTCTCCCTCTTCTACAAAAACGCGATTACGGCTATTCTCACTTCTCCCCATAATAAAATAAGCTGTTACAGCCTTTGTCCCATCCTTACTTCTTCCGATAATGATTCCGCGGCCAGGATAAGAATTGTTCTGCAGTTCTTTTTCAATTGATAACACTTCCATGAATCTGTCTCCTTCTTCTTTTGATTTAGAATGTTCTTCTATTATATATAAAACATTACGGTTTTTCCAGTAGTATTCCGTCCTTTTATGTGGAAAATACTCTGATAATGCTTTAATAAAGATAAACAGGCAAATATGTTACAAATTTATTAAAATCCCATTACATTTTTTATACATTTTTCCTCTTGATTCACTTGTCCTAAAATACTAGAATGTTTACAGTTTATAGATTTAGCGAGGTTTTTATGGGAAATAATAATACATCATCATTAAAACAGCGAGATTATTTATTTGACAATTACAAAGCTCTCTTGATTTTGCTCGTGGTTATCGGTCATTTTATAGAACCCTGCTATCAAAACAGCAATTTTCTCAATACATTGAAATGGCTGATTGTCTCTTTCCACATGCCTGCATTCATCTTTATATCCGGATATTTTTCGAAAAGGGAACTTCCGTTGTCAGTAATCATTCAAAAATTGGCTGTGCCGTATATCATATATGAATTTGTTTATTACTTTTTTTATGTTCTGATACTACATAAGAAAACCGGTCTGTATCTGTTATATCCAAAGTTTTCTCTGTGGTACCTGCTTGCACTTTTTGTATGGCGCGCAATAACACCATATGTAAAAAAGATACCACACTATATGATAATCACTGTGATTCTGGGACTTTTCATCGGATGTTCTGACATGCCAAGCAATTATTTAAGTCTGCCAAGAATATTATTTTTCTATCCGTTTTTTCTGGCAGGAATGAATCTCTCCCGTGAAACGATCACAAAGCTCCGCTGCCGCACAATACGCACCATCTCTGCCATCGGGATCTTATTATTTACGTTATTATTAGCGTTCGGTCCTTTTCGAGAGATGTATTCTTCCAAAATATTTTATGGAAGATATAATTATTCTTCTTTAAAACAGGGTACTTTTGAGGGAATCCTTTGCAGACTCATCTGTTATAGTGTCGGTCTGGCTATGACTTTTGCTATTATGACACTGATTTCAGAACGCCGGACAATTTATTCTTACATTGGAACACGAACGATGGCGATTTACCTGTTTCACGGCCTGACATATTCTTATTTTAAAGAATGTACACCACTATTAGAGAACGTAAATACAGTTTCTGAAACCATATTTCTTCTTGCCTTCTGCATTGTATTAACTGCAACGTTTTCTATCCCACAGCTTACCTTCTTTACAAACAAGATTGCAAATCTTCCTATTCCGGACTTCAGAGCATGGATACCTGATTATTATCTGTCGCGTATCATACTATTACCAGATAGGATCTGACACCCGAAAGAATGCTTAAAGCTAAACCGTCTCCCCCGGTTTTACAACACGCTTTACGCATTCTTTTCTTATTTCCCATATATTTCCACATACTCCGGTCTCATCCAGACTCTCTATCTCAAACACTCTTTTCCAGCTTTCCTGGATTTTTCTGACTTCTTCCGGATAAAAACCTTTATACCGGCCTTCAAAAAATTCAAATCCATTTGTAACTCCTATATCTTTCAGATGCTGCTTGTATGCAGCCGCATCTGCCTCATCTTCCGGAAGATATATTCGATTCAACACATAATCCCATTTTAAATCGCTGAAATATATCACTTCTTTTTCCGGAATCTCCAATTCATATACTACAGTTCCCGGTATCGGAGGCAAACAGTCCTCGCGCCTGATTGCGCACCAGATTGGTGCCTGCACATCATCAGGTTTTGGCACTTTTTTCGCAGCCATTCTTGTAAACCAGTCATAACTATCTAAAAATAGCGGCGCAATATCCCCAAAATGAAGCTCTACATAACGTCTCACATTGATAATTCTATTATCTCTTTCTAACTGATATAACGTTTTATCATTTTGTCTTGTATATAGTTTTACTCTTTTCTCTTCCATGGTTGACCTCCAATTGTTTTAATTGCAATGGTCTTTACACTTTTCACAGTCACCACTACAGCATGTTTTTCCATTTTTTCTGTCCCGAATCATCTTTCTGATAATAAATACAACTGCCAGACAGATAAGCGCCAAAACAAAAAACGTTCCCATTCTTCTTTTCTCCTACTATTCTACAAGTTCGCCGCAAAACTCTCCTATATTACACCTCATAACTGAAATTATCAATCAAACGTGTCTTTCCGATATATACCGCCATAGCAACCAGTACATCATTTTCAACACTGTCAACAGGCTGCATAGTCAGTGCATCCACCATGGATACATAATCAATTCTTGCAAGGGGTTCAACCTCGATTATTCTTTTCATTTCATCCAGCACTTCTTTTGCCTCACATCCGGTATGGATAACTTTCTGCCCTTTTTTCACTGCCTTTGACAAACAAAGTGCTGCTTTTCTTTCTTCTTCATTTAAATATGTATTTCTGGAAGATTTTGCAAGTCCATCCTCCTCACGCACAATAGGGCATCCGACAATCTCCAGATCAAAATTCAGATCTTTCACCATTTTACGGATAATTGCAAGCTGCTGTGCATCTTTCTGCCCAAAATATGCTCTGTCAGGTGCCACAATATGGAACAACTTAGATACCACTGTACACACACCCTGGAAATGAATTGGTCTTGTCTTTCCGCAAAGTGTTTCTGACAAAATATTGATACTCACATAAGCACAAGGATCCTGATACATCTCCTCCGGCTCCGGATGGAAAATAAGGTCTGCACCAAGACTTTCACATAATGCGCTGTCCCTGTCAAAATCTCTTGGATAAGCTTCCAGATCTTCATTCGGTCCAAATTGTGTAGGATTTACAAAATCTGATACTACGACAATGTCGTTTTCTTCCCTGCACTTTCTAATCAGACTCGCATGCCCCTCATGCAAAAATCCCATTGTTGGAACCAGCCCTACACTTTTTCCTTCCTTCTTCCAGTTTTTGACCAGTTGTCTTGTCTCTGCTACTGTTGTTGTTACTTTCATCTTCGTTCTCCTTTTCCTTATATAAATGGATTTGGAGATAGCCTCTTTTTCCGATATCTAATTTGTAATTACATATTCTTTTTCCGTGAATAAAAGAAACATAAAAGTCTTATTTTCATTTTACATGTTTATATAACAGAATTTTTGAAATATAAGCTTCCCTCGTTATTTATGAAATTCTGACAAAATGAAATCAGAAAACAGAGTATAGTTTTCTTTTGAAATACCATCTCCGAACGGTATTATACCACAACTGCCTTACATTTCCTACATTAAATTGACACACTATCGTTCAAATCACCTTTGACTATTTCATTAAATTTGAGTATAATGCGTCATAAAAGATAATACAAAGGAGTGAAATCATCTATGAATATGAACTTTAACCAGCTCGCTATGTTCCAGCAGCTAAAATCCGGCATGGATCGCTTTCGCGCAAATCACCCGAAATTTCCAATGTTTTTACAGGCGGTATCTCAAGATGCTCTAAAAGAAGGATCTGTAGTTGAAATAAGTGTTACTACACCGGAAGGAAAAAATTACTGTTCTAATATCAAGATAAATTCTGATGATCTGGCTTTTATTGATACTTTGAAAAATATGAAGCCATAAAATTGTACAAAATCAAGAAATAATATTGCTTTTTACTCAAAAATCTGTTTAGCTATTATATATGATAAAATTATAGTGAGGTGTACAAGATGAAACCGATAAAAGAAGGTAAAGTCCGCGAGATCTATGATAACGGCGACAGCCTGATTATGGTTGCTACAGACCGTATCAGTTGTTTTGATGTAATTTTAAAAAATGTTGTAACTAAAAAAGGTACTGTTCTGACTCAGATGTCCAAATTCTGGTTCGATCTGACAAAGGATATCCTTCCAAACCACATGATTTCTACAGATGTAAAAGACATGCCAGAGTTTTTCCAGCAGCCTAAGTTTGATGGAAACAGTATGATGTGCAAAAAGCTTGAAATGCTTCCAATCGAATGTATTGTGCGTGGTTATATTACAGGAAGCGGATGGGCAAGCTACAAAGAAAACGGAACTGTATGTGGCATTAAGCTTCCAGAAGGTCTGAAAGAATCTGATAAGTTGCCTGAACCTATTTACACTCCTTCTACAAAGGCCGAGATCGGTGATCATGATGAAAATATTTCTTATGAACAAAGTATTGCTCACCTTGAAAAATATTTCCCAGGAAAAGGGGAGGAATATGCAGCAAAACTTCGCGACTGCACAATCGCACTTTACAAAAAATGTGCCGATTATGCACTGAGCCGTGGAATTATTATTGCAGACACGAAATTTGAATTTGGTCTGGACGAAAATGGCAACATCGTTATCGGCGATGAGATGCTCACACCGGACAGCTCACGTTTCTGGCCGGCAGATGGTTATGAACCGGGACACGGACAACCTTCTTTTGATAAACAGTTCGCTCGTGACTGGCTGAAAGCAAACCCGGATAATGACTGGACACTTCCGGACGAGATTGTTGAAAAGACAATTAACAAATATCTTCAGAGCTATGAGATGCTGACAGGCGAAAAACTTTAATATCAATCCTATACAAAACCCCTCACCGATAAACCGGTGAGGGGTTTTGATATTCTAACTATTCTTATTTTTTATTTTCTTTTGCACGCTCGTCCCAAAAATAGCAATCATCTCTTCCGATTACTGCAGATGTAAACGGCGTACCATCATTCTTTTTATAATGTTTTGTAGCACGAAGTACATATTTAGCACCTACATATACAATCGGAACATTGAAAAATACAATCAAAATATTTCCCAAGTCAGAAAATGCCCAAAGATTCCCAAGCTCCAATCCTGCGATATTGCATAAAATACCAAATGTTGCGACAAACAACGCAATGATTCTCACAAGATTGATAAACCCTTTATCCGTGCGTATACGATTTGCTGCTATCTCGGAAAAACTGATCATCCCAAGCATACATGTATAAGCAAACATACCAAAACATAAAGTAACAAGAAATGTGATAATTGCATTTGCTGCCGTTCCCGGTGTGAGTGTCGCAATGGACTCTGTGAATTTCGGAAGTTTATCAAGCTCAGCCCATGCAGCTGCATTCGGACCGTCCCAGCAATGCGCCATAACAACAACAAATCCAGAAAGGGTACAGATTACAATAGTATCAAGGAAAACTCCGATAGAAGCAAGTATTCCCTGCTCACAGGGATGTTTTGCATCAGAAGCCGCTGCCGACATGGTAATCGTACCCTGACCAGCCTCGTTTGACATAAGACCACGTTTCACACCCTGAGCCAATACCGTTCCAAACATTCCCCCGAAAAATGCTTCCGGCTTAAATGCCCCTGTAAACACTGCTTTGAAAAAATACGGAATTGACGATATGTTAAGTACGATCAAAACTACAACCGTCACAATATATAAGACCGCCATTACCGGCACCATCTTATCTGTCCATTTTGTAACTTTCTTAATTCCCCCAAATGCTATGAATGCTGTTGAAACTACTGTTATCATTCCGACGATATAATAAAAGGCTGAATTACTTGAAATAATTGTCCCTGTTGCGATTTCTGCCATTCTCCCTACTGATGAAACTACATTAAATCCCTGTGCAGGCAGACAACATAAAGCATAAAGAATATAAAGCACAGATAGAAATACTCCGATCCATATCTTATTTCCCAATAATTTTCTGCCATAAAACGGAAGTCCTCCGACAAATTCATTCTCCTTTTTCTCTTTAAAAATCTGTGCAAGCACACCTTCCATGTATGCCACAGCCATTCCAAAAAAGGAGGAAATCCACATCCAGAATAATGCTCCCGGTCCTCCCACTGCAATTGCTCCGGTCACACCAATAATATTTCCCGGACCTACACGCATTGCTGAACTTAAAAGAAATGCCGCAAGAGGTGAAATTCCTGTACTGACAGCTCTCTTCTCTGTCATAATCTGTACGCCTTTTTTAAAATGAGTCACCTGCATAAATCCAATGCGAAAACTGAAGAAAATACCTGATCCAAGTAACAATATGATAGCAAATGAAAAGTTCCCTAAAAGAGGAATAGATGCATACCACTCGAAATTCGTAGGAAAATCCCACAAAAAATCAGATAAAGGTCCGATAAATGCAAATATTCCATTAATTGATTCAAAAATTCCCTGCATATCTTTTACTCCTTTTCCTCAAAGTCCCTTCCGACACTCTGATTCTCATTTATTATATCAATCAAGATATTTTTATTATAACGCATTCCATATAAATACACCACAAAAATAAAACCTGCCATATCGGCATCTCTACCAATACGACAGGTATATCATTCTATATGATTTTTCTAAAAACTAAGCCTCTGCAAACTGATCCTTTCCTACAAAACAAAGCGGACACTGGAAATCTTCCGGAACATCTTCCCATTTTGTTCCGGGTTCGATTCCTCCCTCTGGATATCCCTGCTCTTCATCATATTCCCATCCGCAAACTTCACATACATACTTCATATCTCTATTCTCCTTTTAGCTTTATAATGATTTGATTTCTTTCCGAAAATCTATTCGGAATTTTGAATCTATTATAACGCAGTTCATATAAAAAGACAATTATACATTCTGTAAAGACTATAAAAATACTATAAAAATGACATGTAAAAGGGCTATCCGATCTTTCTTTACAAATCGAATAGCCCCATTAATGAATTTCTAAAAGTCTCACTATATACACCTGTCCCTTTCATAGATTTTCGGTCTGTCCATTATGGATCTCTACCTTTTCTCTTAATCATCTCCTCTGGTTTCATCTATAATAAACTCTTTAAGAGATTTTAAATAAATCAGGTTTTAATTAATTATGCCATTGGACCTTTCCTCTTTTCATAAGATTTGGTTTTAATTGGTAAAATTAACGAGCCATTGGACCGTCCTCCGTGTTCTAAGAATCGAAATCTACTAACCTCTTGTTCTTTCTCTATTAGGAATAAATTTCCTTTATCTTTGTTAGGTTCTCTTCTTTTGTTGTATTTATATTATCACATTTCTCTTTATATGTAAACCCCTTTTTTGATATTTTTTATTTTTCTTTTTTATTGTCTGAATTTCATATAATAACTATACTATTTGAACAAACAGATTTACTTATCCTTTTTCACATGATGAAACAGATTCCTTTTGTATTTTATCTTCATTCTAATTACATATTCAGCAACACTTTTCTCTTTCACTGTTACTGCTAAGATTTCTAATCCTAGCAGTACAATGTGAAATTCAAATTTTTCAATCGGTTCAAAAATTAATGCCAGTGAAAGTACCAGTTTCATTCCGGCAAGCAATGCAGATACCTTCCATTTTTCTTTTTTATTTTTCTTTATCAGAACTTCTTCCAGTTCTTCATTCACTTCCTGTAATCCTAATATTCCCCAGGTAACTCCCATTAAAAGGAGTGCTTTCTGTTGTCCTAATAAAAAACAGATTCCCATAATAAACAGTATCAGAGAGGAAGCTTGGCTTCTATATGTGATTAAATAACGTTTTTCTTTAATAATAAAAATCATATCAGTTACACTTGTAAGCACCATGATACTTCCCAATATAGAGGGAAGCCATCGTGCTACTCTTCCCGGTACAACAATACATAGAAGCCCAACTATCGGAAGCATCACTCTGTAATATCTCTCAATGCTACTCATTTTTCCTCCCTATGGTACTGAAATAAATGCTAATTTGCTTTCATCACTGCCTCAATATCCTTTATCGTTCTCGGAATATCTGCGGATAAATTCTCACATCCATTTTCTGTTACCAGACAATTATCTTCCACGCGGAATCCAATTCCCCATTCTTCGTGGTAAATGCCTACATCTATGCAAAATACCATACCCGGAGTAATCACTTCTGGCTTTTTCACAACATCATGCACATCAAACCCAATATGATGAGCTCCTCCATGCCACATATATGTTCCGATTTCATCATAGGAATTCAATACTCCTGCTTCTTTCAGTCTTTCACAATTATATCTTCGGATGGTCTCATCCACATCATCCATCTTCATACCTGGCTTCACAATACTGAACATGTAGTCAGAAGTAGCCAGCGCACATTCGTACAGCAATCTTTGCTTTTCACTAAAGCGTCCGTTGCACGGCCATCCTCTGGATACATCTGTAATCAGATTGTCATATTGCGCTCCTACATCATTGAGCACCATATCTCCATCCTGTGCCTGTCCATGATATCCATAATAATGAATACAGAAATTATTTTTCCCGGCTGATATGATCGATGGAAATCCCGGTCCCTTTGGACCAAACTGTCCCAATGCATGATCAAATTCCGCTTTGTACTGGTACTCGTACATTCCCGGCTTAGAACTTCTCATCATTGCAAGGATACCGGCTTTCGTAATCTTTTCTGCTTCTCTTAATGCTTCAATCTCACAAGGCTGTTTAATCAGTCGCAGCTCACGAATCAGTATATTAGCATTTCCAATCTGAAAATACGGCATCTGACACTGTACATATCTTAAAAATTTTTGAGCCGGACGATCAATATCCGAAGCATTAATGCGATACAGATCCAGATAAAGATATCCGTAATTACCACTTGCCGCCATTTTACGTATGTCACCTTCAAAATTCTGGCAATAATATATCTCTTTTATTCCGGATATATCTGAAGCCTCGTGAGACTTTACACGAGTGCCTGTCCATCTCTCTTCCATCAGATCCGGCGGAAGTATGTACAATCTCTCACTAAACGAACCATCACTGTCCTTTGCTGCCAGAAGTACAGCTTCCTTACACTCCAATCCTGTCAGATAAACAAAGTTCCTGTCTGCAAAAAACGGATAGTACTCATCATTCGTCTTTCTGATTTCTTCCCCTGAGAATATCGCAAGCAACGCTCCTTCCGGAAGTTTCTCATACAACCGTCTCCGATTCCCCTTATAAAATTCTGAATTCATTTTTAGCACCTCATTTCATACCTGTTGTTCAATCTTATGATGTTTGGGTCAAAAGGCCCTAACTATAAGCAAGCTCATGTGGGTTTAGACCTTTTGACCCTTGTATCATCATATTATACTCTCACATATTAAAATGAAAAGATTTATCTTAAAAAAATTCTGCAATTTTATATAACATGCAAGGTCTCCCTCCGGTTCCATAGTTCATCTCACCAATTACTTTACCGGATTTTGCCAGATAGTTCATATATCGTCTCACTGTTACTCCTGTGAGTCCAATCTTTTCTGCAATTTCATCTCCCGTAAACCATTGTTCTTTATTTTCATTCAAATAATCCATGATTCGAAACAGTGTTTTTTCCTGAATTCCTTTCGGAT
>JBJEMB010000016.1:15623-17539 GCA_051879455.1 Lachnospiraceae bacterium
TCATTCAAATAATCCATGATTCGAAACAGTGTTTTTTCCTGAATTCCTTTCGGATAAATGTTCTCGCTCTTTCTGCGAGAGTTATCTACAATGAAATCAATATTCTTCTGATTTAATGTGCCGATATCCTTCAAAGCATGGTTCTGTGCAGAGAATTTTTCCAAAGCAATCTGAAAACGTTCAAAAGTAAATGGTTTTACCAGATAATCTACAACACCAAGGTGTAAAGCTTCCTCCAAAGATGTCCGGTCATTTGCTGCTGTCACCATAATCGCTTCCACAGATATCTTATTGTTCCTGATATACCGTAATGTCTCAAGGCCATCTGCCTGCGGCATATATATATCAAGGAGCATTAGATCAACGGTATGATTATTCAAAAACTCAATAGCACTCTTTCCATCCCTGCATCTTCCCACCACTTGAAAATCCTTGTTTTTTCCAATGTATTGCTCATTTATCATTGCAACCATCGGATCATCCTCTACAATCAATACTTTATACATCATTTACCCTCTCTGCTTAAATTCTTTTTCCCATAAAGCTGACAGAAAAAGAAGTACCGATACCTTCCTGTGATTCTACAGTAATCTTTCCTCCATGTTCTTCCACCATTGTTTTCACCTGATAGAGCCCCATGCCTCTGCCTTCTCCCTTTGATGAATATCCCTTTTCGAAAATATGCGCCATGTCCTGCTCCTTAATACCATTTCCAGTATCATCTACAGTAATCAAAACTGCACCCGGGCGAGAATATATACCAAATAAAAGTTCTTTTGGATCATCATAATCTTTCTTTTCATTCATTGCGTCAAAAGAATTATCAAGCAAGTTGCCTATAACTGTCACCAGAATCTCTGAGGGAAGATTCATGTCCAAAGGTGAATAACAACACCCTTCCCGCAAAATAAATTTTACATCTAACTCAGCCGCTCTTGCAGTTTTTCCGATCAAAAGTGCAGCAACTGCAGGATCGTTTACTGCGTTCATTATTTTACTGATTATCTCCCTCTGAACCATAGTAATATTTTGAATATATGACGTTGCTTCCTCATACATTCCCATTTGTATCAGACCAAGGATTACATGAAGCTTATTTGTAAAATCATGATTATTTGCTCTCATAGAATCTACCAGATATCTTGTTCCTGTAAGATCCTCCATTAGCTTCGTATACTCGGCTCTGTTATGCAATATACCCACAGCTCCTACAATCTTATCTTCTTCTTTAATCGGAATGCTGTCAACCAGAATGTCCGTATTTCCAAGATTTCTATTATATTCTTTCTCACCACTTTCAAGAGCATGAACGAAAATCTCTCCATTACTGATATCATTAATTTTTTGCCCTACAATATTATCTCCTGTAAACGCTTCTGCTGTCTCAAGCATCTTTACAGCAGCTTCATTCGCAAACTGGACGGTTCTGTCGCCACCGATCGCAAGTATTCCTTCTGCAAGAGATTCCAAAATATTATCACGTATTTTATACATGGCAGTAAACGTATCCGGCTCAAATCCGAGTAAGCTCATTTTAATCTTTTCAAAAAAACCGACCGAAATAAAGAGTTCTATAACCAGTGCAGCAATCGTAATCAAAGCAAATATCAAAAGTGTCTGATATGTTTCACTATGAATATTTTCCATCAGCATTATCGCCATTACAACTCCCATATATTGACCATTCTCATCATAAATGGCCGCATAAGCCCTGCGCTGCATACCGGAAGGTCCTGTTTCATCCGTCGTATAATATCTCCTGGACTTATCATCAAACTTTGGAAGATTTCCATCATATACAGTACCAATCAATGCATGATTTGAATGATACAATCGGACATTATCTCTACCCACCACCGAGATGACATCAATATCATCTAATGTTTCTTTCAAAGAATCAAGATATTCCGACAACA
>JBJEMB010000016.1:17639-19185 GCA_051879455.1 Lachnospiraceae bacterium
ATGACATCAATATCATCTAATGTTTCTTTCAAAGAATCAAGATATTCCGACAACATAACCGAGGATTCTTCTTTATTTTTGCTATTTGTCGTAAGAATCGGGGAACGGGCAATAGCTTCTGCCACATTTTGCAGATTTTGATCACGCTTTTTGGTTTCAAAGTGAATGTTAATTACAATACCTGCTACACCAAGAAACATAGCAAGCGAAACAATTAGTATCATCTGTGACCGAAAAAATAATTTCTGGATATTCTTTAATGTATTTTGCTTATGCCTGGCATTTTTACATGCTTTTTCTTTTTTCTTTTCATCTTTTACCATAATTTTAATATTTTCCTATGCATACTTTTTTGAAAATCTTCATCTGTTTCTTCATATCATTTAATCATAAATCATAATAGAATTCAAATTTATTACTATCCGCGCATCCTTTTGAAAGTAAAAAAAATAATCCTGACAAAACTTTTATTTCTATGTTTCATAAAATTGTTTTCAACAATTAACAGTGATATGATTTCTCCGAAAACAAATGATAACTGTAAATTACCAGGAGGTCTTTACTATGGGTTCTATTCTTGAAACAATGATGCTTGTCTGTTTTGGATTTTCATGGCCTTTAAATGTTATAAAAGCATATAAAGCAAGAACAGCCAAAGGGACAAGTTTACCATTTATCTTTCTTATTATTGCGGGTTACATAGCTGGCATCAGCGCAAAGATCATTACTCATCAGGTAAATTATGTACTAATTGCCTACATTATCAATCTGGCAATTGTATCACTCAATCTTATTGTTTATTTCAGAAACGCTGCTTTAGACAGAAAATATGCCTAGAAACCGGAGGTGTTAAAATGTTTAATCTTGAAGTAAAAAACTATAAAGCACTTAACGAACTTGCCGAACATGACGGTATCGTCATTTTTGGCGGAAGTAATGACACAACCATTCCTTTGTGCGAACTCAAGCAGGCATTTTCCATTGAATCAAATCTATACAATAGAAGTTTTCACGAACTTTCTATTGAAAATGCGATTGGAATTTATGATTCCTGCATAGCCCCGTTAGAGCCAGAAACAGTTTTATTACATATCGGTGAAGCTGATCTTGACTATTTTGCAAAACAACCTTCCGACTTTGACAAAAAATACTTCGAATTGATTGCACACATTAAAGATCATAACAGAAAATGTAGAATAGCAATTATCTCTCTCAAAAACGAGAACAACTCCTCAGCTATTACCGAGCTGAATAAACATCTAAAATACATCTCACAATGTGAACACTGTGAGTTCGGAGATATAGCAAGTAAACGTGTATGGAACCCACAGGGAACAAAGGACACCATATCATTTATCTATTCTATGGGTTTTGTCCGCCCCCTGAAAAATCGCCATCCTCTCTATGACCTTGTAAAAATATTATTCTGCTATGAACAGCCTTGTGTCTAAAAAAAGGAAAGTAAGCGTATACACACCTGCTTTCCTTTTTCTTTCCTATTTATATATAATCAATTTTTTCTTTCCAGACTTTCAAAAGCCTTTCC
>JBJEMB010000016.1:19285-29153 GCA_051879455.1 Lachnospiraceae bacterium
CTTTCCTATTTATATATAATCAATTTTTTCTTTCCAGACTTTCAAAAGCCTTTCCGCCATTTGCATAGATGCCCTGAATTGGAGCTTCTTTTGAGATTCTTGTAAGATCTGTTGGGATTACATTTTTAATTGAGCTGTCACTGGAGCCGATAATATCACACTCTGCGATCACATTCCACACAGCAATATGATATTTTAGCAAGAATTCTTTTTTCTCCGAAACAGTCTCCGGTATTTTCTCCACTCCACACAAACACCCCAGAACCTTCCAAAAACGGTTCTGGGGATGTCCGTAATAAAACTGCTGCTCTCTGGATTTTACCGAGGGCAGAGTCCCTAGTATCAAAATACGAGAAGCACTGTCATACACTGGTTCAAATTCATGTCTGATATGTTGATATTGTCTATCCATGATTCTCTCCTTTATCGTGACTGCACAACTTCTTTCCTATTTATTTTTATTTGCAGCGATTCCAACTGCAGTGATAATAATCGTCACGGCGATTCCCAAAAACAGTGAATCTATTGTCGCCGGCAGGATAAATTTTCCTATTAATGTAAAGACCGGTCCTGCAATCATAGCTGCCATTGCATATTTCGGTGGAACTTTACCAGGCATAAATAACGCTGTACAAAGCGGTATAAATGCTACAGAACCACGAAGCCCCATAGACATAAAGCTCCAGCCCAGTATGAGATCTCCAAGATTTCCACAACTGAATATAGCACTTACCACCAGTATGACTACAATAATCACACGAGTAACTTTAAGTGTTTTCTCCGGTCCTGCTTCTTTATTAATATATACTTTATATATATCACGGCAAAAGATGGAGGACATTCCTAAGGAAAGTCCTGCGCCGGTTCCAACAACTGCCACTAATAATGTAGCAAGCATGATTCCTGCAGCAAGCGGCGGCATCTTATCCAAAATGAATACTGGCAGTGCCATCTTTGTATCGATATCCGGATAATTCAGTCGCATATACATTCCGACAAAAATACCTGCCACACCAATAATCGGAATAAGTACTGCACTGAGTATTGCACCTGCTCTGGATACCTTCAGTGACTTTGCAGTAATAATTGCACTGATATAGCTCTGTGTAGTTAACACTCCCAAAAGAAGTGAAATACCTGCTCCCAAATCTACTGTTGCTCCTCTTGCAATAAGGTTAAAGTAAACGTCATGCGGCAATGCAGGGTTGTTGAGGAACACATCCAGGCCGCCACTGATATATATAGCAAAGATACCGCAAATTCCTACAGACACATACATAAGGATCGTTTTTACAATTCCTACAAGCCCTGCCCCAAGGGATCCCCCAAAAAGCACATAGGCAAGCATTAATACAATTGTCAAAATCGTTCCTTGCCATGATGTAAGAGAACTTACAGCCGTAATCAAAGCAACTCCTGAAAGAATCTGCGCTACAATACTAAGAAATGTTCCGAGTGAATTTAATAACGCAACAATCGTGCTGCTTTTTTCACCATATTCTGCGGCAAATAGCTGAGGCAAAGTTTTGATTCCACTATTATACAAAGGTTTTGCAAAAACCAGACCGAGAATCAATACTCCGATTCCACCTCCAAGCGTAAACCACCATGCAGAAAATCCATATGTATATGCCAACTGCGCAGTTCCAATTGTAGACGAACCACCAACAAGAGTTCCTATAATCGCTCCTGTGACTAATCCGACAGTACCATTGTGACCGCCATCAAAATCTGCGGCAGACTTAACTTGTCTGCCGGAATAAACACCTGTTCCTATGATAAGTACAATTACTAAAAGTGCACCAATATAATGCATCAATGTCATCTTTATACCCTCATTTCTCTAAATTTCTATCTCGGATATAACACATCGAATCCCGGGAAAACCGGTTCTCCTGTGTAATATTTCGGTTCTTCCTTACCATCAAGCACACGGATTGCACCTGCTGCCAGCGCATCCATCTCATACTCTCCCGGATATAATACCACCGGTGCGATAAATTCACAACGTTCTTTGATCCATTCTGTCATCATCTCGGAGTAAGCAACTCCACCGGTCAGAATGATTGCATCTACTCTACCCTTCATAACTGAGGCCATAGCCGCAATATCTTTTGCAATCTGATAAGCCGTTGTACGGTAAACTAATTCCGCATATTTATCGCCGTCTTCAATTCTTTTCTCTACTTCACGGGCATCAGAAGTTCCTAAATGAGCTGTCCAGCCACCGGTCTTCATAATCTTTGTAAGCATCTCTTTTTCTGTATACTTACCGGAATAACACAGACCGACTACATCTGCCAGTGGTGCTGTTCCTGTTCTTGTCGGAGCCATACGTCCTTCTCCACGGGTACTGTCGACAGTATCTACCATTTTTCCCTGACAGTGTGCGCTGACAGAAATACCCCCACCAAGATGAGCCACTACAAGATTCAGTTCTTCATATGGCTTATCAATATCAGATGCATATTTTCTCGCAGCCGCTCTCTGATTCAACGGATGACCGCGGCTGGTACGGAATAATTCTACAAATCCCGTCATACGGGCTTCTTCTTCAAATTCATCTACACTGCTTGCATCAACAATAAATGCTCGTCCGCCAAATTCCTCTGCAAAATCTTTCGCAAGAAGAGGTCCCAAATTCCCCGGATGTTTGCTTCCTGGTCCTATCTGTCCATGTTCATACATTTTCTCATTGACTTCATATACTCCGCCAGACATTGGAAGCAGTCCTGTACAGATTGCAGAAAATCCGTCTGCTGTGCTTGGATCTACCCCTTTTTCTTTGAGAGTCTTTGTAATGATTTCCTTACGGTAAGGAAGCTGATCTACAATATTCGGGAATACAGCCAGATCACTGGCTGGGTGATCAATCGTTTCTGAAAAAATCCTTTTATCATCCTCATATAACGCTACTTTCGTAGAGGTTGATCCTGGATTCAACACAATAATTCGGTACATATATCCTCCTTAGTTCTCTCCCATTGACTGTGCTGCAAGTACAGCAAGAGCAATGGAATTCATCTTGGATGTATCGGAACTTGCTCTGGATGTCAAAACCATCGGCTTTGCTGCTCCCATAATACATCCTGCTTTTTCACACCGTGCAAAATATTCCATAGACTTATTAAGAATATTTCCAGCCTCAATATCAGGAGTAATCAGAATATCTGCATTTCCGGCTACCGGATGATCGATTCCTTTATGGCGTGCAGCCTCTACGGACACTGCATTATCCATAGCAAGAGGTCCTTTTACCATACAGCCGGTAATTTCTCCTGCTTCATTCATTCTTGTAAGCTCTGCTGCATCTAATGTTGCAGGCATTTTCTCATTTACTTTCTCAACAGCACAGAGAACTGCAACTTTCGGGTTTTCATTACCCATAGCATGAGCAATCTGTGTACAGGCTTTTATAAGATCTACTTTTTGCTCCAGTGTAGGTGCAATAGTCATTGCCGAGTCACTGAGAAGGAACAAACGATCAAATCCTGCAACTTCCATCACACCTACATGGCAGATCAAATTTCCTGTACGCAGTCCGTATTCTTTATTTAAAAGAGCCTTAAGTGCAACAGAAGTATCTACAAACCCTTTCATTGGCAGAGAAGCTTTTCCCTCTTTTACAAGCTTGATTGCTGTAGCACATGCTTCCGGTTTTTCTTCTTCATTCACAATCTCAAATGCAGAAATATCTATATTTTTGTTCTCTGCAATTTCACGGATCTCTTTTTCATTTCCTACCAGATATGCTCCTTTGATAATCCTGTTCTTATATGCATTGTATACAGATAAAAGCACATCCTCATCCTGGGCAACAGCCACAGACAATGTCTGTGGCTCCCCATTCTGAACTTTTTCTATTAATTCCTGAAAACTACGAATCATATTATCTTCTCCCTGTTTTCTATTCTGCCCAGATTTCTTCGTCTGTCGGAATGTATTTCTCCGGCATTACATAAGCGATTCTTGCGATATTTACAAGGTGATGCCACCATAAGTTCTCACTGATGGAGTTATTTCCCCATGTTCCACATCCAAGTGTAGCTGTTGGATTAAGTCCATTGTCAAATCCTCCGCCAAGTCCTGAAGAACCAATCATATTTACACCAATACGGGATACCGGAAGAAGCTCTGCTGCATATTCAACGTGATCTTTATTATTGGAATGAACTACACTACTGTGTCCTGCTCCCTCGTTTTTAAGATTTGTAACGGCTTTATCAACTGCCTCTTCCCATTTCTTATAGCTGTTGATTGCGATAACCGGACATAATTTTTCTTTTGCAAGATACTCCTCAGCACCTGATTTTTCAATTTCAACAAGGAGGAATTTTGTATCATCCGGAACTTTGATTCCTGCTTTTTCTGCAATAAATACCGGTGATGCTCCAACCATATCTTTGTCAATTGCTCCTTCTGGGAACATTGCTTTTCTAAGAGCATCTACTTCTGCAGGTTCTCCAACATAGTAAGCACCCTGTTTTTTCAGCTCTTCAACCATCTCATCATGTTTTTCTTCCGGAATATGTACGCACTGTTCACAAGTACATAATACACCATTGTCATAAGTACGGCTGATTGCAACTTTCTTAGCTACTTCTGCAAGATCAACATCTACATCTACCAATGTCTGAACATTTCCTGCTCCTACACCGAATGCAGGTTTTCCACTCTTATATGCAGCCTTAACCATTCCAGGACCACCTGTAGAAATACATGCATCACACTCTGACATCAGAAGTCCGGAAAGCTCTACTGTAGGTTCTGGGATAATCTGGATCAGATCTTCCGGTGCTCCTACTTCTTTTAATGCAGCACGCATAAGATTTACAGTCTCAACACCTGTTTTCTTTGCACGTGGATGTGGTCCAACAATAATAGCATTTCCACCTTTTAATGCGATCATTGCATTCTGCATTGGTGTCATTGTCGGGTTTGTAGTTGGTGCAACTGCTCCGATAACACCGATTGGCTTTGCAACTTTAACGATACCCTCGTCTTCAACGTACTCAATGATTCCTCTACTCTTAACACCTTTCAATTTGTTCCATACTGCTTTTGCTTTACCTTTATTCTTTTTGATCTTGTCTTCGTAAACACCCATACGTGTCTCTTCAACAGCCATCTTAGCAAGCATCTCGCCATTGTCATAAATAATCTTTCCGATTGCACGAACAGCTTTATCTACGTCTTCCTGAGAGAACTGTTCAAATTCCTGCTGTGCTTTTCTTCCCTTTTCAATAAGGTCTAATACATATTCTTTTGCTTCCATTTCATTACCTCCGTTTGTTCCGAACTCGTTTGTTTCGTTGTACGTCTAATGTACTACATTCTATTTTTAAATTCAATTGGGATATTTCATAAATTATTTTACTAATTTTTGTTCAATATGTTCTACATTGAACATATTGATAAAATATTGACATTATTGTTAATATTTCATTCTTTTCAGTCCAAAAAAGGAGCCGCTTACAAAAGCAGCTCCTGCCATAATTTTAATCTTTCATCCATGAATTCTGTAATTGCTCTTTTATCTCTTGCTTCCAGTATATCAACCTCTTTTAAATAATTATCCGGCAATGCATTCGTTCTTCCCTGCTCCAGAGACACTTCAATCGCCTTATGTCTCGTGAATGCTGCAATCTTATGTATGATATTATCTAATTGCTGAAGCATCCGGTTGTGTGAAATCTCTCCCAGATACTGATTGAAATTTTTACTCACATCATAGATTTTATCCGTATCCGCCGGAACTTCATTCATAGCTTTCTTAAATTCTTCTCCCAGTTTTCGAAGTTTCCCTATCTCTTCATCCGATGCATTTAAAATAGCCAGATATAACATAGAGTTTGCAACGGAAATCTTAACTTCCAGAAGTTCCTCCATAGAATGTTCTGATAAAATCAATCCGTACATCAAAGGATTTAAAAGCTTGTTATTGAACTCTTCT
This sequence comes from Lachnospiraceae bacterium, assembly GCA_051879455.1. Classification (GTDB taxonomy): domain Bacteria; phylum Bacillota; class Clostridia; order Lachnospirales; family Lachnospiraceae; genus MD308. The sequence continues at coordinate 25,239 of JBJEMB010000016.1, forward strand.
ACCACAAAAGTTCCCTCAGACCTTTTTATCTCAAGCACCCCAAATGCAACGAGAACTTTAATTGCTTCACGCACCGCATTTCGGCTTACTCCTAACTTTTCACTGAATTCTACTTCTGTCGGGATCTTATCTCCCGGCTTCAATTCTCCGCTGATCAAAGCATCTGTGATTCTCTGTATGATAATTTCAGAAATCGATCCCTTAGGAAGTTCTGCAAACAACTTATTGATTTCCATATGTTAATCCTCTCATCTTTAATCCCCATATCAGGTTAATATACATGCTATGTAGCTTATTATAGCAAACCAATTCTATAATTTACAAGAGGTATCTTTTATTCTAATCTTGCATATTTCCAATCCCAGACAATTTCTCTGTAATTTTCTACTTAATATCTTTTTTGTTTATCATGAAAGAATCAATAGCATAAACCTGTTAAAACATTTATAATATCTTTATACTGTTTACAAAGGAGAGTCTCATGTCAAATATTATAGAAATCACAGATTTTGATGCACCGGAGCTGGATCCCTATGCACGTCTTACAGAACGGCAGCTCCTCAATCGGGATGAGCCGGAAAAAGGACTTTTCATTGCTGAAAGTCCCAAAGTAATTGAGCGTGCTCTTGATGCAGGATGCAGCCCGGTTTCTCTTTTACTGGAGCGAAAACATATCGCCGGAGAAGCCAAAGATATAGTGGCACGATGCAGCCACATTCCAATATACACAGCTGATTTTGAAGTATTAACGCAGTTGACCGGATTTAATCTGACCAGAGGGGCTCTGTGCCTGATGCATCGTCCCAATCTTCCGGATGTAACAACCGTCTGTGACAAAGCCCGCCGCATTGCTATCCTGGAAAATGTAATGAATCCTACAAACATTGGTGCGATTTTCCGCTCTGCGGCAGCACTGAATATTGATGCCGTCCTTCTCACCCCCGCATGCGCTGATCCACTCTACCGCCGCGCTATCCGCGTCAGTATGGGATGTGTTTTTCAGATCCCCTGGACTTTTCTCGGAAAAGATGAGTCTATCTGGCCTCAGCCTGCACTCAGTAGCCTTCAGGCTTCCGGATTTAAAACCGTTGCCCTTGCACTTAATGACAACTCTATCCGTATTGATAATCCCAAACTTTTGGCTGAAGAAAAACTTGCCATAATTCTGGGAACCGAAGGTGATGGTCTTGCCGCCGACACAATCGCTGACTGTGATTACACAGTAAAGATTCCTATGTCCCACGGCGTAGATTCTTTGAATGTTGCAGCCGCCAGTGCAGTTGCTTTTTGGCAGCTTGGAAACAGAATATAGCAAACATCATTTTATTCTTATACATGTTAAATTTCTTCCAAAGGAGGTTAAATATATATGAACCCGACCGTTAGCATTATTGTACCTGTTTATAACGCCGAATCTACTATTTCTCGCTGTATTGACAGCATTTTAACCCAGGAATACACTGATTTCGAATTGATATTAGTCGATGACGGGAGCCAGGACTCTTCCGGTGCTATCTGCGATCAGTATGCATCTTATGATTCCCGCGTCCGCGTTATCCACAAAGCAAATTCCGGTGTATCTGATTCCAGAAATCAGGCATTAGATCAGGCTCAGGGCATCTACATCCAGTTTCTCGACAGTGATGACTGGATCACTCCCAATGCCACCCAGCTTTTTGTAGATACAGCAACTCACTTTCATTGCGATCTGGTTATCTCTGACTTTTATCGGGTAGTCGGAGAACGCGTATCTGTAAAAGGCGATATCGAAGATGATTGTATCATGACTCAGGAAGAATTCGCCTCCCATATGGTTGAAAATCCCGCAGACTTTTATTATGGCGTATTGTGGAATAAGCTATATCGCCGGGACATTATAGAAAATCACCAGCTGCGCATGGATACAAGCATCAGCTGGTGCGAAGATTTTATGTTTAATCTGGAATATCTGCGCTATGCAGAGACCATCTATGCGCTGCAGGTTCCTATCTACTATTATGTAAAAACCAAAGGTTCTCTGGCCAGTCAGGGAATGAATATCTCCAAAACTATCCGTATGAAACTGATGGTCTTTGAATACTATAACAATTTCTACAAACATGTGCTTGATGAGACAGATTACGAAAAAAACAGACTGCAGATTTACCGGTTTCTGATTGACGCTGCCGGAGACGGCACTGTTCCTCCTACTATTTTTCCAAATTCCAAAAAGCTGGGAGAAGAACGCAGCCAGATTTCCGAGGCAACACTTTCCGCGGAAGGAATCCTGATGGACGAATATCGTAGTCGAAAGCTTCTGGACTACTATCTGGAGTCTGTTGCCCAAAAGAATAATCTGTCCCTTGAAGAGATTCGGCTATTACTCTGTCTGAATCAGCCTCATCAGTGTAATAGCCGCCTGGAACTTTCAGACTTCACCGGGCTTACTCCCCGGAAACTGTCCTCTCTACTCCAGAAACTCTCTTCCAAAGGACTAATTAAAGTGAATACCAAACGAGAAACAAAGTCACTGATAATCACCTTCCTGCCAACTGCGCTTCCGATTCTCGAAGAACTGGCTAATGCCCAAGGCAAATATGATCAGGCACGGTTCGATGGATTTACAGAAGAAGAACTGATCCAATACTCTGCATTGTCAGAAAAGATGAAACGGAATATGCAAAAGATTCTTTAAATCGTTAAATGGAAAGATGATAAATTTATTAAATTTATCATCTTTCATCATTGCTTTTATTATCATAATTAAGGAAAATAATCCCAAAAAGTACGCCTGCAAGCGCAAGTGCCAATCCAAGTCCTGTATAGAATACGGCAATGAATACATCCGGCAAAGTTCCGGAGGAACGAAGCCAGATACCTCCACCCATCATGAAGGCCATGATAAGATAAGATTTCAAATCAAAAAAATGCCATACAGGACGAAATTCTTCTTTATATCCTTTGATGCGTTTTGTATGCTTAATACTCATCTTAAAAAACATGGTACCAAAAGCAAGAAAAACAAGCACTGAAAGGAAAATATGTACTGCCAAAATCTTTATGTTGTGGTATGAAAGAATACCAAGTCTTGCGACATTGAATCCCGCCAGAAACCATACACAGCTTGCGACTGCCAATAATGTCCGCTTTTTCACATGAAAAATAGTCTTACGCCCCATAATCTTCTAAACCTCTTCTGCTTTTTTTATAAATTAAAAATCCTTTATCATTGATCTATATCCTATCAGAACTGTCCACAGATAAGCACAGGTTTTCGGTATCATGAGCATTCCTACTATCGGAATGGCATCAGCAAAAAGTACTACCGGAATATAGCATGCAAAGCTTATCACAACTGTGAGCCACAGAAAGCGAAATGGCTCGTCTTTTTGTTCTTTCGCACTCCGATAAAACAATACAACAACCAGTACACCCAAAATCGTAAACGGAATATTTCTGTAGATTCCCCAGGAAAGAGGAGCATTCTCACTTGTCCACGCATTTTGTGGCATCAGACATAAAAGGATGCGAAGGGCAGCCAGAAGCCACACTGCAATTGTGAGATTCTTCCGTCCGACAACCTGATAACGGAGACGCCATGCGAAATACAAAAGAACGTAGAAGATTGTCATTGTAATAGACGTAATCATTTTTCCGATTCCTAATGCTTCTGTATAATTTTCAAGTCCTGTCGTACATAATGCAATTGCTCTCGGTACTAGATGAAATGCATCACCGCTCCCCAGTGTAACCGCCATAATCCCGTAAAGTAAATACTGCTTTCTTCCCTTGCTCCCGCGAATCATCAAAATTCCCAATGTGATAACCGTCACAAGGTAAGCCACATCAAATAAAGTTTCAAAAATTGCCTGCATAATTTCCTCCTAACTTGAACATTGTTCATTTTTCTTTAAAAGATTACTCACCAAACGGTGA
>JBJEMB010000017.1:0-4966 GCA_051879455.1 Lachnospiraceae bacterium
TAGCAATAAAAGGCTGGATCCCTATCCGGGTGATCAGAAGTCCGTTAAACATTCCACAGCCGACTCCTACCATAACTGCAATGAAAAATCCCATGAAAAACATGCCGTTTTTAAAGTAATTGGCGCTTAAGATCGTAGTAAGCACCATCACTGATGCCATAGACTTGTCTATTCCCTTTGTAATAATCGCAAGGCTCATACCCAGACTCATCAGAATCGTAAAGGGAGCCTGCTGAAAAATAACTGCCGAGAGATTTTCTCCGGTCAGAAATGCACCTGGATTTAATACTGCAAATAATCCCATGATGATGAGCAGCAGGATAATCCGTGAGAACATATCCAGCTGAGTAAATAAATTACGCTTCATTTGAATATACCCTCCTTAATCCATCGATTTTTTTCTTCTTCTCTCCCAGAGCCTCCGTTACCAGAATCACCACAATCACAATCCCGATAATTACCTTCTGCCATATTGCCGGAATACCGATCATATTCAGCCCACTGGACAGGATTCTCAAAAGCAGCGTACCCAATACCGTTCCGGCAAGGCCTCCCTTACCTCCATCAAAAGAGGTTCCTCCGATAATAACTGCCGCCATAGTATTAAAGGAGTATTCCGCACCTACAATGGGACTTGCGGAGTTTGTCATACCGGATATCAGAATTCCTGCAATTGCTGCAAAAATACCGCTTAATACATATACGATGATCCTGCATTTTGTGACTGCAATTCCACAGGTTTTGGACACCTGTTCTGAACCTCCGATAGAATAGATCTGATACCCCAGTTTTGTTCTTTTCAGGATATACATCATCACTGCAATCAGAAGTACCGTAAAAATAACCAGAAAATAAATACCGAATATCTTTCCGTTTCCCAGCCAGTCCATCAGAGAGTTCTGGATCTTTACCGTCGCACCGTCAGCTATCACAAGTGCCATGCCCGAGCCCACGCTCATTGTTGCAAAGGTTACAATCCAATAATCAAACCGAAATACCGCTATCAAAAATCCATTGACCAGTCCAAACAGAACTCCGGTCAGCAGTCCGGCCATCATTGCCGCAATTACTGGAATTCCGTTCTGCAGACAGACAGCCGTCACAACACCTGAGAGAGACAGCACCGAACCGACAGAAAGATCAATCTGTGAAATAAGGATCGCCATAGTCATGCCGATTCCCGCAATCAGAAGAATACAGGAATTTCTCATAATCAGAATAATGTTGTAAGGAGTTAAGAATTTTGCTTCGATTATGCTGAAAAAGATAAAAAGAGCAATCGTACCGAGCATAATTCCGGAAACATTTCGTTTCTTCCATTGCTTTTTCAAATCAAGACCTCTGCTCATGATGTTCCTCCCATAATTGCATATTTCATGATCGACTCCTGTGACATTTCCTGTCTGTCAAGTTCGCCTGTTACCAAACCTTCACACATCACATATACTCTGTCGGATACGCCAATTACTTCATTCAGTTCTGATGAGATCATCAGAATGCCGCATTTTTGAGCTACCAGTTCATCCAGCAAATGGTAGATCTCTGCCTTAGCTCCGATATCAATTCCTCTAGTCGGTTCGTCAATAATGATCAGACGACATCCTGTCTCCAGCCATTTTGCAATAACTACCTTCTGCTGATTTCCGCCCGAAAGCTCTCCCACAAGCTTATCAACACCGGATGTGGCGATTTTTAATTTCCCCCGATATTTCTCCGCAATCTTCTGCTCCTTTTTTCTGTCAACAAACCTTTTCGGAAAGACTTTTTTCAGACTGGCTGCCACAATATTTTCTTTGATCGGCATACTGAGAACAAGACCCTCTTCTTTTCGATCCTCCGGAAGAAACGCCATTCCTCTTTCAATGCTTTTTTCCGGAACAGGACGGGTAATTCTTTCTCCTAATAATTCATAACTGCCGCTTAAAATAGGATCATAGCCAAACAATGCCTTCGCAACCTCAGAACGTCCGGCTCCCACAAGTCCTGTTAATCCAACGATCTCTCCTTCTCTTACAGTCAGATTCACATTTTTAAACCGGAGCCCCTTCAAATCAGACACCTTCAGTATCTCTTTTCCCGGAGTCTGATAATTACGGGCATACATATTTTCAATTTTTCTTCCCACCATCATGGCAACAGCCTCATCCATATCCATGGTTTTGGCATCCAGCGTGCCGATATATGTACCGTCCCGCATGATCGTAACCGCATCTCCGATCCGTTTGATCTCATCCATTCGATGTGATATGTAGATAATCGCCACATCTTTTTTCTTCAGCTGCTCCACAATCTCAAATAATTTGTCAATTTCCTTCTGAGTCAAAGAAGATGTAGGTTCATCCATGATCAGCAGCTTGATCTCATTGGACAATGCCTTTACTACTTCAACCATCTGCTGCTGCGCAATGCTCAGATCCTTTACCATCTGATTCGGATCCATATCAAGCCCCAGATCCTCCAGAAGCCTGCGGCTGTCTTCCAGCATCTTTTTGTAATCGATGACTCCCGGAAGACCCTTTTTCACAGGCTCATGACCAATATAAATATTTTGAGCGATTGTTCTCTCCGGAAGAAGGTTAAGTTCCTGATGAATCATGCTGATTCCATTCCGGATAGCCTCACGCACACCTTTGTAATTGCGTTCAGCGCCGTCAAACCACATACTCCCTTCATCTTTCGTATAAACGCCTGATATAATTTTTACCAGTGTTGATTTTCCTGCCCCGTTCTCTCCCAGAAGAACATGAACCTTACCTTTTTCACATTGAAGCTGAACTTTATTTAATGCCAGCGTCCCGGGAAATCTTTTCGTAATTCCGGACATTTTCAATATGACCTTGTCCCTGTTTTCTTCCATTTCTTTTTCACTCCTCCAGTTTCATCCGACGCTTTTAAGCCTCTCCGATATATTTGCCAGGTAAGAAGCTGTTCCCTCAATTTCTTTTATCAGATCAACAGCCACATTTCCTTCAATCGTAACAGAACCGTTATAACTAATACTTTTCACCACTCTCAGAATTCTGTAAAAATCCAGCGCTCCGTAACCCGGAAATCTGCGGTTATTATCTGATATATGAAAATCTCTGTTTCCCGGAAGATTCTCTATTATGACCGCTTCCATACAGCGTTCTTCAATATTCATGTGATATGTATCCAGAAGCATCCGGAAATGATCCGGCATATCTTTTAACAGTTCTCCCGCTTCCATCGCCCGATTTGCTACTGTTGATTCATAATGATTTGTCACTTCAATGTAAAGCTGGACTTTTTCATATTTCTTCTCCGCCAGCTGACTGAGCGATTTTGCAAACTGCTGATATCCCTCTTTATGCGGCTGGTTTCCCGGCCCCTTCAGGAAACCGCAGATTACTCCGCAATCTGCCTTTTCCGCAAAATACAGAATTTTTTCCAGTTCTTTCACGCTTCTTTCTCGGTTACACTCATCCGTATCACTTAACGACAGATGATTTTTCTTTGCGTATGCCCCCGTAGCAACCATTGTCATTTTCATATCAAATTTTTTCAGAAATTTCTGAAGCTGCTCCGGCTCAATTTTCTCAAATTCCGTCAGATTCAACTCTACACCTGAAAATCCATTTTCCTGCAATGCCCGGAGAGCCTCCAACAGCTTTTGATCTTTCTCATATGTCTGATCTACAGGGAACGGAAGCTGCATTGCTAACTGAAAATCATATTTTTTCATCTGGTCCTCCTTCCGCTGCTCCCCCTGATCACGAGAAAAGTATCAAAAATCTCCGTACATTTATACTCGTATGGTCCGTTTATCATCTCATGATAAATAATTTCACTGGCCTTCATTCCGATTTCTCTCCCTGGCTGATTTACCGTTGTCAAATCAATCCTTTTGTTTCCTGAAATGTCAATATTGTCCAGCCCGACCAGAGAGTAATCCTCCGGAATCCTCTTCCCGGAATCATAAATCGCATCCATAGCTCCAAGGGCAATAAAATCTGAAGCGGCAACTATTGCCGTAAACTCCTCCTGATTTTCAATCAGACGTTTCATCATGCGAAATCCCGCCTGCTGCGTAGGCTCACATCGTATCACTGCGGATACTGCATTTTTATTCTCACCTACGGCCTTTTCAAATCCTCTTACACGATTTACGAATTTCTGCGATCCGCCTATAAATGCAATTTTTTCATGTCCCATCTGCATCAAATACTCTGTCAAAACACGAAATGCCTGTTCCTCATCAATACCTATCGAATGAATATTTTTATCCTCCGAGATATTACATACATAAGCAGTTGGCACACGTCCTTCTGTATACGGTTTGATTCGTTCTGCCGATTCCGCGGAAGTCGGAAATACGATTAATCCCTGTGCCGACAATTCCAGCAACGCTTTTATGTTTCTTTCCTCCATTCCCAGATTTTCTTCAGAATCCATAACAAGGACTCCATAATCTCTCACAGAAAAATATTCCTGCACTCCTTTGATTACATCAATACAGATCGGATTTTTCAAGTTAGGCACACAGATTCCTATCAGTCTGGTTACTGTCCGGTTAAAATCTTTTACAATTTTCAGACTGTCCTGAAAATATCCCATATCAACCGCCTTTTGTTTCACCGCATCTCTTGTAGCTTTGCTGATCAGTTCATTATCATTCAGAGCCCTGGAAACAGTTGATGTTGACAGCTCCAATGCATCCGCTATTTCTTTTACCGTAACCTTCATTGCCTCCCCCTTTCTATGTCCGTAGGGTATCATTTTTATTTTTGAATTTCAATATTTTAGCATTAAATGCCTTTTTATTGCATTAATTTTGTGTAATTATTATACAAATTTCCATCTCTTATTGTGCTGTTTTTTCGTGCTTTTTTACTCAATTTTTGCTGTACTTTTTATGTGTGAGGGGGATTTTTACTTTTTTTCGGTATTTTATTGCACAAAAAAAGCAGGTCCATAAAACCCGCTTTTTTTGCCAATTTTCCTGCTA
>JBJEMB010000018.1:0-4904 GCA_051879455.1 Lachnospiraceae bacterium
CAAAGACAAATAGGTAATAATTATAAATAACTCTATTTATAGAAATATCCAATACCTATTCCGATGTTATTTCCACAGCAAATATATTCTTTTGCTTTTCTCCTAAGCAAAGTATCTTCCGGATAGTTTTCTTTATCTTCTCTGATATCCTGAAAGATTCTTTGTTCTGCCTGAGGGAATGTATAATGAACTTTTACAATTTCAAACATCTTTTGAAAACGTATGATATTACTTGTCTCAGGCAAAATATCTCTTAACTTGGGTGAAAGCAGCCAGGAATCACATATATAAGCCTCGTAGATATCTTCAAAAAATACTTCTGCCCTTTTTACAGACTCCCTGCATGCCTCATAATCCAATTTTTCACCGGCAGGTATATGGACATTGAGCACTTTTGTCCCTGCCTTTAACGGACTTCCTTCCAGATTTTCTTTCAAAGTTACTGGCTCAAACTGAAGTCTTCCCAGACGAAATAATTTCATTTTTGCAGAAACAGAAAGCCACCCGGCTTCTTCTATTCCCCAACATCCATATTTTCTGTAACACTCTTCTGCCCAGATTGTAATATCATAAAATGTATCATCAAAAATTTTATCTTCTATCTTTTGTTTTCTGTACTCCTCATACACTTCACATGCAAGTCGGAGATAAAATACCATTCCCAATTGAAGATGCGATTCTGATTCTTTCCACTGCATCAGAAACTCTTTTGTATCTTTATAAAATAATTCTCTCCATTTCTGGTATTCTTCATCCGCCAGGGAATATTCTATTACTACTTTCTGTGCCAGTTTTGGAAGCTGGATTCTTTCCATTAACTCTTGTAACTCCAAAGCAATCCTCCATTATTCCTTTTATTTATTCCATTTCATCTGTCAGTCTGAGAGCTCCGGTATTACAGGCCCTCACACATGCCGGTTCAAACCCATTTGCCACTCTGACTGCGCATCCGTCACATTTTACAATTTTATTTTCTGTATTAAATCTTGGAACATCATATGGGCATACTTCTAAACATCTCTTACATCCGATACACTTGTCTTGATGAACAGTAATGACAAAACCCTGTTCGTCCCTTTCAAACACTTTTAACGGACACACATTCATACATGGAGCATCCGGACAGTGCATACAATTTCTGGTAACATAGTTCATAAATCCAGTACGTTCGGATACTCTTTTTTCATAAATGCGGGGAGAAAGTGCGTCTGTTTCTGTCTCATCATAATACTGATCCATGCATGCCACTACGCAGGCAAGACAGCCTGAGCACAACTCTTTTTCACATACAACTCTACTCACAATCTGCCTCCTTTTTTTCTAATCTGCAGCAATAAGACTTAAAACCAGGAAATCCGGATATGGGATCCAGATAATGATCATCCACCAACAGGTTAATATCTTTCATTCCTGCTCCGTGATATACATTAACCGTTCCCGGTAAACAGGATGAATTAAGTTCAAGCGTCAGTTCCATACTTCCAACAGGTGTCTTCAAACAGATTTCTTCTCCATCTTCCATTCCCAAAATGCGTGCATCTTCCGGATGCACCTCAGCTAACGGATATTTTTCTAAGTTAGCAAGCCATGGAAGCCTGTAAGTTCTTGAATGGAAAAGCTGTGGTTTTCTGCTTCCCGTTGTAAGTATCATTGGGTATTCATCCAGCGGAAGTTTTTTTCTGAAATCATGATATACAGGCAAGGCTTCATGCCCCTCTTTTTCACAGGAACCAATAACATCCGATGCAAATTCTATCTTTCCACTTGGTGTCTTCACCTGAAGTATTTTCTCAGAGGTTTGGGCCGGCATAATTTTCTTTGCTTTGATTCCTTTGGGCGCTGCCTTGACTTCTTCCAGTGTAAGTCCTGTCGGTATGAGAGCTTTTCTCAGAAAATCTTCATGATTTCTGACAGACTCATCGCCACCAATCGTCACTCCAAGTTTCTCAGCCAGTGCTGTAATAATATCAATATCCGATCGGCTCTCTCCCATTGGTTCCACTACATGTCCCTGATAAAATACAGTATCAAGCCCCAGAATTTCCACTTGCTCTCTTTCAAGGGAAGGCTGTACAGGAAGCAAAATATCTGCATACTTGCAAGTATCTGTCATATATATATCTGCGTTTACAAAAAAGTCCACTTTTTCAAATGCCTTTTCCAGTCTGTCAGGTCTCGGCCACATATGGTGATTCATTCCAAACGCAATCACATTGCGGATCGGATATTCTCCTTTTCCTTCCATATAATCCGCAATTTTTGTTACTTGGGTCTCATGGGCTGTCAATTTCGCCCACGCTGGAAATTCTTCATGACTCAGATCCTGCTCTGCAAAAACTCTCTGTTTTCTTGTTCCCATGAAAGCATCTTTTAATACCGCACGTCCCGGTCCGGGAGGCATACAGCCACCAGGCACTCCAAAACTTCCTGTCAGCGCCAGAAGCATGACAATTGCTCTTGCATTCTGTACACCATTAATATTATGTACAACTGGTGATGCTGACATCTGAATCGGGCATGGTGCCTCTTTTGCCATAAGTATGGCGGCACTAACCATATCTTCTTTGGGAACCCCAGTAATTTCTTCCACTTTTTCCGGAGTAAATTGCATGACATAATCACGATATTCTTCATAACCAATTGTATATTTATCAATATATTCCTGATTCTGAAGACCTTCTGTAATGATTACTCTTGCCATTCCAAGAGCAAGTGCCCCATCCGTTCCAGGAATTGGACGCAAATGAATATCTGCATGCTCAGTCGTTGGCGTGCATCTGGGATCCACAACAATTAATTTAATCCCCCGCTTCAGTGTATTCACAAGTGCACCACCTGCTGATACCGAATTGCTGTAAAGAGGATTCACTCCCCATACAACAAGTGTTTTACATCTTCCCAAATCCGGTCTCGGCATCATCACACCTTTTCCAAATACACTTTGACATGCCATCATAAGTGCATACGCACAGGTACTGGATTCTGACCCGACATTTGGTGTTCCATAACAATTCGCAAGTTCTGTAAGCTGTGGACGAAACCACTTTGGATGCCCTACATAAAAAAGTGTTTCCTTCGCACTGTATCGTTTCTTTGTCTCATCCAGCTTCTCTGCAATGATATTAAGCGCCTCATCCCAGGAAACCCGTTCAAACTTTCCTTCTCCCCTTTTCCCAACACGTTTCATCGGATAGGTCAGACGTTTCGGGTGATACAATGCCTGTTTCAATGCTGCGCCCTTGACACAGACACGACCGTTGGATGTCGGAAATGTGTTATTTCCTTCTACTTTAATTACTTTACCATCTTTACAATAGACATCAATAAGACATGCTCCTCCACAAAAACCGCATATCCCCGTTTTTATTGTTATTCCGGTTTTTTCACCGGGAATTTTTGCCCTTACTAAATCATCTGTATCAAAAGTTTTCATACTTTTCCCGTTTCCTTTAATGATATTATTTCTTTTTATTTTAAGCTTTTTTCCTATAAGCATCCAATCGTTTTTATCTATATAGTTATTGATTATATAAATAACATTCCGTTCCTGCAATCTAAAAAATCTCAATCAGGGATGAAACTTCTTCTTCCCCAATTGAGATTTTTGCTGGCATGACGTATTACATAAGCATATTTCCGGTTCCTACGTATCTGATACCAGCTTCAAATACACGCTTTCCGTCCATTGTTACAAGTTTTACATCATTAAGACATTTGATATCTTTACTCAGATCACCGCCAACTACAAGGATATCTGCATCCAGTCCTTCTTTGATAAGGCCTCTTTCATTTTCCACGCCAAGCACCTTTGCCGGGTTTGATGTCGCTGTCTGAATTGCCTGTATCGGTGTGATTCCGTATTCTACCATGTACTGAAGCTCCCTTGGAAGTGGCAAAAGCGGAGACTGATACATAACCATATCGGTACCTGCAATAACAGTAACCCCTGTGTCATAGAACTTCTTAAAATTGTCTCTGTATGCCTTATACGCAGGCTCAAAATACTGATAGTCATTAATCTCTTTCTGCATAACCGGATCATTCACCGGAGTTCCTGCATGATTTTCCATTTTCTCTTTACAGATCTCATAGAGAAGTGTATATGCCATGATTGTTGGCGTCCATGCAATTCCTTTTTCTGCCATCTGCTTTGCGTGGTCAACGGTCATAAACGTTGCATGCTCAATGGTATCAAAACCGGCATCGATACACATCTGGATTCCCGGATTCGTTCCTGCGTGAACCGCACATTTGATTCCTCTTCTGTGACACTCATCAACTGCAGCATCCAGCTCTTCCTGTGTAAACTCCGGAATATGAGAACGATGTGTTGTGAGAATCTTTACCCACTCAGCTCCGTCGCGGACCTGTTTACGAATCTCTTTTCTTACTTCCCACGGTCCGTCTACTTCCGGCACCTCATCACATGCGTGCCCTCCTGTCATGCACATACCTGTATCCGTATGTGTAATCTTTGGAACAGTGATAAATCCTTTTTCAGCAGCAAGCTTTAAGTTTTTGCAGACTCCATGGTAAGAAGACAGATCTCTCACAGATGTAATTCCTCTTTCAAATGCTGCCTGCGCATGCTGAAGCGCATACAATGTAATCATCTGATCATTGTAATTGAATGAATCCGGCTGTGAATACCAGTATGCAAGATGTACATGCATATCAAATAATCCCGGAAGAATGGTTGCATCCCCATACTCTTTTACCTCTTCATCCGGAAATTCTTTTACCAAGTCTTCTTTGGACGCAATCTTTTTAATCTTTCCATCTGCCCCAGTCAAAACAGCCTTATCCTCAAGAACAGTTTTTCCATCACCTGTCATGAGATATTTTGCGCTAATAATCATCTTTTGTATCCTCCTTAATGGCCCAAATAATTTCTTGTGAATATT
>JBJEMB010000019.1:0-14388 GCA_051879455.1 Lachnospiraceae bacterium
AAGTTAACGGTTTTCAGTGTTTTTATTTTGAAATGATAATCATAGCAGATTACCAGAAAGAGAGGAGAGATATACGTGGATAAATATGAAAAATATGCAGTAGAAGAATTAGTTCATTTGACTGGGATTCCGAGTCCTACCGGGTACACGAAAGAGGCAGCAACATATGTTGCAGAAAAATTAAAATATTGGGGTGCTTCAGTTTCAGTTGGAAACAAAGGAACAGTCTTTGCGGATTTTGGAGGAAGCGGAGAGCGTTTAGTGCTTGCAGCGCACATCGATACACTTGGGGCTATGGTTCGTTCTGTCAAAGAAAATGGAAGAATCCGACCTACCACATTAGGAGGACATTGCTGGGATACTGCTGATGGTGAAAATTGTCAGATTTTTACAAGAGATGGAAAGGTTTACACAGGAGTTGTTCTGAATAATACACCATCTTGCCATGTGGCAGATGGGTCATTGGAGAAGATAGAAAAAAATATGGAGATTCTTCTTGATGAAAATGTAGAAAAGAAAGAGGATACTCTTGCATTAGGAATAGCTCCGGGCGATTTTATAAGTATGGATCCAAGAACCGTTATTACTCAAAGCGGATACATAAAAAGCCGGTTTTTAGATGACAAGCTGTCTGCGTCAATTCTGATTGCATTGGCAAGATATATTTATGAGAATCATGTGGAGCTGAAATATCATCTCACATTAATGTTCACAGTATATGAAGAGGTAGGGCATGGAGGGTGTACGATCCCTGCGGATACAAAAGAGATGATTTCTGTAGATATGGGATGTGTGGGAGATGATCTGGAGTGTAAAGAGACAATGGTATCTATTTGCGCAAAAGATTCCGGTGGACCATATGATTATGATGTAACAAGCAAACTGGTTGCTCTGGCAAAATGCCATAACCTCAACTATGCGGTAGATGTTTATCCGCATTATGGGTCAGATGTAGAGGCGTCTTTGAAAAGTGGTTATGATATCAGACATGGCCTTGTCGGACCGGGAGTTTATGCGTCTCATAACTATGAGCGTTCCCATATAGAAGGCGTAAAAAATACATTTGAACTTTTGGCAGCATACATTCAGGAATAAAAGCTGTCAATTCTTTGGACACTGCTTGTTGGCATTGCAACGAAGATGTGGATACTTCCGCTTGAAGATATATTGTGTTTTCAAATGGGGACGTAGATTTTTATCAAAAGTCTACGTCCCCATTTATTCTTGCGCTATTGAGTCATTTGGATTATAATGGAGTTTACTTGGAAAGGAGAGCTTAAAATGCTTGAAGTAAAGAATCTTACATTTAAAGTGAATGAGAATGGTATAGAGAGAAGTATCGTTAAAGATATTAGTTTTGAAGTGGCTGATGGTGAGATGCTTGTCATTACAGGACCGAATGGAGGAGGTAAATCTTCCCTGGCTAAGGTTTTGATGGGGATTGAAAAGGCTGACAGTGGGGAGATTATTCTGGATGGTGAAGATATTACTTCCTATGATATTAATCACAGAGCCAATGCAGGGATAGGATTTGCATTTCAACAGCCACCGAGATTTAAGGGAATGACAGTAATACGTCTTTTATCTTTGGCGGCAGGGAGAGAGATTTCTAAACCGGAATGCTGCAAGATGTTAAGTGCAGTGGGACTTTGCGCTAATGAATATATTACGCGAGAGGTGGACGGCACTCTTTCCGGTGGAGAGATGAAACGTCTGGAGATTGCTACGGTTCTGGCTAAGCCACACAAATTGTGTATATTTGATGAGCCGGAGGCAGGAATTGACCTTTGGAGTTTTTCCATGCTTGTCCAACAGTTCGAGAAGATACATGATAAAAAGGAACAGAGTCTGATCCTTATTTCTCACCAGGAGAGAATTATACAGATGGCTGATCGGATCATGGTTATTGAAGATGGAAAGATCGGTTCAATCGGTCAGACAGAAGAGATACTTCCGAAGCTTATGGATACAGCAGACAGTCTTGCCTGCTTAAAGAGGAACTAACAGGCAATCAGAAAAACACCTGAAAAAGGAGAGTATGATGACTTTAGATGAAATTACACAAAAAATATTAAAACAGATTGATGATAAAGGATTTGAACAAAAAGGAGCGTTCAATTTAAGACACAATGGTACAGCTTTGTGCCATGGAGACAGTGAGCACATTAAGATTAAGAAAAAAGAGGACAAGTCAGGAATAGATGTATTTATTGACGGAGATACAAAAGGAGAACAGGTTCACATTCCGGTTGTTGTGGATGCTTCGGGCATGACTGATATTGTGTACAACGATTTTTATATTGCCGAAGGTGCAGATGTGACGATTGTTGCAGGATGTGGTATTCACAACAGTGGATGCAACGAAAGCCGCCATGATGGTATCCATTCATTCCATGTTGCAAATGGAGCTAATGTGCGCTATGAAGAAAAGCATTATGGAGAAGGTGAAGGAAGCGGCGCGAGAGTTTTAAATCCGGTTACGAATATCTATATGGAAGAAAATGCAGTATTTACATTAGATACAGCTCAGATTAAGGGCGTTGATTCCACACAGCGTGAGACAAATGTTTCTCTGGGAAAGGGATCAAAGCTGTATGTAGTGGAAAAATTAATGACCCATGATGATCAGACTGCTGTTTCCAATATGGAAGTCCAGATGAACGGTGAAGACAGCTCGGCACAGATTGTATCCCGTTCAGTGGCAAAAGGAAATTCCAGGCAGATTTTCCATCCGAAGGCAGTGGGAAATGCAAAATGCCATGCACATGTACAATGTGATTCTATTATTATGGATCATGCAGAGGTAAGCTCTATACCGGAAATTAATGCAAGACATCTTGATGCTGCGATCATACATGAAGCCGCAATCGGAAGAATTAATGATGAGCAGTTAATTAAGCTCAGAACAATGGGAATGACGGAAGAAGAAGCGGAAAATGTTATTATTGACAATTTCCTGAATTAGAGGACAGCGGATGAAGATAAAAAAACGATGGAAGGTAATGAAAAAAGCCATTCATATGGAGCTTCGAGAACATAGAAGCTCCTTTATGGTCTATATGATTTTGCGGATGCTTGTTATCCTGATGATGATTTTGCAGGTTTTTAATCGCAATTATGAAAATGTATTTTTGTGTATTTTGACATTGATTCTTCTGATCGTACCAAGTTTTATTCAGATTAATCTAAAGATTGAACTGCCGACAGCGTTAGAAATTACAATATTAATTTTTATTTTTGCAGCGGAGATTTTAGGCGAAATACAGGCATATTATATTAAATTCCCATTTTGGGATACTGTACTGCATACAATCAATGGCTTTTTGATGGCAGCTATTGGATTTGCACTTGTAGATATTCTGAACCGCAGCAAACGGATTACGTTTCAGTTATCCCCAGTATTTCTTGCAGTTGTAGCTTTTTGTTTTTCTATGACAATCGGCGTAGTGTGGGAGTTCTTTGAATTTTCTATGGACATGTTTTTTAACCTGGATATGCAAAAAGATACGATAGTGCACAGTATATCATCTGTGATGCTTGATCCAACAAACAGCAATGTACCGGTTGGAATTGATAATATTACAGATGTTGCCGTGAACGGGAAAAGTCTGGGATTGGGAGGATATCTGGATATCGGGCTCATAGATACCATGAAAGATCTTCTGGTAAATTTCATTGGGGCAGTCGTTTTTTCAATCATTGGTTATTTTTATGTGAAAAACAGGGGAAAAGGACGTTTTGCAAAAGGATTGATTCCAAGAATGAAAGCGAAAGATGCGGATTTCCTGAAAAAAGCACAGGAAGAGGAAAGGCGGGAAGAAGCTAAGATTGAAGAAAAAATGCAATAGTTTTTGCACAATGGGGAAAAGTATGATACTATTATTTTATTAATGGGGGAATAGTATGAAGATTCTGTTAAAAAAGACATTACAAACGAGTATAATTTGTGTATGTGCAGTGGCTCTTGTATGCTCCGGCGATATTGTTAGTGCTGAAGATGTGGAGAGTATGGAAAATCAGTCTTCAGAATTGGAAAGCCAGTTAGATGATATAAACAGTGAGCTTTTTGATCTGGGAAATGAAATCGCTGAGGTTGAAGAAGAAATTGAAAGCACAATGGGGCAGATTGAAAGTACAAAAGAGCAGCTTGCGATTGCCAGATACAGTGAAGCTAAGCAGTATGAAGATATGAAGCTTAGAATTAAATACATGTATGAGAATGATAGTGCCACTTTACTGGCTGTTCTTTGTGATGCAAAGGATATGAATGATTTTTTGAACAAGCTTGATTTTATCCAGAATATCAGTGAATACGACCGTAATAAGCTGAATGATCTTCGGACATTGCGGGATACGATTGCTGAACAGGAAGAATATCTGACAAAAGAACAGGATTCTCAGGTGAAATTGCAAGAAGAGCTTAATTCACGAAAATCAGAACTGAAAGTGAAGGCAGATGAGACATCAACAGATTTGGAGTCTTTAAAAAAACAGATTAAAGAGATCCGTGAAGAAGAGGCACGAAAAGCTGCAGAAGAAAAGAAAAGAAAAGAAGAGGAAGCAAGGAAAGCTGCAGAGGCGAGTAAGAATAGCTCCAAAGGTTCAGGAGGATATGATATGCCATCAGGTGATGGCGTCCTTACAAAGCAAAAAGGTGTGAATTATTACAAAGGGCACAGAGAGACTTACTATTCACAAAGGGTTCTTCCGGGAAATGGATTAAATATCCCGGGACGACATGTGGCAGCGGATGGTACGATTCGAGATGAGGATAATTATATATGTGTGGCAAGCAGCGATTACCCGAAAGGAACGATTGTCGAGACATCTTTGGGAATGGGTAAGGTTTATGATTCTGGATGTGCAAGTGGAACGATTGATATTTATACAGACTGGTAAAAATAGACGACAGCGTGACTATGTAAGTCACGCTGTCGTTTTAATAGTATAATGCGGACGTTAAAGAAATGAAAATAAAAAAGCTCAGATAAAATCTGAGCTTTTTATGCGGAGAATGGGACTTGAACCCACACAGGACTAACTCCCACTAGAACCTGAATCTAGCGCGTCTGCCATTCCGCCATCTCCGCTTGCAGAAAATATTCTATCACAAAATATCCTGCTTGGCAAATATTTTTTTCTGTTTTTAAAAATTCTTGCAATTATTCCGAAAAACAAGAGTTTTTTGACAGAACTGTATCGTAGTTAATGAACTTCGATTCCGTTTACTTCCAGGTGTTCGTCAATTGGGATGACGAGACATTTTCTTCCGTCAATCTCCCTGATTTCTACAAGATCTGAGCGCTCCGGACTTACTTTGACAATTACGTCCGGTGTCTCTAGCTGGAAGGTTTTGGTGTTGACAATATTTGAGGCAAGGAAAGTTTTTTGCTCACCGACGGTTTCTTCAAAGTCGGCATCAAAGTTTTCCAGGTGTTCTTCGGATACTCCGCTTCTTTCGAAAAGCTGCCGGACATCTGGTTTGGATAGTTCTACCGGATCAGGAGATTCTTTGGCTTCTTCCAGCATCTCGCAAATGTTGTCATGGATATTTCGTACAGTCTCATAGTCACAGCTATCTCCGAGTGTGTCGCTAATAATTGCCTGAAAAGAATTTTTCTGGTCACCTGCGGTCAGAGGCATTTTCCCGCCAAGGACATTGTCAATAAAATCTGGCTGAATCTCTTCGGCTTTCTTTGAGTAATATAAGATGCTGTGAATATCACTTGCCCGGTCATTAAATGAAGGGAAGAGGAAACCGTTTAACGGAGCTTCTACTAACCAGTCACGGATTCTGTCTTCGATACTGTTTGTTTCGGCATTATATGTAAGTCCGGCTTTGGTAAGATTAACCGGGCAGATACTGCACAGAATATGCTCATATACTGTATCGGATGCGTCAAACATCTCTTCGCCATCTGAAGATTTCCCAGGAACATCATAGACTGCATGAATGAGGATAATATAGTAGTTTTCTGCATAGTTATAATTTTCAATGACTTTATCATAGAATTCCTCAAGAAGGAGGTCATCTGTGAGTTTGCTTTCACGCAGTTTCAATAAAAATTCCTGTGTGCCGCCTGCAAGCTCCGAATCA
Organism: Lachnospiraceae bacterium; assembly: GCA_051879455.1. Lineage (GTDB taxonomy): Bacteria > Bacillota > Clostridia > Lachnospirales > Lachnospiraceae > MD308. The sequence continues at coordinate 6,098 of JBJEMB010000019.1, forward strand.
AGTGGAAAATCAAGGTTTAAAAGATTTTTCCCTATAGTGCCGGCCAGAGTATGGCGAAAAATATCGTAATATTTAAAGGCTTCTTCTTCTGGTAAGGATAGAAAAGCCTTTTTTAATTCGGCTTTTTTCTCTTTTTCATGATCCACGTAACAGCCGCAGATTCGCGTGATTGCGCAGCGGTCAGGTGTGAACTGTTTACGTATTTCTAAAACTTCTTTTTTATTCATTCTTACACTTCCTTTTTAAAATCAAAGAGAATGTTATCATATCTGAACTGGATTTACAATTGTTAAATTTGTTATGAAAGCGAGGATTTCTACTCTTCGTATGGAAATTGTTTCCTCAAAAATTTTGCAAAGTCAGTGGCGGCTTTTCTTGGAGAATTGGGAAGTGCAACTCCGATAGTTCGTTTGGGGGCTGGTATAAGTTCAAGAATTCGTACGTTTTCCGGAACATTCCAAAGGCTCATTTTGGGCATTGCGGTTGCACCGAATCCTCGGGATACCATATTTAATAAAGTGGAATCGTCATCGCAGCTTACATCAATGGATTGATTTGAAAGGGTGTTTAAATGCTTGTCTAATACATTCAGAGGAGCCATGATCAGAGGAAATTTCGAAAATTCTTCCTGCGTTATTGATTCCTGGTTTTCTTTGACATAATTTTTAGGCAGCACTGCATAGTAAGGATCATCTTTTAAAGGATACCAGCGGAAGGCTTTACAGCGTTCTTCATCGCCCAGGGCGAGATCGATTTCTCCATTTAACAGCCAGGACGTTATAATATTGGTGCCTATCCGGATATCAAAAGAAATGCGAGGGTGTTCCTGCTGGTATTGATAGAGCACTTCAGGCATCCACGTATTTGAAACGCTAGAAAAAGCACCGATACGGATTGGAATTTCCTTTCCTTCGGCAATCTTTATGGCGCACTCCATAAGCCGGGTCAGACTTGTTTCTGCATCTATGATAAAAGGAAGGAGTTCTTCTCCTGAAGGGGTTAATTTTACTCCATTGTAGCTTCTGTCAAATATCTTACATCCAAGCTCATCTTCAAGAGTATTTACAGTCTGCGTAACCGATGATTGAGTACAGTTCAACTGTTTTGCTGCTTTGCTGAGACTTCCTGTACGGATTGCTGCAAGAATTGTTTCCAATTTTCTGTCATCCATAACTTTCCACCTGTGAATTCTAAAATAATATATTTATTTTACATGGCATACTCTCTTCTGACAAGAAAGAAATCATCCTTCAATTCAATTCTATAAGATATTAGAAAATCTTATATCCTCATCATGTTTTCTTTCTTCAAAAAAGGATAGATGACGCATTAAAATAGAAATGTTGAAAATGTCCTATAAAAAACATTTTCAGATAAAATTACATAGAGAGTGAGAAAAATAAACGATGAAAAGAGATATTAAAAGTTACATGTATGTGTTCATAGCAGGGTCTTTGTGGGGAACGATTGGCTTCTTTGTTAAAATAATGCAAAATTATGGGTCTTCTTCTGCATATACCAGTTTTTTGCGGATGGCAATAGGATTCCTAATGCTGGTAGCTATCACGCTTGTGAAGGATGGACCAAAGGCATTTATAATAAGTAAAAATACATTGATCTCCTGCATTTTGCTTGGATTTATCTGTCAGGCAGTTTACAATGTTGCTTATAGCAATGCAGTAAATACAATTGGAGTATCTTTAAGTGCGGTACTGCTTTATACGTCACCAGTTTTTACAAGCATTACTTCGTTTCTGTTATTTAAAGAGAAGATTGGAAAACAGAAATATCTGGCATTGTTTATTAATATCATTGGCTGTACTTTGACAGTGACCGGAGGGCATTTTGATGGCCTTTCCTTTGGAGTGGCAGGTCTTCTATTTGGACTTGCGGCTGGTTTCTGTTATTCTCTGGCTGCGATTTTTGGACGACTTGCGACAGATGAAGGTTCTCCGTTCGCAGTGGCAACCTACAATTTTTTGTTTGCAACATTATTTCTGGCGGTCTTTCACCCATGGACAACCGTAGAACGTCCACTTCATTTGCCTATTATTCTTGTGGGAGTAGGATTTGCGTTGATACCAACTGCATTGGGCTATATCTTCTATTTCAAAGGATTACAGAATATTACGGAGAGTAGTAAAGTACCTGTAGTTGCTTCCATTGAGACGGTTGTAGCTACAATTATCGGGATAGTTGTATTTCATGAAAAACTTGGTACAGGAAATATTATTGGTATTTTATGTGTATTAGGTTCTATTGCAGTAATGAACTTACATTTTGAAGATTCCATTGAGAAAAAGAGTAGATAGGAATTGTAAAATAGTTCTGTCTAAAATGTATATGCCATGATATAATGAATAAAGAATATGTCAGAAAGGATAAGAGAGGGTAAAATAATGGGAAATATATTTGACATTTTAGGACCTGTAATGGTTGGACCTTCCAGCTCACATACAGCTGGAGCAGCAAGAATCGGACTGATTGCAAGACAGCTTTTTGGAAGGCAGCCGGAGAAAGTAAGAGTGTATCTTCATGGCTCTTTTGCAGCAACGGGGAAAGGACATGGAACAGACAAGGCACTGATTGGCGGTTTATTGGGGATGAAGCCAGACGACATGAGGATTCCGCACAGCTTTGATGTTGCAAAAGAAGAAGGAATGGAATTTGTGATTGAGGCAAAGGATATTAAGGAGGCACATCCAAACACTGCACAGATTTATATGGAAGCAGAGGGTGTACAGCCGATGTGGATGCAGGCGCATTCAATCGGAGGTGGAAGAATCAAGGTATGTAAACTGGATGGCATTGATGTTAATTTCAGTGGCGAAAGTAATACATTGATCATCCGCAATGTGGATGAGCCCGGACGTATCATGGATGTTTCAATCGTGCTTACCGAGATGCAGATTAATATTGCTACGATGCAGGTTTTCCGCGACAAAAAGGGCGGTGCTGCAGTTATGGTAGTTGAGACAGATGCAGTTGTGCCGGCTGAGGCAATTGATAAGCTTGAGAATAAGCCTGGAATTATCCGTGTGAAGTTCCTGAAAGCAAACTAAAATGGAGGATAGAGAGTATGTCATATCAATCAATGGAAGAAGCTTACAAAAGATGTGAAGATGAAGGCATCGAATTATGGAAGGCGATACAGCTTGAAGACGCACATGAAAGAGATGTAAGCGAGGAAGATTCCTGGAAACAGATGGAATATATGTGGCAGGCAATGTTAGACAGTCTTGAGACTTATGAACCGGATCTGATCTCCAGAAGTGGGATGGTTGGAACAGAAGGTGCGAAGATGGACGCATACAGAGAATCAGGACAGCCATTGTGTGGCGATTTTGTTGCAAAGGTTATTTCCAATGCTTTGAAAATGGGATGTAATAATGCATGTATGAAACGAATTGTTGCGGCACCTACAGCGGGGGCATGCGGAGTGCTTCCGGCAGTGTTGATCACTTATTATCAGGAATATAATGTTCCTAAGGAAAAGATGATTGAAGCAATGTATGTGGCAGCTGGTGTAGGACAGATCATTGCCAATCGTGCATACCTGGCAGGAGCATCCGGCGGATGTCAGGCAGAGATTGGTTCTGGTTCCGGTATGGCTGCGGCAGCGATCTGTCATGTAAAAGGTGGAGACAAACGTCAGCAGGGTGATGCTTGTGCGATGGCACTGAAAAACCTGATGGGACTGGTATGCGATCCGGTTGCCGGTCTGGTTGAAGTTCCGTGTGTAAAGAGAAATGTAGGTGGAGCGGTAAATGCACTGGCAGCAGCGGATATGGCGCTTGCCGGAATCACCAGTCAGATTCCGGTAGATCAGGTGATTGATGCTATGAAAGAAGTTGGAGATAAGATGGATGTGTCACTTCGCGAGACAGCGCTTGGTGGCGTAGCTGTGACTCCGAGAGGACAGGAAGTATCCGAAAAAATGAACGGGTAATGATAGTGAACAAATAGCAGGAATATAATCAAACAAAGATGCCGGGTAGGATGTGAATGATTCAGATTTTATCCGGCGTTTTATTCGGAAGATATTTGGAAAAAAGCTGAGTATGAAGAAAGGCAAAAGCTATGAACAGTAAAAATATGTTGGTAGAGGGTAAACTATACCCTTCATTAATACGGTTTACGATTCCTTTTTTACTGTCAAGTCTGTTGCAGAATCTGTATGGAACAGTAGATTTGCTGATAATCGGTAATTTTTCGACAAAAGCAAATGTGTCTGCTGTCGCGACAGGAGCTGAGATTATGGCTCTGGTGACGATGTTTTTGTTGGGGCTTACAACAGGAGCAACAGTGCTTATTGGACAGTTTTTGGGAGCAAAACAGGAAAAGACAGTTGCGCAAGTGATTGGAAACAGCATATTTGTATTTGGTGGGATATCTATATTAATGATGGTGATATTTCTTTTGGCACATCCTTTTCTGTTACAATTTCTGAATATTCCCGCGGTAGCAGAGACATCTGCCCGTACTTATACGATGATCTGTTGTTTGGGGATTCCATTGATTGTGGGGTACAATTCGGTCTGTGCAATTTTAAGGGGAATGGGTGACAGCAAGAGTCCACTGTTCTTTGTTGCAGTTGCCTGTCTGGTAAATATTGCAGGAGATCTTATCATGTCCGGAGTTTTGCATATGGGAGCGGCAGGGGTTGCTATTGCGACTGTGACAGCGCAGGGAATCAGTTTTATGATTGCTCTTTTGTATCTAAAGAGAAAAGGTCTTGATGTGCCGTTTTCGAAAAATGACATTTGTTTTTCAGGGAAAATGGCAAAACGGATTATCATGCTTGGAATTCCAATAGGGATTAAGAGCATCCTGGTGAATCTTTCCTTTATGCTGATTACATCAATCATTAATGCAATGGGAGTTAATTACAGCGCAGCTATGGGCGTGGGAGACAAGATTGTTGGTTTTGCATTTTTACCACAGACATCATTTTCTACATCAATCAGCGTTGTAGTTGCGCAGAATATGGGAGCCGGAAAGCCTGAAAGGGCAAAAAAGGCTACGATCTACGGAATGCTTACATGTGTGCTGTGTGGATTTTTGTTTTTTACGTTTTCTCAGGTATTTCCAACAGTTCTTCCGTCATTGTTTACGAAAGATGTAATTGTGCAAAACATGTGTGGAAGTTACATAAAAGCATATAGCTATGACTGTATACTGACCAGCATTGTATTCTGTCTGTCAAGTATGTTTACCGGGTGCGGAAAAAGCACATTTACTATGGCGCAGGATCTGGCGGCTACATTTTTTGTGAGAGTTCCTGTTACATATTTTGTGAGCAAGATGGAAGGCGCAACTCTATTTCAGATTGGACTTGCTGCACCGATTGCGAGTATAATGGGGATTGTAATCTGCCTGATTTATCTGAAGTCCGGAAGATGGAAGAGAGGAATGATAATAGAATAAACTGGGAAAAATGCGGGAGACGTGAACTCCCGCATTTTTTTGCACCCGATTATTAAGAAAATACAAAATATTTAATTTGATTATCAAAATACTTGACAAACAAAGTAATTGCCTATATACTTTGAAAATCAAAAATATTTAAAATCAAAATAAAATGCACGAAAGTGCAGAAATAAGAGGAAGAGATATGACAGGAATTATCTGTGGGACGGGATCATATGTACCGCCTTATATTAGAGACAACAATGAAATAGCAACGATGGTTGAGACAAGTGATGAGTGGATCAGGGAGCGCACAGGAGTTGTGGCCAGACATATCATTACGGAAGATACAACGGTGTCTATGGCATGTAAAGCTGCCAAAAGAGCACTTGAGAATGCAGGAATGAGTGCGGAGGAGATTGATCTGACCATTGTATCAACGATTTCGTCAAATGTTATTTTGCCGTGTGCGGCCTGCGAGGTACAAAAAGAGATCGGAGCGGTGAATGCCACCTGCTTTGATATGAGTGCTGCCTGCAGTGGATTTATTCTTGCATATAACACTGCTCTGGCTTACCTTACTGGCGGAGTATATAAGACTGCTCTGATTATTGGGAGTGAAAGTCTTTCGAATCTGACAAACTGGGAAGACAGAGGAACCTGCATCCTGTTCGGAGATGGTGCTGGAGCAGCGGTGATGAGAGCTGAGGAAGGAAAGGTGTATTTTCCTATCACACACTCTGATGGAGGAAAGGGAGATGCGCTTACTTGTTTAAGCCGTCATACGCCGATAGAAACGGAACATATGAAAGATGCAGAATATTATATCCAGATGGATGGTCAGGCAGTTTTCAAATTTGCAGTAAAGAAAGTTCCGGAAGTGATCGGGGAAGCATTGAATACAAACAATATAGATCAATGTGAAATTGACTGGTATGTGCTTCATCAGGCAAATAAAAGAATTGTTGAAGCTGTTGCAAAGAGACTGGGAGAGCCAATAGAAAAATTTCCGATGAATCTTAAGGAGTATGGAAATACATCATCTGCCAGCATAGGAATTCTTCTGGATGAGATGAACAGAGATGGGAGATTAAAAAGAGGTCAGAAAATCATGCTTGCCGGATTTGGCGCAGGACTTACTTGGGGAGCCAGCATTTTAGAGTGGAAATAAACCGGCTGTTATGTAACAGAACTGGTTTATATAAATATGAAAATCAAAACAAATCAAAAAAGGAGAATGATCATGTTTGAAGAATTGAAATCATTAATCGCAGAGGAACTTAGTATCGACGAGAGCAGAGTAACAGAAGATGCTTCTTTTAAAGAAGATCTCGGTGCAGATTCACTGGATCTTTTTGAGCTTGTAATGAGTCTGGAAGATAAATTCGGAATTGAGATTCCATCAGAAGATTTGGAGAAGCTTGTCACAGTAAGTGATGTTGTGAACTATATCGAAGAACATAAATAAGAAAAGAGAGGTTATTAAGATGCAGACAGAAGTAACCAGATTATTGGGAATTGAATATCCGATCATACAGGGAGGTATGGCATGGGACGCTGAGTATCATCTGGCGGCAGCTGTATCGAATGCCGGAGGTCTAGGACTCATCGGTGCTGCAAGTGCACCGGTTGACTGGGTAAGAGATCAGGTGAGAAAAGCGAAAGAACTGACAGATAAGCCGTTTGGAGTAAATATTATGCTGATGAGTCCGTATGCGGATGAAGTTGCAAAAGTAGTTGCCGAAGAAGGCGTTAAGGTTGTCACAACCGGAGCGGGAAACCCTGAAAAGTATATGAAAATGTGGAAAGAAGCCGGAGTAAAAGTGATTCCAGTTGTTGCTTCTGTCGCTCTTGCGAAACGTATGGAAAGAAGCGGGGCAGATGCGCTTGTAGCAGAGGGCTGTGAAGCCGGAGGACACATCGGCGAGAGCACAACGATGGTACTTGTTCCGCAGATTGTTGATGCTGTAAATATACCGGTCATTGGTGCCGGTGGTATTGCAGACGGAAGAGGAATTGCGGCAGCATTTATGCTGGGAGCAAAAGGCGTGCAGATGGGAACACATTTTGTTGTAACAGATGAATCCCAGGTACATGAAAATTATAAAGAAAGAATTATCAAAGCGAGAGACATTGATTCCAGAGTAACCGGAAGAACAACCGGACATCCGGTGAGGGCTCTTCGCAATGAGATGACAAAGAAATACATTGACTTGGAAAATAAGGGCGCAAGCTTTGAAGAACTGGAACAGTTGACACTTGGAGGTTTAAGGAGAGCCGTTGTAGACGGTGATGTGGTAAACGGAAGTGTCATGGCAGGACAGATCGCTGGAATGGTGACAGAAAGAATGTCCTGTAAGGAACTGGTGGATAAATTAGTAAAAGAAACAGATGCAATCATTGGAGGAAAAGGATTTTATGAGTAAGATAGCATTTCTTTATCCGGGACAGGGAGCTCAGAAGGCAGGAATGGGTGCTGATTTTTACGAAAACAGTGCGATTGCGAGAGTGATTTATGAGAAAGCCTCTGAGGCTCTTGACCTTGATATGAAAGCACTTTGTTTTGAAGAAAATGATAAGTTAGACCTGACAGAATATACACAGGCAGCTTTGGTGACAACCTGCCTTGCAATGACAAGAGTTGTAGAAGAGAGAGGACTGAAACCTGACGTGACAGCAGGATTAAGCCTTGGTGAGTATGCAGCGATTGCGGCAGCCGGCGGAATGGAAGATATGGATGCCATACGTCTGGTGAGAAAAAGAGGAATTCTTATGCAGAATACGGTTCCGGCAGGTGAAGGAGCCATGTGTGCAGTCATGGCAATGGATGCAGAAAAGATTGAACAGGTCATTGCTGATATAGATGGTGTTACGATTGCAAA
>JBJEMB010000019.1:14488-28458 GCA_051879455.1 Lachnospiraceae bacterium
ATGCAGAAAAGATTGAACAGGTCATTGCTGATATAGATGGTGTTACGATTGCAAATTATAACTGCCCGGGTCAGATTGTGATTACCGGTGAAAAAGAAGCAGTGGAGAAAGCTGCTGAGAGCCTGAAAGAAACAGGGGCAAAACGTACAGTTATGTTGAATGTCAGCGGACCATTCCATTCACCAATGCTTATTCCGGCAGGTGAAAAGCTTAAGGAAGAACTTAATCAGGTAAAGATGAAAGAACTGAATGTTCCATATGTTACAAATGTAACGGCAGAAAAGATAGAAAACATAAGTGAGACAAAAGAACTTCTTGCAAAACAGGTAAGCTCATCTGTGCGTTGGATGCAGAGTATGGAAACTCTGATCTCAGATGGAGTCGATACATTTGTGGAAATCGGACCGGGAAGAACCCTTGCCGGATTTATGAAAAAGATTAATCGTGACGTGAAGGTCTATAACATTTCAAAATGGGAAGACGTAGATGCGGTGCTCGGACAGATAATGGCATAGTTAAGACTGGATAAAGGATAGAACAGAAAGGGTAGGAAAGATGTTAGCAGGAAAAATTGCAGTTGTGACAGGTGCGTCCAGAGGAATTGGAAAAGCGATTGCAAAGAAGCTCGCTTCTATGGGTGCAACTGTGATCGTTAATTATAACGGATCCAGAGAAAAGGCAGAAGAGACACAGAAAGAGATTGAAGCAGAAGATGGAAAAGCATCTGTTTATCAGTGTGATGTTTCAGATTTTGAAAAATGTGAGACATTTATTTCAGATGTGATAAAAGAATATGGACGAATTGATATTCTTGTAAATAATGCCGGAATTACAAGGGATGGTCTTCTCATGAAAATGTCAGAGGAAGATTTTGATAAGGTGCTTAATACGAACCTTAAAGGTGCGTTTAATACGACTCGTTTTGCAAGCAGACAGATGTTAAAACAGAGAAGCGGACGAATCATTAATATGGCATCTGTTGTAGGGGTAACCGGAAATGCAGGTCAGGCAAACTATGCAGCTTCCAAAGCGGGCATTATCGGACTTACAAAAGCGACAGCAAGAGAAATGGCGTCCAGAGGAATCACAGTAAATGCAATTGCACCGGGATTCATTGAGACAGATATGACAGAAGTTCTTTCTGAGAAAGTAAAAGAAGCATCTGTAGCACAGATTCCACTTGGAAAATTCGGAAAACCGGAAGATGTAGCAGCTGCAGTGGCATTTCTGGCATCTGAAGATGCAGGTTATATTACCGGACAGGTACTTCATGTAGACGGCGGAATGGTGATCTAGGGAGGAGATTCAAAGTGAAAAGAAGAGTAGTAGTGACAGGGCTTGGCGCAGTAACTCCAATCGGAAATACAGTGGAGGAGTTCTGAAATGGAATTAAAGAAGGAAAAGTAGGAATCGGAGAGATTACGAAATTCAATACGACAGATTATAAAGTAAAAGTAGCAGCAGAAGTAAAAGATTTTGTTGCAAAGGACCATATGGATACAAAGGCTGCAAAACGTATGGAGCCATTTTCACAGTATGCGGTAGCTGCTGCACTGGAAGCTTTTGAAGATTCAGGGCTTGATATGGAAAAAGAAGATCCGTTCCGTGCAGGTGTCATTGTAGGTTCCGGTATCGGAAGTCTGGAAACTGTGGAAAGGGAGTATGCAAAAATCCAGACAAAAGGACCGGGGAGAGTACATCCTTTGATGGTGCCGCTTATGATTTCCAATATGGCAGCAGGAAATATTTCAATTCAGCTTGGATTCCGTGGAAAATGTACAAACGTTGTAACAGCATGTGCAACCGGAACAAACTGTATCGGTGATGCATTTCGCGCGATCCAGTATGGAGATGCAGATATTATGATTGCGGGAGGAACGGAAAGCTGTATCTGTCCGACAGGTGTAGCCGGATTTACAGCATTGACAGCCCTTTCTACTTCAGAAGATCCGATGCGCGCATCTATTCCGTTTGACAAAGAAAGAAACGGTTTTGTGCTTGGAGAAGGTGCGGGTGTTGTGATTCTGGAAGAACTTGAACATGCAAAATCAAGAGGTGCAAAAATCTATGCGGAACTTGCAGGGTACGGAGCAACCGGAGATGCTTATCACATCACATCTCCGGCAGAAGATGGAAGCGGTGCAGCAAAAGCTATGACCCTTGCCATGGAAGAAGGAAATGTGACACCTGATCAGATTGATTACATTAATGCACATGGAACAAGTACACATCACAATGATTTATTTGAAACGAGAGCAATTCATGCAGCGATGGGCGAGGCGGCAAAGGATGTTGTTGTCAACTCTACAAAGTCCATGATCGGTCATCTCCTGGGAGCTGCCGGAGGTGTAGAATTTATCACATGTGTAAAAACGATTCAGGAAGGATTTATCCACCAGACAGTAGGAACAACTGAGGCAGATCCGGAATGTGATTTAAACTATGCAATCGGAGCACCTGTAGAAAAAGATGTAAACTATGTTCTTACAAATTCTTTGGGATTTGGCGGACACAATGCAACACTTCTTCTGAAAAAATATGAAGCTTAGTTATCGTAAGAATACGTGGAGGATTTGTGAAAATGGAATTTGAAAATCTTTTAAGGCGCGTAAATGCTGTATCAGATTCAAAGCTCACCGGATTTTCCTATGAGGAAAACGGTGTAAAGATAAAATTGAAGAAAGAGCAGGGTAAGGTACAGGTAGTCAGTACAGGCACAGTATCTGAAAATGCAGACAGTGTTTCATATGCGGCAGTGCCACAGACTGTAAAAGTGGAAGAAGAGACAAAGTCTGCGGAATCAGAGAGTAAGAATGAAGTCAGCGGCAAGGTTGTGGTATCTCCGCTTGTGGGAACATTTTACGCAGCACCGGCAGAAGATGCAGAGCCATTTGTAAAGGCGGGTGATACAGTAAAAAAAGGACAGACATTAGCAATTGTGGAGGCCATGAAGTTAATGAATGAAATCGAGAGTGATTATGACGGAGTGATCGAGGAAATTCTGGTCGAGAATGGTCAGCCGGTAGAATACAATCAGCCATTGTTCAGAGTAAAATAGATAAGATAGAAATTAAGATTGTGACACAGGAGAGAGATTATGAAACATTTAGGAATTAATGAAATTAAAGAGATTCTTCCACACAGACATCCATTTCTTCTTATTGATTATATAGAAGATTATGAGCCGGGGCAGTACGCGGTAGGATATAAGTGTGTTTCTTACAGAGAAGAGTTCTTTGCAGGACATTTTCCACAGGAACCAGTCATGCCGGGCGTCCTTACAGTAGAAGCATTGGCACAGACAGGTGCAGTGGCAATTCTTAGTAAAGAAGAAAATAAAGGAAAAATTGCCTATTTTGGCGGAATCAATAAATGTAAATTCAAAGGAAAGATCATTCCGGGTGATAAGGTTCGTCTTGAAACAAAGATTATTAAGCAGAAAGGTCCTGTCGGTGTAGGCGAAGCAGTTGCCAGTGTAGACGGAAAAGTGGTAGTCAGTGCAGAATTGACTTTTATGATTGGATAGGTGACTTCATATGATTAAAAAGATATTAATCGCTAACCGTGGAGAGATAGCTGTACGTATCATCCGCGCATGCCGTGAGATGGGAATTGAGACAGTCGCAGTCTATTCAGAAGCGGATAGAGAAGCGCTTCATACAAAACTTGCGGATGAAGCAGTCTGTATCGGACCTGCACCGTCAAAAGAAAGTTATCTGAGTATGGAGAGAATCATCAGTGCGACAATTGTAAGCGGTGCGGATGCAATTCATCCGGGATTTGGATTCTTATCAGAGAACAGTAAATTTGCAGAACTTTGTGAACAGTGTAATATCACATTTATTGGACCGGGTTCTGATATCATTGACAGACTTGGAAATAAACAGGAAGCAAGAAATACAATGGTTGCGGCAGGGGTTCCGGTAATCCCCGGAAGTACAGAGCCAATCTATGATGTGGAAACCGGTGCAAAAGTTGCCGATGAGATTGGATATCCGGTCATTGTAAAAGCAGCTCTGGGCGGAGGCGGAAAAGGAATGCGTGTGGCTAAGACTCCGGAGGAATTTGCCCAGAGTTTTCAGACAGCACAGAAAGAAACTGAGATGGCATTTGGCGATAATACCATGTATATCGAGCATTTTGTGGAACATCCGAGACATATAGAGTTTCAGATTCTGGCAGATTCTTACGGAAATGTCGTGCATTTAGGAGAGCGTGACTGTTCGATCCAGAGAAATCATCAGAAAATGATTGAAGAGTCTCCATCCATTGCTCTTACAGAAGAACTTCGCAAAAAAATGGGAGAAGTTGCAGTAAAAGCAGCAAAGGCAGCAGGATATGTAAATGCTGGAACCATAGAGTTCCTTCTGGAAAAGAATAAAAATTTCTATTTTATGGAAATGAATACACGTATCCAGGTAGAACATCCGGTTACAGAATGGGTGACAGGAATTGATCTTATTAAAGAGCAGATTCGGATTGCGTCGGGAGAAAAATTAAAGTTCAGTCAGGAAGATATTCACCTGAATGGTCATGCCATTGAGTGCAGGATCAATGCCGAAAATCCGGAAAAAGGTTTCAGGCCGTCACCGGGAACAATCACGGATATGTATCTTCCGGGCGGAAAAGGAATCCGAATTGATTCAGCAATTTACAGTGGCTACACAATCCCGCCGTACTACGATTCCATGGTGGCAAAGCTGATTGTCTGGGCAAAAAACCGTAATGAGGCAATTGAAAAGATGAGAAGTGCTCTCGGAGAAGTGATTATTGAAGGCATTGATACAAATGTAGATTACGAGTATGAAATATTGAATCATCCGGTGTATGTTTCGGGAGATTATGATATTGATTTTATCGAAAACATGTAACTTATCTGATCAAAGTAATGAGTATTGATTGTATAGATGTAAAGGTGAAAATTTATGAAACTGGATAACATGTTCAAAAAAACAAAATATACTACATTGAAACGAAACGATTTACACGGTAAGGGGATACGTCCTGAGGTTCCGGAGGGACTTCTTAAAAAATGTAATAAATGCGGTGCGGCAATTATTGCAGACGATGTGAAAAAAGGATTGTATATTTGTCCGAAATGTGGAGGATATTTCAGGATACATGCCTATAGAAAAATTGAGATGGTAGCGGATGAAGGTACATTTGAAGAGTGGGACAGAGGTCTTGAGACAAAGAATCCACTGAAATATAAAGGATATACGGAGAAGCTTGAAGGGTTAAAAGAAAAGACAGGACTTGATGAAGCGGTTGTTACCGGAAAGGCTAAAATTAACGGAATTGAGACAGTGATAGGAGTCTGCGATGGACGTTTTCTGATGGCGAGTATGGGCGAAGTAGTGGGTGAGAAGATCGCCAGAGCCGTAGAGCGAGCCACAGAAGAAAGGCTACCGGTTATTCTGTTCGCGTGTTCCGGTGGTGCCAGAATGCAGGAGGGGATTACTTCGCTGATGCAGATGGCAAAGACCTCAGCAGCGTTAAAACTTCACAGTGATGCGGGGCTACTTTATGTCAGTGTTCTCACCGATCCTACAACGGGTGGTGTGACTGCAAGTTTTGCAATGCTTGGAGACATTATTCTGGCAGAGCCGAAAGCACTCATCGGGTTTGCAGGTCCCAGGGTTATTGAGCAGACGATCGGTCAAAAACTCCCGAAAGGTTTCCAGAGATCAGAGTTTTTACTTGAGCATGGATTTATTGATGGGATTGTGGAAAGATCAGAGCTTAAAGAGACTTTATCAAATATTTTGAAAGTGCACTGTGAATGTGATTCAAAAAATGTTCAGATAGAGAAAAATGTGGCAGAGTCAGGATTTGATAAGGAGATAGAAGATTTTGAGGTCACCGGAGAGGCAGTTGTATCAGAAAGAGCATTTTCTGATTTGACGTCATGGGACAGAGTTCTGTTATCCCGTATGCAGGATCGTCCGGTAGGAAGTGATTATATTGAAAAACTGTTTACAGATTTTATGGAATTTCACGGAGACAGACTTTTTGGAGATGACCAGGCAATTATAGGCGGGATTGCAAGATTTCACGGAATTCCGGTTACAGTAATTGCACAGGCAAAGGGAAATAACACAAAAGAGAATATAAAGAGAAATTTCGGCATGCCTTCTCCGGAAGGATACAGGAAAGCACTTCGCCTTATGAAGCAGGCTGAAAAATTTAACCGTCCTGTCATATGTTTTGTGGATACTCCGGGGGCTTTTTGTGGATTGGAAGCGGAAGAACGTGGACAGGGTGAGGCAATTGCCAGAAATATTTATGAAATGTCAGCGCTTAAGGTTCCGGTTTTGTCAATCATTATCGGTGAAGGCGGAAGCGGAGGAGCGCTTGCAATGGCGACAGCTGACGAAGTGTGGATGCTGGAAAATTCAATTTATTCTATTTTATCCCCTGAAGGATTTGCAAGCATCCTATGGAAGGACAGCAGCAAAGCAAAAGAAGCTGCTGAAGTGATGAAGCTGACAGCAAAAGATCTTTATGAGCTCGGTATTGTGGAAAAAGTATTTTCTGAACCACAGGATTTTTCTATCGGATCCATTGATGAGGTCGCAAGACCGATGGAGACAGCGATAGAAGGATTTCTTCATGAATACAAAGCGTTAACGAAAGAAGAACTTACTAAGCATCGTTATATGCGTTTTAGAAAGATGTAAAAAGAAACGCAAACAGGAGATGAAATATGAACTCATTGAAAATAGGAAATATTGAAGCAAAAGTTCCAATTATACAAGGCGGTATGGGGATTGGAATCAGCCTTTCAGGACTTGCCGGAGCAGTTGCAAAAGAGGGCGGCATAGGAATCATCTCTGCCGCTCAGATTGGTTTTAGGGAGCCTGATTTTACAACAAATACTAAAGAAGCAAATATCAGGGCAATTAAAAAAGAATATGAAAAAGCCAGAAAGATTGCACCGGATGGAATTATTGGATTTAACCTGATGGTAGCAATGCGACACTACGAAGACTATGTGAAGGCAGCAGTGGACGCAGGGGCAGATATCATAGTCTCCGGTGCCGGACTTCCGACAGATCTTCCGGAGATTGTAGGGGATTCGGATGTGAAACTTGCGCCAATTGTATCGACAGAAAAATCCGTAAAAGTAATTTTAAAATATTGGGATAAAAAGCACCACCGTATTCCGGATCTGCTTATTATTGAAGGCCCAGAGGCAGGCGGGCATCTGGGATTTGACAGGGAACAGTTGGAATATTTTAAAGAGCAGTCTGATTATGACGAGGAAGTAAAAAGAATTCTGAAAGTAAAAGAAGAGTATGAAGAAAAATATGGTGCAAAAATCCCGGTGGCATTAGGTGGCGGTATTGACAGTGCAGGAGTAGCGGAGCATGCTTTTTCTCTTGGAATCGATGCGGTTCAGGTGGCTACAAGATTTGTAACTACTGAAGAATGCGATGCGGATATTCGTTATAAACAAGCCTATATCAACGCAAAGAAAGAAGATATCGTGATCGTAAAAAGCCCGGTAGGAATGCCGGGACGTGCCATTAAAAATGCGATGATGGAGAAGGTGCTGAGCGGTGAGCAGATTCTCCACACTACATGTTACAGATGCCTTAGAAAATGCAAGCCTGCAGAGATTCCGTATTGTATTACAGAGGCGCTTATACATGCTGCAAAAGGCGAAACAGAAGAGGCACTTTTGTTTTGTGGTGCCAACGCATATAAGGCGAATCGTATAGAGACAGTAAAAGAAGTAATAGATGATCTGAAAAGCCTTGACAAAAGGTAGTAAGTTATACTTATAATGGTAGAAGATATGTACGGTAGATTATAATTTATAGTGATGAAAGGATAATGTAAATGGATAGCACAGTAGATAGCGCATACAAAAAGATTAATTATATTCTGGTCAACCTGATAAATGAAATCTGGGGATTGGAAGAAAAAGCAATTATTACAGAAGAGTTTAAAGATATTACAAATAATGATATGCACGTTATTGAAGCTATCGGTTTAGGAGAAGGTAATAATATGTCTTCGATTGCGAAGAAGCTCAATATTACAGTGGGATCACTAACTACCGCAATTAACAGCCTTGTGAGAAAAAAATATGTAGAGCGTTACCGGAGTGAAAAAGACAGAAGAGTTGTGTATGTCAAACTGATGGAGAAAGGCGTGAAAGCATATCGACATCATGAAGAGTATCATCATAAGATGACCATGGCCATCAAAGAAAAATTAAGCGAAGAAGAACTTCCGGTGCTTTTCAAAACGTTGGATGCTCTGACTGATTTTTTTAAAGGCTACAGTGCAGAAAAACAGTCATAGATGTTTTCGGACGAACGGGAGGCGATTAAAATGTATGAGCAGGAAATAGAAAAACTGCAGAGTATCATTGATGACAGCAGCAATATTGTATTTTTCGGAGGAGCTGGGGTATCAACGGAGAGTAATATTCCTGATTTTCGAAGTGCGGATGGATTATATCAGCAGAAATACCGGTATTCACCGGAGCAGATTGTAAGCCATACATTTTTTGTGCGAAAGACAGAAGATTTTTACGATTTTTACAAAGAAAAGATGATGTTTCTGGATGCAAAGCCAAATGCGGCACATTTGAAGCTCGCTGAACTCGAGGCGGCAGGAAAACTTACGGCTGTTATTACACAGAATATCGATGGACTTCATCAGGCTGCCGGAAGTAAGAATGTATTGGAACTTCATGGAAGCATTCATCGTAATTACTGCCAAAAATGTGGAAAATTTTATGACGCATCCTATGTAAAAGGAAGTAAAGGAATTCCGAAATGTTCGTGCGGCGGAACAATCAAACCGGATGTAGTTCTCTATGAAGAAGGGCTTGATTCAAACATTATAGAAAAAAGTGTTCGTGCAATCAGCGAAGCAGACACTCTGATTATCGGAGGAACATCACTTGTCGTATATCCTGCAGCAGGATTTATTGACTACTTTAGAGGAAAGCATCTGGTAGTGATCAATAAGAGTGCAACGGCAAGAGAAGTGGGCGCAGAACTAACGATTGCAGCTCCGATTGGAGAGATAATGAAAAATATAAGAATATAGAAAGTAAGGCGCTTATGAGGCGCCTTTTTTTAATGAAAAGATATATGTTTGAATTGCTTTTTCAACAAGAGAATTTAAACTTTCCCCTGTTTCAAATGAAGTAAGAGCAAGAGTTTTGTGTAATTCTGGATTAATTCTAATATTAAATGAACCCTTATATACTTTATCAGGTGATTTCCCGACTTCTTTGCAGAAAGCAAGATAATCATCGACAGCTAAGTGGAAAGCTTCTTCGATATCTTTTGTGCTGTCTGCTTCATAATCAATATAGTCTTTAATTCCTTCAATTTTACCTCTGATGGACATAGAATCTGCATCAAATTGTGGTTTTGTGTAGTATCCTTTATATTCTAATATGTTATTCATTATAATTCACCTGATTCCTTTAGATAATTTACTAAGCTTTTAAGTGCGCCAAATTTAATAATGTCTCCAGGATGTGGTTTGTGAAGCAAGATAATTTTTTTATCTGCTTCTCTATAAAATTTTACTCTTGAACCGGAGGTTTTACCTTTGGTATATTCATCAAATCCGAGTTGAGATAACAAGAATTTTGCTTCGGAATAGGAATAATCCTTAGGCAATGTTAAAATTCTTTCTTTTGCCTTTTGTAATTTACTCATTTGCAACTCCTTATTTGTTGCAACTAAAGTATAGTTGCATTATAAAACGTTTTTATGATACTGTCAATTATGAAAAAGTTAGAATGCTAAAATCAAAAATATCACCTACTTCAAATAATATATTTGTTGGGATTGAGAACGAAATTGTTCTGATTAAAAGAAAAAATAAAAAGATGAATTGAATTGAATTGATTTATTATAGCAGATATGAACATTATTTTGAATAATAAAAGTGCAAAATCTACTAGAGGTTTTTGCACTTTTATTGTGTCTTTATTTAAAAATTTTCAGGCTTCTTTCCAGTATTCCATTCATATATGCAATGGCTGTTCCGTAATTCGTCATTGGAATCTTGGCATCTTCTGCGCATTTCATGCGATATTTCATTTCGCGTTCGTTTAATGTACAACCGCCGCAGTGGATAATGAGCTGGTATTTTGAAAGGTTCAGTGGGAATTCAGTTCCACTTGTAAATTCAAAGTTCAGTTCTTTTTTGGTATATTCTTTTATCCATCGAGGAAGTTTTAAAGTGCCAATGTCATCACACTGACGATGATGTGTGCAACCCTCGGAAATGAGAATCGTATCATTATTGTCTAATTTGTCGAGATGATTTGCTCCATTTACCAGAGAGTCCAGGCTGCCCTTATATCTTGCAAAAAGAATCGAAAAGGAAGTTAGTGGGACATTTTCCGGAACAATCTGTGCCACCTTTTTAAATGCCTGACTGTCTGTGATGACAAGAGCAGGATTCTGTCCCAGTTTTTTTAGAGTCTCATCAAGTTCTGTATCGCGGACAACAATAGAAGCAGCGCCGGCTTCCAGAAGATCCCGGATTGTCTGTTGCTGAGGTAAAATCAGTCTCCCTTTCGGAGCGGCTTTGTCTATAGGAACGACAAGTACGACAATGTCTAATGGAGAGACGAGATCAGCTACGATACGCCGTCCGTTTTCCTCTGCCGGAACAAGATGAGCCAGAAGTTCCTTAAGTTCATAAATATTTGTTCCATCAGAAGCACTGACTTCAAGAAAATGTTTTTCGTCAATGTCGGTCTCGTGTAAAAAAGGTTTTGAGTGGGTTTTAATCTGATCAGCTTTATTAAACACAACAACGTATGGAATCTTTTTATCCTGAATTCGTTTCAAGATTCTCGTATCCTCGTCTGTCATTCCAATAGTTCCGTCTACAACGAGAAGAGCAATGTCGGT
Source organism: Lachnospiraceae bacterium (assembly GCA_051879455.1). Taxonomy (GTDB): domain Bacteria; phylum Bacillota; class Clostridia; order Lachnospirales; family Lachnospiraceae; genus MD308. Next base: position 25,390 of record JBJEMB010000019.1, read on the forward strand.
CTTGTTAAGGATCTGATAAGCTTTCTGAATTCTCAGTTCACCAAGTTCACCATCGTCATCAAGCCCCGGGGTGTCGATCATGACAACAGGCCCAAGTGGAAGAAGTTCCATGGCTTTTAATACCGGATCAGTAGTTGTTCCTTTCACATCCGATACAATGGCAAGATTTTGCCCAGTTAAGGCATTGATCAGGCTAGATTTTCCGGCATTTCTTTTCCCGAAAATTCCAATATGTACTCGTTCTGAGGATGGGGTATTATTCATGCTCATGTGACGTCCTCCTTTATTCTGGTATGTTTAGAATCTAAAGTCTCTTCTGTTATTCTCGCGGATGAGTTTTAAGTTTTCAAGTACGACTTTTCGTGCTTTTTCGTTTGGTACGTTTAATACTTCTCTGTCAATTAATTTGTCTCCTAATGCTTTTGTCTCAGGAGAAGCGTAATCCATCAGGTATTCTTCGAGAGTCATTAAAGCGTTTGGATGGCAGCAGTTTTGAATCTGTCCACTCTTGCAAAGAGACATGAAACGGTCACCGGTTCTTCCTTCGCGGTAGCATGCGGTACAGAAGCTTGGAATGTAATCCATTTCCATGAGCCAGTGAACGACTTCGTCCAGAGTACGTCCATCGATGACATCAAATTGTTCGGATTTTTCATCTTCCGGTTCTGGTTCACAGTATCCGCCAACGCTGGTTCTTGAGCCTCCGCTGATCTGGGAGATACCAAGATGAAGGACACGTTCACGGGTTTTCTGGCTTTCACGAGTGGAGATGATCATGCCTGTATACGGTACAGCAATTCGGATACATGCTACAATCTTAGCAAATGTGTCATCATCAATTCCGTTTGTAAACTTGCTTGCGTCAATGTCGTCGGCATTGCGAAGTCTTGGAACACTGATGGTATGTGGTCCGACTCCGAAAGCTGCTTCCAGATGTTCTGCATGCATCAGAAGTCCTGCAAATTCATAGCGGTATTTATCAAGACCAAAAAGAACGCCGATACCTACGTCATCAATTCCGCCTTCCATAGCGCGGTCCATAGCCTCTGTATGATAATCATAATCATGCTTTGGTCCTGTCGGATGAAGTTTAAGATAACTTTCTTTGTGGTAAGTTTCCTGGAACAAAATGTAAGTACCGATGCCGGCTTCTTTCAAAAGACGATAATTGTCAACCGTTGTAGCTGCGATGTTAATGTTTACCCGGCGGATAGCCCCGTTTTTGTGTTTGATATCATAAATAGTCTTGATACTTTCCAGATAATAATCCATCGTGTTATGTACCGGGTCTTCACCGGCTTCCAGTGCAAGACGCTTATGTCCCATATCCTGAAGAGCAATTACTTCACGGCGAATGTCTTCCTGAGAAAGCTGCTTGCGGGCAATATGTTTGTTTGTCGCATGATACGGGCAGTAAGTGCAGCCGTTAATACAGTAGTTTGAAAGATACAGCGGTGCAAAAAGCACGATACGGTTTCCGTAGAAATCCTTCTTAATCTGTTCTGCCAGACGGAAAATTTTCTCGTTCATTGCAGCATCATCACAGGCAAGAAGGACAGAAGCTTCCCGGTGTGTAAGACCTTTGCGGTTTTCTGCTTTTTTGATAATAGACTCAACCAGTTCAAGGTTGTTCTTGTTTTCATCGGCATATGCCAGAGTTTCAAGAATTTCCTCGTGATTGATAAAATCATCTGCGTGTTTCGAAGTTACATCATACATTGTTTATTACCTCCATAAAATATATCTGTTTTCATCACCACAAGCGGTGTTGTGTATCCTATTTAAATGTCTGACATTATATATTCAGTGAGTCGCCTCTTGAAGTCACTACATGGTATCCGATGGACTCCATACGCTTTTCGAGGCATGTCCTGCATTGAGCGGATTCATCTCCTGTGCAGATTTTGTTGTCATATAAAAGATAGTCTTTTCGGACCTTTGTTGGTGACAGGTTGGGCATAACAACGTTTGCCCCGGCTAAAATACCTAATTCTCTGCCTTTTGGATGGATGGTCCCCAGTGCAGTTGTAGACGGAAGAAGAACTTTCGGGAGCATCAGTCGGATACAGCCGAGAAGAAAAAGTGTAAGTTCCAGTGTCCCAGATGGCTCGCTTGCAAATGGAGTGGCATGGTGAGGAATAAATGGCCCGATGCCAACCATGTGAGGATTCAGTTCTTTTAAAAAGAGCATATCCTCAGCAAGAAGCTCCGGCGTCTGACCGGGCGATCCGACCATAAAACCAGTTCCCACCTGATAACCGATTTCTTTTAAATCCCAGAGACATTGCTGTCTGTTCCTGGCATTTAAAGATGGCGGGTGAAGTGTGCTGTAATGTTCACTATTGTAGGTCTCGTGGCGTAAGAGATAGCGGTTGGCACCGGCATCAAAAAAGGCCTGATAGCTTTCTTTTGACCACTCGCCGATGGAAAGTGTAATTGCACAGTCCGGAAAGCTCATACGGATTTTTTGAATCAGTCTGACAAGTCGGTCTTCTGTAAAATATGCATCTTCTCCGCTCTGCAGCACGAAGGTGCGAAATCCCAAATCATACCCCTCCCTGCAGCAGTCAAAAATTTCTCCTTCTGTAAGGCGATAACGGTGTGCCGTTTTGTTGCTTCGCCTGATTCCACAGTAATAGCAGTCATTTTTACAGTAATTGGAAAATTCAATCAGTCCTCTTACATACACTTCTTTTCCATAGTAAGTTTCGCGAAGTACCCTTGCAATAGAAAACAAATATTCTGAAAGTTCGGGTGTACGTCCGGCAATCAGTTCTGACCATTCTTCTTTAGACAGGGTTCGAGTTTCATTTAGCTTATCAATTAATGTAGTAAGATGGTTCATTATCAACTCCTGAAAATATCGTTTTGAAAAAATACGCTTTATTATATAACAAAAAATACCTGACGTTTCAGGCGTCAGGTATCAAGCGGGCACAGTATGCCCGTTAATCGTTCTAAATCTGAGCGCCTTTTTGCTCAGGTGTAAACCTTCGCAATCAGTACGTTTGAATCATTATATCATACTGATAAATCGCGTACAATAAAAGATAATCATTTCACAAAATA
>JBJEMB010000020.1:0-4880 GCA_051879455.1 Lachnospiraceae bacterium
TTATAAAATAATTGTCCATCTTTTTCTGAAAGTGTCATTTCTTTTGTTCCTCCAGCTTATATATAATTTATTATTATTTCCTGCCTATCGGCTTTTATCGGCTTTTTATCGGCTTCTATCGGCTTTTTATCAGCTTTTTCCTCAGACCGATAAAAACAAACAACAAGAATGAATTTAACAATGCTTCACGAATAGCATCAACCGGAATCTCAGGTATTTCTGTTCTTTGTAATTCTCCGGTAAACTCGATTTTTGACTAAATTCTATGACTATTCTCTCTTTTCTAGAACTAATTTTAATCGATTTGTAGTCATAACTCAAGCCTGTAATCCCAATCTATTATTTTTTGCAAACACGGATCAGCGCCATATTTCCCCTCCAGATACTGCTTGTCAAACTTTGCATCTTTACGAACAGATTCCTTAACATCATCAGAATTAGCAATCGCCATACGCAACTCCTGCATCGGATTTCCGTAATTCATAAAATCAAAGACGGGATTATACTGCCAAAAGCAAAAAAGAGCAGCATACCCCTCCGCTTCCCCGGAAGGATACCCTGCTCCTCTTTCCAGATTTTCTTTACTGCACTCTAACTCTTATCTTCCTTACTGCATATCGCCAGCCGGTGCTGATACTTCTCCCTGGTAGCCATCCCGCCCCGGATATGGCGCTCTGATTTATTGACATCCAGAACGACTCTCGCACGAGAGGCCAGAGTGGGGTTGATGTGGGTCAGGCGGTCAGTGACGTCTTTATGTACGGTTGTGGAGTTTTGGAATGGTTTTTGAGGTAGACGTCTTTGTGGTTTCCGACATACCATTTTCTTGGCATGAATCAGTATTTTCTTCTGCATCTTCTGATTTCTCCGTTCCATCGATAAGCATTGTCTCATCAAGCCCCAAGTCGCCAATAAGACGCAGGTAAATATCTACATTCCCATCCTTGTCCACTTCGATTTTCTGAATCAGTCGTTTCAACTGTGTATTGGTTATCTCATGAACATCCGTAATATCTTCCATCTGCTTGAAGGTACTGTTAAGAATCGCTTCCAACTGTTCTCCTTTGGTCAGATGATAGGATACCATTTTGAGTTCATTTTCCAATCTCTCAATCTCTTTTCTCATGCCGCCGATTTTCTCATTCAATTCCTCTCTGGAAATCAAATCATCAGTGTACATATTCATATATTTTTCACGGGACTTACGCAACTTATTAAGTTCTGCATTCAGTTCCTTTTCATATTCAATGTTTTCATCTTTTGCTTTATATACTCGTTGGAATTCTCTGATCACAAGGTCAATTACCTTTTTCTTTTTGCTGAGAATGTCTTGGAAGTACTCCTGTAATACCTGAATCAGTTCTTCCTCATCCACCGTCACCGCATTCGGGCAACTATCCGCACCACGCCCATTGTGACCGGAGCATACCCAACGTACATAGGTATTTTTATACTGACGGACAGTCCTACGAAAAGACCATCCGCAATCCTTACACTTAATCAGGGTAGAGAATAAATACTTGTTGCTTTGACGCTCATGAGTCAACTTGAAAGAATCATGACGGCATTTCAAAATATCCTGCGCTTTGTCAAAAGTTTCATCATCAATAATACGAAGCTCCGGACGAACCGTCACCAACCACTCCGATTCATCCTTTTCTTTTCTCTCCCCGGTAAGGAAATCTGCAATCTCCTCCTTGCCGTTAATAATCTTTCCGGTATAGATTTCATTGGTCAAAATACGGCAAACCGAATTCTGACTCCAGTTATTTCCTCGTTTTGTTTTGATACCACGGTCATTAAGCATGTTAGCAATCTTGGCGCCACCAAAACCTTCTTCCGTGTACCACTTAAACATCTGACGGATAACCTTTGCTTCCTCTTCATTGATGGATAGATTGAAGTAATCACCGATGGTCTTGTCATATCCATAAACAATGTTTGGTACACGGCCTTTTTCTGCATTCATCTTCTTGCCAAATTTGATACGCTTAGAGGTGTTCGCACTTTCCTCCTGCGCTAACGCCCCGAAGATGGTTAATACGAACTCGCTATTACCCATGCTTGTCATGTTAGCAGTAAGAAACTGTGTCTCGATTCCTAGGGCTTTCAGCTTACGGACACTCTGTAGTAAGTCAACAGTATTTCTAGCAAATCGAGAGATATCCTTTACCACAACCATATCAAATAAGCCTTTTTCGGCGTCTGCAAGCATACGCTGGAATTCCTTACGATTCTTAATTTTAGTTCCGGAAATGCCTTCATCTGCATATAATTTAATAAGGTTGTCCCCTGTACGTTTTGTGTATTCCAAGAAAAACTCTTTTTGAGTTTCTAAGCTGTTGAGCTGGTCTTCTTTATCTGTGGAAACTCGGCAATATGCTGCGATGTTCATGTTTATCAACCTTTCTGTTAGAGTTGTTGCGTTCTGTAACGACTATTATAATTTCTTCCAGCAAAAAAGGCAAGTCATCCTTGCCTTTTTCTTTGATCACTCTTGGTACTGTTTTTCCAGCTGTTTCTGTTATATTTTGGACTGTGATTGTGAACATCCAGTCATCTCGAAAATCATAGTGAAGTGAAAATTTTTGTTTTATCATTCTATTGTCCATGCAGAATTCGTATAAGTACTACTCACTATAAAACAACTGCTTTGGACTCTTCGGTTTCTCAGGATTCGTCATTTTCATCTTTCCACTTTCCACCAATGGCATTACATGTGTCTGTATAGCGTAAGTAATAGACGACAGTCCTAAGTATTCACATATTTCTTTCCTTGTGCGCGGCGTTTTACAGAATAGCAAAAGATTATTTACTTCTTCTAATTCCGGTTCAGTTCCACTGATACTTTCTGACTTATAAAACGTCACTGAAAAACTGCCTCTCTCATCCGTGAACTTCGGTTCCTTAAGATGAAATTTTTCCATTTCTCTGCGAATTGTCGGTATTCCGGAATATCTATTTTCTGTAACGCGCAATGTTTCTAACGCTAACGCTAATACAGGATTTCTCGTGTCCGGCTGCATTTTACCCAACTGGTCAACTTTAATTCTTCCGTATATACCTCCCGGATTTTTTATTTCCATCCTGTCTTCATACATAATAATTTGTATCGGCATACCTTCTGTATGAATACTATAATCGCGATGAACCAGTGCATTAATAATTGCCTCTCTGACTGCAGTAATAGGATAATCTGTCCTATCCTCACGTGCTCCTGTTTCTGGATTAATAATTGTTTTATTCTTCATATTCTTTTTTACAAAACGAATTGCTTCATCAAGCATCTCTGAAATACTACCTTCAATTCGTTGATTGTCTAAAAAGCGCTCTCCCGAATCCCCAAGGCTTCCAATCTCTGTTCCCGGCACAGCGATTGCAGTAATGCATAGCTGTGGAAAATACGCCTGCGGATATGGGCTAAAAATCATCGTTGCACACAATGTTATTTCATTATTTCTAGTCACGCTCATCAACTCATAAATACTTTCATTATCCATGTTTGATAAATTAGGTTTTCCTCTTTTAAGCAAGTCAATATATAGCGCTAATTTCTCTTGATTTAAAGACGACAACGTTGCCCTTTGCACTCCACGAATATCATCTTGGTACTTCTTTCTGTAAGCTTCATAACTATAAACCTCATATTCTGTCATGGGCTCATCACTATCGCCCACACGCGTATAAGACCCCTTCAAACGACCTTTACCTTTATAAAACACCGGTCTATCCGACAAATCGACGCCTGGAATCTCAGCTGACACAAAAGACTTTCCGTCTTTTTCTATAACGGTTAACAACGGACGAACTATCGGCTCCATTTGCAAGCACTGCTCATTTATTTTTTTTTGTATATCCTGAGGATCATAAACTCCTACTTCCTTATAATCCTGCTTTTCATCAATTCCGAAAATGATGATTCCACCTTCATCTTGATTCGAAAAACTGGACAAAGAATCGTACAAATGCTGTGGGCAGCCTTTTTCTGCACTCTTTAATTCAAGAGTGTTTGTTTCAGACTTCATCTTTTGAATCACTTCGAGTTTTCCAATTAATTCTTCCGCTGTCATTTGAGTTCCTCCATTTCTTACTATGTATTTTATCATCCTTTTTAATTATATACAAGGATCTCAAAAAATATTCGCGAACTCAAAAGGAACTTAAATTTAACCCAAAATAATTTGAGTTCCTTTTTTAAACAAAAATCAAAAATAAATTCGCTTAATACTCACTGGTTCCTCCATCTTTTCCATCCTCTCCGGTTCTGCTATGTACTTACTCCCCTCTGCACACTTTGATGCTGCTTCCTCAATCGCACGTTCCACTTTACCTGCGTTTGCCTCAATCAAAAGCTTACACAAGAAATCAGCAGTATCCTCTGCCGAATTCGGATTATGAAATCGATAATTCAATTTTCTCTGCTTCAAGAGGAATCTCCACCACCTTCTTGCTTGTCCTTCTCTCCCATACTATGAGATTGATTCTTAGGTTAGACCTGACTTTTTTGTACAAGATGATAGTGTAAGGGGTTGTTCAATAAAAACGCACCATTTGATTTTTCCTCCATGCTTATGAACAATCTCAAATCGTTACTTTCTATATATAGCAAAAGCACCCCCAGATTTCCACCTGAGAGTGCCCTGCTTTTCCCCTATTCAACTACCCAAACAACCTTCCTCTTATTCCGTTCTATATTGTTACATCTACATGTACCGTCGATTTGCTTATCCCAAATTTCTTCGCTGTCTGCCTAACCGTCGCATTATGGTCTATGATGTAATTGGCGATGGCAACCGCCCGCTCTTCAATATATTCTTTCAAGGTATTCACCTTCAGAATGTTTTTTACATCATATGAAATTGTGTCGGAAAATATGTAAT
>JBJEMB010000021.1:0-4833 GCA_051879455.1 Lachnospiraceae bacterium
CGTGCGCAGCAATTCGTCAGCATCATATGGTAATAAAATTTCACATGGAACAGGAAGGTGCTTATGTATAAAATAAATTTTGACAAACCGGTACATGTACATTTTATAGGAATCGGAGGAATCAGTATGAGCGGACTGGCTGAAGTTCTTCTGGAAGAACAGTTTACCGTTTCCGGCTCAGATAACAAACGTTCTCCTCTTACAGAAAAACTTGAAAAGCAAGGTGCCCGTATCTTTTACGGTCAGAAAGCTTCTAATATTATAGATGGAATAGATGTTGTTGTTTATACGGCAGCCATTCATGAAGACAATGAAGAATATAAAGCCGCTGTGCAAAAAGGGCTTCCAATGTTGACCCGCGCGCAGCTTCTCGGCCAGTTAATGACAAACTATGATGTCCCAATCGCAATTTCAGGAACCCACGGAAAGACTACAACAACTTCCATGCTCTCCCATATTCTTTTAGCCGGAGAAATGGATCCGACTATTTCTGTCGGTGGTATTTTAAAAGCAATCGGCGGAAATATCCGCGTGGGAAATTCAGAAATTTTTGTTACAGAAGCATGCGAATACACAAATAGTTTTCTTGAATTTTTCCCGAAGATCAGTGTCATATTAAATATTGACGAAGATCATCTGGACTTTTTCAAAGATCTTGATGATATCCGCCATTCTTTCCGCAGATTCGCGGAGCTTTTGCCAGAAGACGGAACACTTGTGATCAATGGTGATATCGAAAACTTAAGTGAATTAACAGATGGTCTGAAATGCAAGGTCGTAACTTATGGAAATGACAGCTCCATGGATTACAGCGCAACGAATATTGCTCATGATAAATATGGCAATGCATCCTTTGATTTCGTAAAAGATGGAATTTTTGTAGACCGGATCTGTCTGTCTGTCAACGGCGATCACAATGTATCCAATGCATTGTCCGCCCTGGCTGTTGCTGATATTCTGAATATTCCTGTGGGAACTGCCGCAAAGGGGTTAAAAGAATTTCAGGGTACGAATCGCCGTTTTGAATACAAAGGTGAGGTAAATGGTTTTACGATTATTGATGATTATGCACATCATCCAACAGAGATTGCCGCATCACTTACTGCTGCAAGACATTATCCTCACAGAGAGATCTGGTGTATCTTCCAGCCACACACTTATACGAGAACAAAAGCTTTGTTCCCGGAATTTGTGGAAGCACTCTCACATACAGATCACGTTATCCTTGCAGATATTTATGCTGCCCGTGAAACAGATACATTAGGTGTTTCTTCTGAGGACATTGCAAAGGCATTGTCTGAAAGAGGCGTTGATTCCTACTACTTCTCTTCTTTTAAAGAGATAGAGGATTTTTGTCTGAAGAAGTGTCAAAAAGGGGACTTGTTGATAACTATGGGTGCCGGAGATGTTGTAAACATTGGAGAAGATCTCCTTAAATAAGAGTTATCCACATTTTCCACAGAATTTTATCCACAAAAAACCTCGTTTTTGACGCAAAAATTTCTTTTTTTGTCAGCCCAACTGATGCTATAATAGGTCTGCAACTCAGATAAGACTCTGTCTGTTATTGCTGATTTCGTACATTTGCAACAGGAAGGAACTGACACAAACTATGACAAAACTAACCCTTACAAACCATATACAGACAAACACAACTGTATTAGAGAACGAATTTATTGATAAATATATGGTAAATGCCAATGGTGAATATGTGAAGGTTTACCTTGTTTTACTGCGTCATTTGAACAATCCTGATGGCATACCTACGATTTCACAGATTGCGGACATGCTCGATTATACAGAAAAAGACGTTATTCGCGCATTGAATTACTGGAAAAAGCAGGGACTTTTGGACTATGAGACAAAACACGCCCCTAGTCCTGAGATTGTAAATCAGTCTGCCCCTGTGCCAAGCATTGAGCAATTTCGCTCCCGCAAAGAGTTTAAAGAGCTTTTATTTGTTGCGGAACAGTATCTTGGCAAAGTGCTCTCTGTCACAGAGATTGATACGATTACTTATTTCTATGAGACACTGGGGATGTCTGCAGATTTAATTGAATACCTGATTGAGTACTGCGTAGAGAATAATCACAAAAGTATTCATTACATAAAAAAAGTGGCACTATCCTGGCACGAACAGAACATTACCACTGTAGAACAGGCAAAGAGCAATACGATTCTCTACAACAAGAATTGTTACTCCGTTTTAAACGCTTTTGGCATCAAAGGACGAGCTCCGGCCGCATCCGAAATTGCTTTTATCCGTCGTTGGAACGATGAATACTGCTTTTCTCTCGATATTATTCTCGAGGCATGCAGCCGCACAATGAATACGATCCACAAACCGGACTTTAATTATACTGAATCAATCTTAAAGCGCTGGCTTGAAAAAGGCGTACACAGCACAAAAGATATTGCTGCTCTTGACGCCGACTATATAAAAGAAAAAGAAGAAAAGGAAAAGAAGCGCAAAGTAATTGCGTCTTCCCGCACGCCTTCCGGAAACAAGAGCAATACAAAAGCAAATAATAAATTTAACAATTTCGACAGCCGTTCCTATGACATGGACGATTTGGAACGCAGACTCTTACAGCAATAATATCAAAACATATAATCATACAAAGGAGACCGCTTTTCATGGCACTATCTAACTCTCAATACGATCAATTGATGCGTATGTATGAACTCAGACAACTGGATAATGAGCACCAGCTTCGCGAACGTTATGATGCTGCCTGCCGCCTTATCCCAGAACTGAAAGAATTGGATGATAAGATTTCTTCGTTAAGCATTTCACAAGCAAGAAATCTACTGGATGGCGATGACTCCGCCCTGGGACAATTAAAAGATAAGTTGTCCCTTTTATTTACCCAAAAAAAGGCTCTCCTTGCATCAAAAGGTCTGCCTGAAAACTATCTTGAACTCCAATACACCTGTCCGGATTGTAAAGATACGGGCTATATTGGCACGAATAAATGCCACTGCTTTCAAAAAGCAATCGTGGATTTATTATATACGCAGTCTAACCTCAAAGAAATCCTTCAACATGAGAATTTCTCTACATTCCGACTGGATTTCTACTCCAGCAACCATGTAGATCCCCTGACGGGGCGTTCATCTCTGGAAGCTGTACAGACCGCACTTAAAACATGTCATGAATTTGTAGATACATTTTTTGATGACTTCCGTAACATACTATTGTATGGCGATACCGGTGTAGGAAAGACCTTTCTTACTCACTGTATCGCAAAAGAACTGATGGACCAGTCCTGTTCTGTCATCTATTTTTCAGCTTCTCAGCTTTTTGATTACTTTGCAAAAAATACTTTTGGAAAACGGGATGAAGTTGACAACGACGCTTTTGATCATATTTACAACTGTGATCTTCTGATCATTGATGATCTTGGAACAGAACTCACAAATGCATTTACATCTTCACAGTTTTTTGTGTGTCTGAATGAGAGAATTCTGCGAAAGAAATCTACTGTGATTTCTACAAATCTAGCACTTGATGATATTAACAATGTTTATTCGGAGCGAATCTTCTCACGGATCAGCAGCAATTATACGATGCTTCGCCTGACCGGAGACGATATTCGAATCCAAAAAAAATTATTAAACCTGGGAGGTACAAACAATGTTGCGCCGTAATGAACGTGTTCTGGAAAACATACCTGTAGGAGCTCTGGGGATCATTGCTCTGGATGGCTGCAAAGAAATGGGAAACCATGTGAATGATTATATCGTAAAGTGGCGTCATGAAGATGGCCACGAATTCAAGGACGATGTAGTGTTCAACGGATACGAAAAAGACACTTACTTGATTGACGCAAAAGTTCCGCGTTTTGGTTCCGGAGAAGCAAAAGGAATTATCGGAGAATCTGTACGCGGAAAAGATCTTTACCTTATGGTAGATGTCTGTAACTACAGTCTCACCTATTCTTTAAGCGGACAAATAAATCATATGTCACCGGACGATCATTATCAGAATCTTAAGAGAGTGATTGCTGCAGTTGGTGGTAAGGCTCGCAGAATCAATGTTATTATGCCATTTTTATATGAGAGCCGCCAGCACAAAAGAAGTGGAAGAGAATCTCTGGACTGCGCACTTGCACTTCAGGAACTTGTGCGAATGGGTGTTGATAACATCATTACTTTTGATGCCCACGATCCTCGTGTACAGAATGCCATTCCTTTAAGTGGATTCGAAACTGTACGCCCGACTTATCAGTTTGTCAAAGGTCTGCTCCACAAACACAAAGACCTCATTATCGACAGTGATCATATGATGGCAATCAGTCCGGATGAAGGTGCAACAGAACGTGCAGTGTATCTTGCAAACGTACTGAACCTTGATATGGGTATGTTCTATAAGAGAAGGGACTACACAAAGATTGTAAACGGACGTAACCCAATCGTTGCTCATGAATTCCTTGGTTCTTCTGTAGAGGGAAAAGACGTTATCATTCTGGATGATATGATTTCCTCCGGTGATAGTATCCTTGATGTTGCAAAACAGCTAAAACAGCGCAATGTAAAACGCATTTTTGCCGCAGCAACCTTCGGACTGTTCACAAACGGACTTGAAAAATTTGACAAAGCGTACGAAGAAGGCCTGATTGACGGAATTCTTACAACGAACCTGATCTATCAGACACCGGAACTTCTCGAACGTCCTTACTATATTAACTGTGATATGAGCAAGTATATCGCACTTATGATTGATACTCTGAACCACGACGGTTCTATCAGCAGTATCCTTGATCCAAGTGAACGTATTGTAGAAATTGTTGAGAGATATAAAAGAGGAGAAGAAGTCTAAGACTTCTTCTC
>JBJEMB010000022.1:0-28233 GCA_051879455.1 Lachnospiraceae bacterium
TGCTCTTTCCCCGGTCAAAGCCCGCAAAGGCTCTGCTCTATATTGCCCAGAACCATGAAATGGTTCTCTGTGACCGCAATATTGCTGAGCTGCGGGACATTCTGAAACGTAAGGCACCCAAATATCTACCGGATGCGGAAGTACTGCTTGCAGAGATGTCTTATGAGCTGATCCCTGCAGTTGACCATGCGGAAAAGCTGATACGTGATGCAAAAGACCAGCCAATACTGAATGCCGCCATCGTATCCGATGTAGATGTGATCCTGACCGGAGATAAAGATTTTTTAAGTCTCGACATGGAACATCCAAAATGTATGACAGCTACCCAGTTCTTTGAGTATGAAGGGGCTATCGGTTAATGACAGTTCTAAATAGGGAGAGGTGCGACTCGAACGAGTCACACCTCTCCCTATTCAAGACTGTTTATTTCCCGACAGCCACCAAATGTACGATTTAGGCATCATTCTATAAACATAGCATCCCCGAAGGAGAAAAATCTGTATTTCTCTTTTACTGCCTCTTCATATGCTGCCAGCACATGTTCTCTTCCTGCCAGCGCAGAGACAAGCATAATAAGTGTTGACTCTGGCAAATGGAAATTAGTGATAAGGCAATCCAGTACCTTAAATTTATATCCAGGATAAATAAATATCTCTGTCCATCCACTCTTTGCTTCCAGGTGTCCATTCTCGTCTGCTGCCGATTCGATAGTGCGACAGCTTGTGGTCCCGACACAGATGACACGGCCACCGGATTCTTTCGCCTTATTGATCTTAGCCGCCGCATCCTCGTCAATCTGGAAAAATTCCGAATGCATATGGTGATCTGTAATTTCATCCACTTTCACCGGTCGGAAAGTTCCAAGTCCGACATGTAGTGTGACTCTGGCAATATCGATTCCCTTTTCCTCGATCTCTTTCAATAGCTCCGGTGTAAAATGAAGTCCTGCTGTAGGAGCAGCTGCAGAGCCTGTATGCTTTGCATATACAGTCTGATAGCGGTTTTTATCCTGAAGCTGATGAGTAATATATGGCGGAAGGGGCATCTGTCCGAGCTGATCTAATATCTCTTCGAAAATCCCCTCAAAAGAAAACTGAATCAGACGATTCCCTTCCTCTACAATATCTACAACCTCGCCAACCAGGAGCCCTTCCCCAAAACTGATCTTTGCACCTACTTTTGCCTTCTTTCCAGGCTTTACAAGGGTCTCCCAAATATTATTCTCTTTTCTTTTTAATAACAGTACTTCTATTTTTGCATCAGTTCCAACTTTAGAACCAATCAATCTCGCCGGAATCACTTTTGTGTCGTTGATCACAAGACAGTCCCCTTTTTTCAGATACTGTGTAATCTCTTTAAACACATGATGGGAAACAGCCCCGGACTCCTTGTCAAGGACAAGGAGCCTGGAGCTGGAACGATCCTCTAACGGATCCTGTGCAATCAATTCTTCCGGCAATTCATAATAAAAATCCTGACGTTTCATAGATTATGAATCCCTTTCTACTTCTTCCTGATGCTCAGGAACTTTTTCTTCATTATTACTTTCTGTTGTGTTTATAGTTTCATAAAGTGCATCCCATGGCATAACCTTGTTGTGTCCATCCTCATATACACTCTGAGAACTTTGTGGCTGAAGATTTATTTGTTCTACCTTCTTATATATTTTCACCCTTTTGGCATAGATTACACGGGTATCCGCTAAAATATCATGAAGCCCTCTCTTTTCGCCATCAATTCCGGCCAGAATATAACCAATCCCGCAAATCACACTACATAAAAATCTTCCCACAGTTTCCCGATATATAACATTCAGTAAACTTAGTTTTTCCTCTCCATCTGCACGGACAACCTTCAGGTTCATAAGTCGTTTTCCAATCGTTGTCCCTGTATAATAGGTAAACAAAATGAAATACAGCGCTTCCATAACATAAAGTACAATATCTTTCAGATTATACTGAAACAATAGATTACCTCCGAGGGCAGTATCTTTTGCTGCACTCATTATTCCTAAAAGGATCAGTCTCACAATCAAAAGCCCCACAAAGACAATCACGCTGTCAATCAGATAAGCTGCAAGCCGTACCCAGAATCCTGCATATGTAACTTCTTCTTTATTATTGTAATTGTTCTGCATAGTACATCAGCACCCCGCTTTCTTTTTCGGCTGCGGTCTCTGTCAGTATCTGTGCTTCTGATTTCGGAACCAGCTCGGAAGCTTTTGAAAACAATTCTGCCAATACATTCGTCTGTGATTTAGGTTTGTAGAACTCATCTGTTCCAAGCTCCGCACTCATATCAGCTTTCATATCCTCATACAAACTGATTTCATCAATGAGCCCATTTTCTTTCGCTTGTTTTGCAGAATAAGTACGCCCATCAGCCAGCTTCTTTACAGCCTTCTTTGACATATTTCTTCCTTCTGCCACTTTTTCCACAAAACTTTCATAACATTCATCTACCTGAGACTGATAAATTGCAATCTGCTCATCTGTCATCTGACTACTGTCTTTATTTTTTCCACTGGTTATACTCACATAACGTATTCCCAGCTTTTCATACAGCCCCGTCATATCATATCCGGACATGATTACACCAATAGAACCGGTTGTTGTATTCGGATTTGCATAAATCTTATCCGCTGTCATTGATATCATATAACCGCCGGATGCTGCATAGTGCGCCATATAATCCCAGATTGGGCGACCTGTTTCTTCTTTGTATTCCATGAGTTTCAGATACAATTCCTCGGACTCATAAACTGTTCCACCTGGGGAGTCCACATAAAGCAGGATTCCTATATTATTAGAGTCATCCATCAATTTATCAATGTAATCCAGAGTTGTATTATGCTGATACCCTTCGGCTGTCTCAAAAAGATCTGTCTGCGTCTGCTCCTGAATAGTACCGGACACTTCGACAATCGCAATATAATCTTTCTTCGGAGCATCAAACTCCGTTCCATCTGTAAGCGTCAGTATTTCTTTTACACTTTTATCCAGTGTTTTCTGAGCTATGGTATTTGTCAGCACACTGCTTATCCCTATCACAATAAACAGTGCTGCTGCTACCACCAGACCGATGATCTGTTTTTTATTCATATGTTAATCCTCTTTTCTTATTTACGAAGCTCAATTCCCATGCCTTCCAGTGCTTTTACAATTCGATCCATAGCTTCCGTAATTTCTGCCTCGGACAAAGTTTTATCTTTCGCTCTGAAGACAATAGAATATGCCACTGATTTGAAGCCTTCTTTAATCTGAGATCCCTCATAAATATCAAACAATGAATAACTCTCTAAATAAGCTCCACCTTTCTTTTCAATGACTTCTTCTACCTGACCGACAAGAATTTCTTTTGGCATTACCATACTGATGTCACGATTGACAGCAGGAAATTTTGCAATTCCTGTGTATTTTCTGTCAAATGTTGCGCGTTCTACGATTTCCGGCATATCAATAACTGCCACATATGCTCTTGTTCCAATACCATATGTGTCTGCTACATCCGGATGAATCTCTCCAAGATATCCTACAACTTTTCCATCATAAATAATATTTGCCTGACGTCCTGGATGAAGGAACGGCTTTCCTGCATTCGGATCATAAGTTTCTTTTCCACTAAGTCCTACCTTATCAAAGAATTCTTCTACCACACCCTTCATACTGAAGAAATCTCCATCTCCGTACATTCCAAGTGTAAACTGCATTCTTTCTTCCGGAAGTTCAGTAAGCGGAAGTGCCTTCGGAATATAAATATTTCCTAACTCATAAAGTTTTACATCTTTATTTCTTCTATTATAGTTTGTTGCCAGAGAAGTCAGCATTCCATTCAATGAAGTCGTACGCATAATACTGTAATCTTCTCCAAGCGGATTCATAATCTCAACAACATTTCTAAACGGAGAATCCTGTGGAATGAGAAGCTTGTCAAATACCTTCGGACTCTCGAAAGAATAAGTCATTCCCTGGCTGAATCCGCAGAACTCTGCGATATCGCGGGCAATTTCTTCAATCCTGAGTTTAAAAGATAATTTACCTGTAGTTGCTTCTCCCTTCGGAAGGGTAGTCGGGATATTATCATATCCGTAAAATCTTGCAACTTCCTCCGCCAAATCTGCCAGACGGAACAAATCCTGACGGAATGTCGGTGCAATCACTTCACTTGTTTCCTCATCAAATTCAAGATCAATCATTTTGAAATAAGAGAGCATATCTTCTTTGGAAATGTCTGTGCCAAGAAGTGCATTAATTGCATCTGCATCAAATGGAACTCTTACAGGCTCTTTCTTCTTTCCGTATACATCTACCATACCACCGACAACTTCACCGGCTCCCATCTCTTCCACAAGCTGGCATGCACGATTGATTGCTGCCTCAGCATTATTCGGATCAAGTCCTTTTTCAAATTTTCCGGATGCATCAGTACGAAGACCAACTTTTTTGCTGGATTTACGAATATTCGTTCCATCAAAGCAAGCTGCTTCAAAAAGCATCGTATGCACATCATCTGTGATCATGGAATTCTCTCCGCCCATGATTCCGGCAATACCAACTGATTTTTCTCCGTCACAGATCATCAAAACGGAATCATCCATCTGACGTTCCTGGCCATCCAGTGTCACAAATTTCTCATCTTTCTCAGCTCTGCGTACAATAATCTCGCGACCGGCAATGGTATCAAGGTCATAAGCATGCATTGGCTGTCCAAACTCTTCCATGACATAGTTTGTGATATCAACAAGATTGTTGATCGGGCGAATTCCAACAGAAGCAAGCCTTCTCTGCATCCATTTTGGAGATGGTCCAATCTTAATGTTTTTAACAACTCTTGCGCAATATCTCGGGCAAAGGTCTGTATCTTTTACTGTTACTTTAATGTAATCATTGACATCCTCATCATTTCCTGTCTCTGTCACAACCGGAGGAATAAACTCTTTTCTGAAAGTAGCTGCTGCTTCTCTGGCAATACCGATAACGCTGAAACAGTCTACTCTGTTAGATGTAATTTCATATTCGAAAACTACATCATTCAGTCCTAAAGCTTTGATTGCACTTGAACCAACTTCTACATCATCTTTAAAAATATAAATTCCGTATTCCGGAGCTTCCGGATACATATCTCTGTTGGATCCGAGTTCTTCAATAGAGCACATCATACCAAAGCTCTCAACTCCACGAAGTTTTCCTTTTTTAATTTTCACTCCGCCTTCTACACGGCTTCCCGGCTCATGACCGCCTGCCACACGTCCGCCATCTAATACAACCGGAACTTTATCTCCTTCTTTTACATTTGGTGCACCTGTGACAATCTGCACTGTCTCATTTCCAACATTCACCTGGCAGATGATCAGCTTATCTGCATCTGGATGTTTCTCAATTTTATCAATCTGGCCAACAACAATCTTGTCAAGGTCAGCATCTAACTTTTCATATCCTTCTACCTTTGTTCCGGAAAGTGTCATTGCATCTGTGTACTCCTGTGCAGTCACATCCAGATCCGGAACATATGCTTTTATCCATGATAATGATGTATTCATGTTAATCTCCCTTTTCTAAATTATTCTACTTATAATTCTGTCGCAGTGCTAAGCTCGATTTCACTCTGTTTCATCTCGCTTTACGGGCTTCGCCCTATACAGTAATCCAGTTATAAAACTGCATCTGTGCAAGCACAAGCAGTTTTTAACTGTCTTTCTGTGCACTACTCATTGCCAACGCTAAAACTGTTTTAGGAACCTGATATCGTTTTCGTATAACAGTCTCATATCGTCAATTTCGTATTTTAATAATGCGATACGTTCAAGACCTACACCAAATGCAAATCCTGTATATTCGTTTGGATCTATGCCGCACATCTCAAGAACGTGTGGATGTACCATACCGCAGCCAAGAATCTCTATCCATCCTGAGCCTTTACAGAAACGACATCCTTTTCCGCCACATTTGAAACAGGATACATCTACCTCTGCACTTGGTTCTGTGAATGGGAAGTGATGTGGACGGAATTTTGTCTTTGTATCCGGTCCGAATAACTCTTTTGCAAATACTTCCAGAGTACCTTTAAGATCTGCAAATGAAATATTTTTATCAATAACAAGTCCTTCAATCTGATGGAAGGATGGGGAATGTGTCGCATCCACTTCGTCTGAGCGGAATACTCTTCCCGGTGCGATCATACGGATTGGGAGCTTACCCTGTTCCATAATACGCGCCTGTACCGGCGATGTCTGTGTACGAAGAACAATATCCTTATTAATATAGAAGGTATCCTGTTCGTCTTTCGCCGGATGGTCAGCAGGAATATTAAGCTTTTCGAAATTATAGAGATCATATTCTACTTCCGGTCCTTCTACAACTTCATACCCCATACCTACAAAGATTCTTTCTACTTCTTCCAATGCTATAGTATTTGGATGGCGATGCCCAACCATATTTTTCTTAGCCGGAAGAGTGACATCAATTACTTCTCGTTTCAGCTTCTCCTCACGGATTGCTCTTTCCATTTTCTGTTTGCTTTCTTCAAGAACTGACTCAATCACTGCTCTTGTCTCATTCACAAGCTGTCCAACCTTTGGTCTGTCCTCCGGTGCCACATCTTTCATTCCTTTTAACACTGCGGTAAGCTCTCCCTTTTTGCCAAGAAATCTCACACGCACATCATTCAGTTTTTCCGGCACATCAGCAGCTTCGATTGCTCTGAGCGCCTCTTCTTTGATGTTCTGCAATTTGTCTTTCATTATTTTTCTTCCTTTCCTGTTATTTACGGATGAATCCTTCGCACTCTCCTTAAAGGTTTTATCCCATCGAAACGAAGTTTTCCTATAGACTAAAAAATCCCCGTCCCTGACATGAGGGACGAGGTATTAACCCGTGGTACCACCCTGATTCCTGTATATGTATAAAAACCATCTGACATACAGGCACTCATTACTGCGTAACGTGCATATACGGTATCTTCTACTCATCTATATGAAAATCATTTTCTAAAAATACAGAGTTTCAAAGATACAGCTCACGTGGGAAATTCAATTACCATCTGAACCGAAGGAAACTTTCAGCCGGGGATTCCCTCTCTCTGCCGGAAAATGGTTCTCTACTTAACACGGTCATTGCTTTTATCTATTTGTACTTATCTATTGTAACATAAGAAACCCTGTTGTCAAGCCAGAAATATTTTATGTATAAAAATCTTAATCACCCTGCAATGCATCGAATCCAGTCTCACCGGTACGGACTTTCACCACATTCTCCACATCGTAGATAAAGATCTTACCATCACCGATATTTCCTGTGTAAAGCACCTTACGTGCCGTATCAACAACAGTATCTACCGGAACTGCTGCTACAACTACTTCCAGTTTCATTTTCGGATTCAGATTCATCTCTTCGATTTCGACACCACGATATTTTCTCACATGACCATTCTGGATTCCGCAGCCCATAACATTTGTTACAGTCATTCCCGTGATTCCGATTGTGTTCATCGCCTCTTTCAGCTCTTCAAATCTTGCAGGATTAAATACAATCACTACTTTTGTTAATTTGGAGTCTTTATCTGTTGTATACGTCTCAACCGGAACTGCCTTTTCTACCGGTGCAGACACTGCAACACTTGCTGCCATTCCTGCAGGAACAAAGGCCGCTGCTGGCATAAAATCAGCATAAGCAGATGGAAGATTATGCTCTGTTGAATCAAGACCTTTGATTTCTTCCTCTTCTGAAACCCTAAGACCATTTGTCTTCTTAATAATTGTAAATGCAATAAGCATTGTAACAACTGTCCATGTTGCAACAGCAGCAAATCCTAAAAGCTGAATTCCAAGCTGTCTAAATCCTCCCCCATAGAACAGACCGCCATCTACTGCAAACAGACCTGCTGCGATTGTTCCCCAGATACCGTTTACTGCATGTACTGCAACTGCTCCAACCGGATCATCTACGTGACATTTTTTGTCAAGAATCTCTACAGCAGCAACTACTAAAACTCCGGCAACCGCTCCAATAATGATAGAACCCAGCGCATCTACACATGCACAAGGTGCAGTGATCGCTACGAGGCCTGCAAGGGATGCATTCAGAGACATAGATACATCTGGTTTTCCATCTTTTACCCATGTAACAATCATTGTAACTACAGTTGCTACTGCAGGAGCCATCGTTGTTGTCAAAAATACAGATGCAAGTGATCCAACTCCATCTGCAAGAGTGGTACAAGCTGCGCCGTTAAAACCATACCATCCAAACCAGAGTATAAACACACCCAGCGCACCTAATGTCAAAGAGTGTCCCGGAATTGCTTTTGCCACTTTCTTTCCTGTCTTCTTATCAATTTTATATTTACCGATACGCGGTCCAAGAATAATTGCACCAATCAGTGCTGAAATACCACCAACCATATGAATCGCACAAGATCCTGCAAAATCAATAAATCCTAATTTACAAAGCCACCCTTCCGGATTCCAGATCCATCCGGCTTCGATTGGATAGACAACTGCAGATATTACTGCAGAATAGATACAATAAGATGAAAATTTGGTCCGCTCTGCCATAGCTCCTGAAACAATTGTGGCTGCTGTAGCACAAAATACAAGGTTAAATACAAAACTGGACCATGGAAAATTCGCATAATCAGTAAACACACTTAAGTTTGGGATTCCAATCACCCCGCCAACGTAGTTTTCACTCATCATGAGACTAAATCCCAAAAGAATGAATACTACACCACCAATACAAAAATCCATAAGATTTTTCATAATGATGTTTCCGGCATTCTTTGCTCTTGTAAATCCACTCTCTACCATTGCAAATCCACATTGCATAAAAAATACCAGAACCGCTCCCGTGAGGAACCACACGCCCCACACATCGCTTAAAACACCTTCTAATGTCATAACATTACCCTCCTCCTGTTGTTATTAATTTTTTGACACTTGCATATGAACCAAATAGTTCCTATAATCAAAAAAAGTGTCTGCTCATCTGAACAAACACTCCTCTGTGTCAAAAAAGGGCATTCCATCTTACTGGAACGCCCTTGCTCTTATCACAATGCCATTTTACTTATCCTATGCATAATTGTCAACTTATTTGTGCATTTTTATAAATTTCTTCTCGTTTTTCTTCTTATTCGCATCACTTTTTTGTATATTTTACACATATTATTTTATTATCCCCGAAGCGTAGCTATCAACCTCTTAGGATACAAAAGCAAATCTAATGCGTCTTCAATGCTTTTCACACATATATCCGCATCCGCAAAAAGCCTTCCGCACATTCCCTCTTTTTCCAAAACTCCAATTGAAAGTCCACTCACCCGACACATCAGTATATCATTACGTCCGTTCCCGACAGATGCACACTTTTCCATACCTAATTGCTGCACAACAGCCTTTTTTTCTTCCAACGCTCCATTCTGAGGGAAGGTCTTAATCGTAACAGGCAGTCCCTCGCATTTTTCCTTCGCATTTCCGTGGGTATCAGCTGTAAGAACATAAATCTTAAATTCTTCTGACAAAAGAAACAGACGCTTTTTCACCGCATCTGATATTTCACCATCTATAGCAATCGTTCCATTAAAATCAAGAACAAGATACTCCAAATCCAATATCTTGTAATCAGGAATCTCAATATGCATTATTTTCCCTCTCCTTTTTGGCTGTCCTGTTTAAAAACATTATATTGATACAAAAGTACATTAACTTCCCCTCCAAGCAAAATGCTGTACATACAAAAATACATCCAGAGCATAATCAGTACAATCGTTGTAAGACTTCCGTACATACTGGAAAACCCTTTAAATATATCCAGATATACAGAGAAAATCCAGGATACAATCATCCATCCAAGTGCTGCAAACGCTGCACCTGGAAGCTGCCTGAGCATTTTAGCCTTTCTATTTGGCAAAAAAGTGTAGATCAAGAGACAAAACACTACTAATACTGCTGGCGAAATAATAGTTCTCGCCTCAATCAACCAGTCCGCTATCCCAGACATAAAAGGAACATGTTCCAGAACAAAAAGATTCAACGAATTACCAAATACAGAGAGTACTAACAGCAAAAGAATAACAACAATAAACATAATCGTATAAAGAGTCGCACGAATTCTCAAAAGGACATAGTTACGCGTCTCCCTGCAGTCAAAAATACAATTAAGTCCTGTGGTCATAGCCAGTACACCTTTTCCTGCTGACCAAAGCGTAACAATCAGTGTAACAGGAATGATACCTGTAGACTGATTATATACCTGATTGACAATTGATGTGATCATCGAATCGACGGATGATGGGAAAACCTGAATGACCGCCGTCATAACATCCGCTTTTGTGATTGGAGTAAATTGCACCATCGTCAAAAACAAAAGGATAATCGGAATCATACAGAGCATAAAAAAATAAGCGGACTGCGCTGCATACGCACCCACATGATCTTCTGTAATTTTCCCCGGCATTTGTGATGCTTTTTCCAAAATATCCCTAAGCTTTTTCATGACTCACCTCTATATTTGTCCTATATTTTACCCGATTTCTATAAGTTTGTCTATGAAAAAAGCCCGAAACACAGTCCTGACTACTGTATTTTGGGCTTTTCAGGTAAATATTACCGATTATTTTGTCAGCATCATCATAATTTCATTACTTCTCTGAACAAATGCTGTCATTTCATCTGGATTCAATGGCTTATGCGCTAACATTGCAAGATCATAAAGCTGCTTACAGATAATGGAAACATTTTCGTTTTCTTTATTTGCAACCACATACTGTACCAGAGGATGGTTCGCATTCAAGATCAAAGTTCCTTCACTTCCCATATCCATTCCCATTGCACCCATACCATACATCTTCATCATTTCCTGCATACGGCGATTCTGCTCAGATAATGTAATCATAGATGCTACTTTATCATCTTTCAGCTTTTCAATCTTTACATCAAGATTTTCATTGCCAAGTTCTTTACGGAAAATCTCTACCAGACTGTCAGATGTCTCTTTAAAAGATTCTTTGTCATCGTCTGCCACTTCTTCTTTAATTGTATCTGTCACATCTGCATCAATTCTCTGGAACTGAATAGTTTCATTGCGCTGCTCAAGCTGTGTGATAAATGGTGAATCAATATTATGGCTCAGAATAACTGCATCCAGTCCCTGACTGCGGAACATATTGATATACTGGCTCTGCTGAATTTCATCCGTTACATAGAAAATTGTCGTCTTCTCTGGCTCTTTTTTATCCTCGGAAGTACCTTCTCCTTCTTTACTTTCCTCCGTCTGCTCTTCTGCCTTTTCCAGTGTTCCACCATTTTCTTCTACGCAGTCTTTCAGTGTGAGATATTTTCCGTCAATATTCTTGAAAAGCACTGCATCTTTCATCTTATCACAGAATTTTTCATCTTTCAGACAGCCAAATTTGATAAATGGACTGATACTGTCCCAATACTTCTCGTAATCTTCTCTCTTAGTCTTGCACATTCCTGAAAGTTTATCTGCAACCTTTTTGGAAATATAATCTGCAATTTTGTTGACAAATCCATCATTCTGCAATGCACTTCTTGACACGTTAAGCGGAAGATCCGGACAGTCAATAACGCCTTTTAATACCATCAGAAATTCTGGGATTACTTCTTTAATATTATCTGCAATAAATACCTGGTTATTATATAACTTAATCGTTCCTTCAATAGAATCGTACTCTGTATTGATTCTCGGGAAATACAGAATTCCTTTTAAATTAAATGGATAATCCATATTCAGGTGAATCCAGAATAATGGCTCTTTATAATCCAAAAATACTTTGCGGTAAAATTCTTTATAATCTTCATCAGAGCACTCGTTCGGATGCTTTGTCCAAAGCGGATGAATATCACTCAATGAAACCGGACGTTTTTCAATCTTAACTTTCTCTTTTGCAGGAGATACTTCTACCATCTCCTTTTCACCGTTTTCATTTTCTTTTTCTTCCATCTTGGCTTCTTCATGAATATGCTCTACCACAATATCTGTATCTTTCAGATCAGCCTCATCGATAGTCTCATATTCTTTCTCTGCATTTGCTTTGGACAAGAATATTTCTACCGGCATAAAAGAGCAGTATTTTTCGATAACTTCTCTGACACGGTATTCATTAGCAAATTCAAGGCTGTCATCATTGAGATATAAGGTGATCTCAGATCCCACTGTCTGTTTATCTCCGTCCTCCATCTCATATTCAGTACCGCCATTACTTACCCAATGTACAGCAGTTGCTCCGTCCTTATAAGAAAGAGTATCAATATGAACCTCATCAGCAACCATAAATGCTGAATAGAAACCAAGACCGAAATGACCGATCATATCATCTTCTGTCGTCTTATCTTTATATTTCTCAAGGAACTGAGTTGCTCCGGAAAATGCAATCTGTGTAATATACTCTTCTACTTCATCTGCAGTCATACCAAGACCATTATCAATGAATTTTAAAGTTTTTTCTTCCGGATTTACAACAACTTCAATTTTAGCCTTATAATCATCTGGCAGCTGGTATTCTCCCATGACATCTAATTTTTTCAGCTTTGTAATGGCATCACACCCATTTGACACCATCTCTCTCACAAAAATGTCATGATCAGAATACACCCATTTTTTAATAATCGGAAATATGTTTTCACTGCTAATTGATAAACTTCCCTTTTTCTCCATTTTTATCACTCCTATTTTCTTTTATAAGCTTTGTTTGTGAAACAAATAATTTCTTTTTAACTAAAAGATATAATAATACTCAAAAAATTAAATGTCAATAGAAAATTAGCACTCTTTTTTGATGAGTGCTAACAATTCTATGAATATTCTAAATTATTTATAAACTATTCTACAGTAATATTACTATAAAATAATTTCAGTATTTCTTTATAATCCTTTCCCTGCTTTGCCATCTCGTTAGCACCGGTCTGACTCATACCGATGCCATGCCCAAATCCACCGCCCTTAATGACAAATTCTGCCCCCTTTTTTTCAATAGTAAAAAATGCACTGGGAAGCAGTGTACTGCTTGAAACCTTACTCCCATCCTGCTTTACAATCTCATATCCCGTTCCACCAAGAGCTTTGCGAATTTTATTCTCAGTTTCTACTGTAACACTTCCTTTCTCTCCAGTTGCTTTAAGCTTAAGAGCAACATTCCCGGGTCCTCTTTTTGTCACTTCAATCTTTTTTAACGTTCCAATCTCTTTTCCTGTATTCAATTCCACAAGATCCGACATTTTCTCAACAGAGACAACTGCTTCCCATCGATACCATGGTAAATCCTTCTCATAATCGCCATTTTCTCCTCGCACATTCACCGATTTCAAATATCCATATTCTTTTCCAGGCTTTGTTCCCCAGGCTTCCATATTCGTCGTGCATCCACAAGAAGTAGAATAGTAATAGGTGGAGACTACCTTTCCTTTATATCTGACCACCTCTCCGGAAGTTTCCTTTACTGCTTTTTCAGAGGATTTTGCCTGCCCGGAATTGTTATACACCTGGTAATCAGTACTGTCATTGACATGTGCCTGATACTCCGGATATGCATAGTCTTCCATCTGCCTGTATGCATAGCTCCTTGCACAGACTGCCTGAGCTTTCAAAGCCTCCAATTCATAAGATGACGGCATCTCACTTGGAACCACTCCACAAAGATAATCTTCCACCGGAAGTTCATTAATAATCACAATTCCTTCTGCAGTGCTGATCAGTTCAATAACGCCCTTATATTCCGGTATTCCATTTCCTCTTTTAACGCTGTTAATTTTTATTATTCCATTTTTTGCCTGGATTTTTACCTTGCCTTCTTTAAACCATTTACTGTCTGGTTTTATCGTAATGGTTTTCCTTTTTTCATATACTTTTGAATGTTCTCCATATGTAACAGTTATTTTACTGTCCGATGAAAGCTTTACTTTAGAATGAGCGGTATGACGAAATCCATCTGTCATAATTAACACGCGAATCTTTGAATCTGTTTTTATCTCTTCTTCCGGCTCATCTCCTATTTCTGTAGTTTTTCCTTCGCTTTCCTGTTCTATTATATCAGTATCTTTATAAACCTCATACACACTTCTCCCCTTTATAGCCGTTGTAAGACCAACCACAACAAACACCATTGCCAATATTGCAATTCCAAAACGAATATGGCGATCTATTTTATTGATTCTATTTTTTCTCCTTCTGTTTTTTTTCAATGAATCTCCCTCTTTATTTCTTTGATATATTTAAATTACTATAGCAAAAAGACAGTCGCAAGCGACTGTCTCTTATCTTTTGTATTTTCCCCAAAATGCCGGTTCCTGTATTTTGACTCCTAGCCGTAGCCAGGTGGGTGTCCGCATCCGCTTTTCTGCCTTCCCCTGCGCAATGAGGGCCTGACATATTACGGAGATATAAGAGTCCCGTTTAAAGTAATGTAGGTTCAAAATCACAAGAGTTGTCGAACATTTCAGGTACTTGCTGAAATTATTATAACCCACTTTTTTATTTTTTACAACCATAAAAGAGGCTATTCTATATTCTTTATCTGACTTTATATTCCATTTACAATATGTGCATAATTAGCTTTAGAGCTAATTCTATGCGCATCAATTATTGTTATTTTTTTATCATTTTTATTTCAAAATGGAATATTTCTGTTGCTTTTGTGCTTTAAATATGTATAATATAAAAAGAGATAATTCGATGTTTTACTACAATAAAGCATTGTAAATCCTGCATTTGCAGGCCGTTATCAAATTTTGAAGAAAAGAGGTTAAAAGAAAGATGGCAAAAATCGATTTAAGCGCATATGGCATCACCGGAACAACAGAGATTGTGTATAATCCTTCTTATGAATTGTTATTTGAAGAAGAGACAAAACCTGAACTTGAAGGTTTCGAAAAAGGTCAGGAAAGCGAACTTGGTGCAGTAAATGTAATGACTGGTATCTATACAGGTCGTTCACCTAAAGATAAATTCATCGTAATGGATGAAAATTCAAAAGACACTGTATGGTGGACTTCCGATGAATATAAGAATGATAACCATCCTGCTTCAGAAGAAACATGGAAAGCTGTAAAAGATATTGCTATTGAAGAGCTTTCTAATAAGAAACTTTTTGTAGTAGATGCATTCTGTGGAGCCAACAAAGATACCCGTATGGCTATCCGCTTCATCATGGAAGTAGCATGGCAGGCTCATTTCGTAAAGAATATGTTTATCTGCCCGACAGATGAAGAGCTTGAAAACTTTGAACCTGATTTTGTTGTTTACAACGCATCCAAAGCAAAAGTAGAAAATTATAAAGAACTGGGCTTAAATTCAGAGACAGCAGTCGTATTCAATATCACAAGCCGCGAACAGGTTATCATTAACACATGGTATGGCGGAGAAATGAAAAAAGGTATGTTCTCTATGATGAACTACTATCTTCCTCTTAAAGGAATTGCTTCCATGCACTGTTCTGCAAACACAGACATGAATGGAGAAAACACAGCAATCTTCTTCGGTCTTTCCGGTACAGGTAAGACAACCCTGTCAACAGATCCTAAGCGTCTTTTGATCGGTGATGACGAGCATGGATGGGATGACAATGGTGTGTTTAACTTCGAAGGAGGATGCTACGCTAAGGTTATCAATCTCGATAAAGAATCAGAGCCTGATATCTACAATGCAATCAAACGTGATGCTCTTCTTGAGAACGTAACATTAGATGCAGAAGGTAAGATTGATTTTGCTGACAAGAGCGTAACAGAGAACACTCGTGTTTCTTATCCAATCAATCATATTGAAAATATTGTTCGTCCGGTTTCTTCCGCACCTGCTGCTAAAAATGTCATCTTCCTGTCAGCAGATGCATTTGGAGTACTTCCACCAGTATCTATTCTGACTCCGGAACAGACACAGTATTATTTCCTGTCTGGATTTACAGCAAAACTTGCCGGTACAGAACGTGGTATTACAGAACCTACACCTACTTTCTCTGCTTGCTTTGGCCAGGCATTCCTTGAACTTCACCCGACAAAATACGGTGAAGAGCTTGTAAAGAGAATGGAAGCTAACGGGGCAAAAGCATATCTGGTAAATACAGGATGGAATGGTACAGGCAAACGTATCACAATCAAAGACACACGTGGTATCATTGATGCTATCCTGAATGGTGATATCCTGAACGCACCTACAAAGAAGATTCCTTACTTCAATTTAGAGGTTCCTACAGAACTTCCAGGTGTTGATTCCGGCATTCTTGATCCTCGCGATACTTATGCAGACGCTGCTGAGTGGGATGAAAAAGCGAAAGACCTGGCCGGAAGATTCATTAAGAACTTCGCAAAATATGAAGGAAACGAAGCTGGAAAAGCATTAGTACCAGCAGGTCCTCAGTTATAGAATCATTGATTTATAAAAATCCCGCCCAACCGGGCGGGATTTTATATTACAAATCAAAGTACTTCATATTAATTTTTCTAGTCCATACAGAATAGATCATAAGAACTACAAGTACGACTGCGATCATAAAAGCAATCAACATTTCTCCTTTTCCGATATAAGAGCAATACAAATCTATACCACCATAGACAAGTGCTACAACTCCCAACATAAAAACCGGTTTTTGCACTTCAGCACAATACCCTTTATAATCCTTACATTTTTTTGTATCTGCACCCTTCGGCAGTAAAAGTGAAGCTGTAATTTCATTTTTAAATTTTAGTAGGTAATACGCATACAGGCAATACAGTCCACATGCAACACTGATCACTCCAAATAACAGATTAAATTCATTCATTCTTTGCACTCCTCTATTATGTTCTACACTTTCAGTATATGTCTGACCGTTGATTCCATTTGATTGGTATCACATTCCATTTTATGAAGAATATTGGCATCCAGAATATCCTTGATCGCCTGAGGCATCTCTGTACAGGATACTTCCTTCAATTTCTCAAGCAGCTCAAATTCATCCTCATCTTTATATTTGGCATCAATTGCTGTCATAACACTCTTTACAAATTTATAAGGACTGGCTGTGGATGCAACAATACATTTTCTGTCATCTCCCGTGGACTCCTTATATTTTCTGCACACATGTGATGCAACTGCAGTATGTGTATCCATTACATAACCTGTTTTCCTGTATGTATCGCCGATTGTCTGCGCCGTCTCTTCTTCCGTTGCAAATCCCGCACAGAAATCAGAAAGTTTCTCTTTCATCTCATCTGTAACAGAGTACTTTCCATCCCTTTTCAGCTCATTCATCAGTTCTTTAGTCTTCTCTGCATCTTCTCCTGCAATAAGATAGATCAGTCTCTCCAGATTACTGGAAATCAAAATATCCATAGACGGAGACGTTGTCAGCACAAATTCTCTATTCTTATCGTAAATACCTGTTTCAAAGAAATCAAACAAAACCTTGTTCTCATTCGATGCACAAATCAGTTTATGAATCGGTATTCCCATGCATTTTGCATAATATGCAGCCAAAATATTCCCGAAATTTCCAGTCGGAACAACAACATTAATTTTCTCACCTTCTGCAATCTCTTCGTTTTCCAAAAGTTTTGCATAGGCATAAACATAATAAACGACCTGCGGAACAAGGCGCCCAATATTAATAGAATTTGCCGAAGAGAATTGATATCCCTTATCGCCCAGTTCTTTTGCAAGCTGCTTATCTTCAAACATTGCCTTAACACCGCTCTGGGCATTATCAAAGTTGCCATGGATTGCAACCACATCTACATTACTTCCCTTCTGTGTGGCCATCTGCAGCATCTGCACCTTGCTGACACCACCCTTCGGGTAAAATACAATAATCCTGGTTCCCTCTACATCTGCAAATCCAGCCAATGCAGCCTTTCCGGTATCTCCCGATGTAGCCGTGAGAATTACAATCTCGTTTTCCACATGTTTCTTTTTCGCAGATGTTGTTAAAAGATGCGGCAAAATCGAAAGCGCCATATCTTTAAATGCAATCGTGGAGCCATGGAACAGTTCCAGATAATAGGTATCATCTACTTTTACAAGTGGTACGATTTCTTCTGTATCAAACTTGCTATCATATGCTTTACGAATACATTCTTTTAACTCTTCCTCTGTAAAATCTGTCAAAAATTTCTTCATAACAGCATATGCCGTCTCCTGATAACTCATTTTTTTTAACTCGCTCAAAGGAATGTCCAGTACCGGAATCTGTTCCGGCACAAACAGACCACCATCCGGCGCAAGTCCAGTCAGAATTGCTTCAGAGGCAGTTACTTTTAAATCTGAATTTCTTGTACTTTTGTAATGTAAACTCATAATTTCACCTTTCTCTTACTTTTTGCTGTTCGTATATTTTACGAGACCGCCAGCCGCAATAAGCTTCTGCATAAATTCTGGAAATGGCTGTCCCTGAAACTCTGTTCCTTTTGTACGGTTATAGATCTTACCACTGTCAAAATCCACTTCCACTTCGTCACCGGCTTCAATCCCTTTTGCCGCTTCTGGACATTCAATAATCGGGAGTCCGATATTGATCGCATTTCTGTAAAAGATTCTTGCAAATGTCTCAGCAATTACACAGCTTACGCCTGCAGTTTTTAAACAGAGCGGCGCATGTTCTCTGGATGAACCGCATCCAAAGTTCTTGTTAGCAACAATCAAATCTCCAGACTGAACTTTCTTCACAAAATCAGGATCAATGTCCACCATTGCATGACTTGCAAGCTCCTGAGGATCAAAAGAATTCAAATATCTTGCCGGAATAATAACATCTGTATCTACGTTGTCTCCATATTTAAATACATGTCCTAATGCCTTCATTATCTGTCACCTACTTTCTCAGGATTTGCAATATACCCTGCTATTGCACTTGCTGCCGCTACTTCTGGTGAGGCAAGATAAATCAGAGAATCCACATGCCCCATTCTTCCTACAAAGTTACGATTTGTCGTTGAAACACATTTTTCTCCTGCTGCCATAACACCCATATGTCCACCCATACAAGGTCCACAGCTAGGGGTATTGACTGCGCATCCGGCATCTACAAAAATGTCGAGAAGGCCTTCAGCGATACACTGTTTGTAAATCTTCTGTGTTGCAGGAACGACCATGACACGAACATCCGGATGCACTGTATGACCTTTCAGAATAGAAGCTGCTTTTCTCATGTCCGAAATTCTTCCGTTTGTACAGGAACCAATCACTACCTGATCAATCTTGATCGGCTCCATTGCTTCAATCTCATCAATCGTCTTTGCATTACCCGGCAGATGTGGAAAAGCTACTGTCGGACGCACTTTAGAAAGATCAATTTCAACAACTTCATCATATTCAGCGTCTTCGTCCGCTTCAAATATTTTATATTCTTTCTTTGTATGCTCTTTCAGATATGCTTCTGTCTGTTCATCAACTGGGAAAATACCATTCTTTGCACCGGCTTCAATTGCCATATTTGCCATTGTAAAACGATCATCCATTGTAAGATTAGCAATACCATCCCCTACAAATTCCATAGATTTGTAAAGTGCTCCGTCTACACCAATCTTTCCGATAATGTGAATAATAATATCTTTACCTGTCACATATGGACCTGGTTTTCCACTAAGCACGAATTTAATCGCACTCGGTACTTTAAACCACAATTCACCTGTTGCCATACCTGTTGCGATATCTGTAGTTCCGACACCGGTCGAAAATGCTCCCAGTGCTCCATAAGTACATGTATGTGAGTCAGCACCAATAATGCACTCTCCTGCTGCCACTACTCCAGCCTCAGGAAGGATTGCATGCTCTACGCCTGATTTTCCCTGTTCAAAATACCATGACAATCCCTGTTCTTTTGCGAATTCACGGATTGCTTTAGAGTTTTCTGCAGATTTAATATCTTTATTAGGTGTAAAATGGTCTGGTACAAAAACAACCTTATCCTTATCAAATACTGTATCTGACATCTGTTTCAATATCGGCAGAGCCATCGGTCCGGTAATATCATTTGCCATAACCACATCTAATTTTGCTTCAATCAACTGACCTGCTACAACGCTGTCAAGTCCTGCATGTGCAGCCAGAATTTTCTGCGTCATTGTCATTCCCATTTCGACAACCTCCTTCTTTTCTTCTTAGTCTTTATGTGCTATTCTACCACAAGTAAATATAAGGGTGCAAGGAAGAATAGCAATAAAGTAAAGTAATGAAGTAAAAGCACATTAGGAACGCCTTTTTCTGATCAGGAGAACAATTGCAGCAAAAGCTGCTGTAAACAATATTAGAAGGTATCCTATCCTGGAAGTATCACCTGTTTTTACGACACCTTTTTTTGGATTTTTGTTCTCTGTCTCCGGAATTTTTTTCTGTTGGAGTTTCCGGACGTGAATTGTCTGACCTTTATCTGTGATCTCCTTATGTTCTGCAACCAGTACTTCTTCTCCTTCATCCGATAATTCATAAAGTTCTTCAAATACAACAATGTCTTTTCCTTCCAGTTTTGACGCATCAAAAGTAAATTCTACTTCCATCTTTTCTTCAGAACTTCCTGCAGTAAAATCTTTTTCAGCAGTAATTGTCACTCCCTTTTCATCTTTAATCGGCTCTTCTGTCTTTTGATCCATCAATATTCCACTGAGTCGATATCTCTTATTTTTTTCTAAATACTGGCATTCCACAGTATCAACTACCGTAACAGAATTATCAGGGGCTATTTCATGTGTTCCAGTTTCTTTTCCTTTTGCCGTTGTATGAATCGTTATTTTATAATTTTCTATATTATTTAATTTTACAACTACCTGATCCTTCCGGATTGTCACGGTATCTTTGTACATTGTTGCACCGGCATTTTCTTCTCCCCGGATCTCACAAAGTTCATAGGTGTCATACGGAAGTGCTCCCAAGTTATCATTTACTTCCATATCAGATCCATCCTGCGATATTCCAAACCAGATTCCATCTCCCTGTTCTTCTCTATTCGTATTCAAAGAATGCCGGATAAACTCACTGGATGTACTGTATTCTCCATTTTCATCAGTCACAAAACAGTGAGACTCTCCTGTTGTTTTTGATGTAAGTCTAAACATCACGCCTGCCATGGCTTTATCATTCTCTCCGTCCACCTTACGAAGCGAAAGATCACCTCTTACTACCTGATCAGCAGCTTTAAAACAGTTTCCCGCCTGAAATTCTGCTGTTTTGCCAATTTCGTTCTGTACAATTTGCGTCACTATACGACCCGTTTTTCTTTCTTTCGTTTCTGCATTTTGAATGTAGGAATTTTGAATTGTATAACCTTTCGGAGCCTTTGTCTCCTGAATCGTTATTGTTCCGAGAGGTATCACTATCTGATTTCCTTCTCTATAATAATCATCACCTTCAACTCTGCACTCTTCTCTTCCCATATCTGCGCAATATGTAACTTCTCCGTTTTCTTCAGTTTTCACAGTTTTTATTACCCATTTTCTTTTTGCCGAAGATACGTATGAATCGTAGTCAGGTATCTCATTTTCATCAAAATAATCATCGTAATAACAAACTGTAAATTCTGTTCCTTCCAGGGATGCCTCTCCCTGTGATTTTGATGTCCCAGTTTCTTTATCAATTTTTTCAAGAACAAGTGCTGTTTTGGCATATCCCGGTACCTCTTTTACAGAAATACTCTTGCTGTCTCCATATCCTATTTCTACCGGATAAACCTTATCATCCAGCAAATACCCCTGGGAAGCCTTTATCTCTTTTACATAGTAGTTTCCTGCCTCAATCGTAACCGTTTCTGTGCTTCCTTTTTCATCTGTAGTCAGTGTAGCCACCCGTTTTGTACATGCGCTGTCACTATACACTCCATACTGTGCCCCTGAAAGGCTATAACATTGATTATCTTTTATAAGTTCAGGCATAGAGGCAACCTTTTTTACCATAAGTTCACCGGTCTTTAAGACAGGTGCCAGAAGAATCCCAACTTCCTGAACATCTTCTACATCAATATTCTCCCACGCTGTTCCCTGGCCTTCATAACGGTCCGCCTCATTTTTTATTCTTTTTTCCAGATTTGCATAAAATGTTTTTTGTTCGCTTACTGACATATCAATGTCACAGACATACTGTCTCCATCCTCCATCTCCGATATGATCCCTCTGGATGTACCAGATCATACACTGTGTCAACATATATTTTTCATCGTTTGTATATTTATCCATATCAAAAATATACTTTTGTGCCAGACAAGCCATAACCAATTCATCTCCCGGCAGAAATTTCTTAATATTCACTTCTTTCGCCGTACCCGGTTCCGATGATTTTGTCATAGAAATACAATATGCTCTCTGTCCATCCACTTTATGCATTTTAGCCTTATAATGCATTTTCAGCTCACCATTATGGTACTGATCATAATAGCCCACATAACTTTCAGTAATCTCAGGGGCAGCGGCTTTCACTTTTTCAATCGAAAAAAAGAATGCACTACTAAATGCCATAGCCAATAACATAGCTATCGCCACCATTTTTCTCACTAATTTTTCTCTGTTCATTTTTACTCCTTTTCTCTTCCAAATAATAGTTACAATTCTAATTTACAAATATGAACCACATGTAATAGTTTTGGAACCGCCCCCTTTTCGATTAATTTCTCGCTTTTGGAAATCTGGGATGAACTTTCCCACTGAGGAACTCCTCAAAATGAAATGATTATGAAATCTGTTAGAAAATAGATTTTCTTAGACGAGTGACTTTATCATAAATAGATTTTATCCGTTTGTCAATATCTCATTTTCAATTTTATGTAAAGGTAAATATGATGATTTTTTGGAACACATCGCATTGCCAGCTTTGTAAAATAGTGATATTATAATAAATGTCTGTAATAGATAATAATTATCAATAACAATACCGACAAAAAGAGGGATAAACATGACACTAAAAGAAGGAAAAAATAACAAGACCTATCAGGTAATTTCCATAGACATCGAAGTAAAACTTGAACGGCGTCTTGAGGCACTGGGTCTCACAGAAGGTACGCATATTACTATATTAAACAACGACAAAAAGGGATCTCTTACAGCAAAATTCCGCGGAACACGATTTGCTCTCGGAAAAAGAATTGCTGATCATATCGAAGTAAAGGAGGTTTGTCTCTAATGAATGCTCCAGTTAAAGTAGGATTTATCGGTAATCCTAATTGCGGAAAAACAACCCTCTTCAATGCATACACAGGTGCTAATCTAAAAGTTGCAAACTGGCCTGGTGTAACAGTTGAAAAAAAAGAGGGACAGACTACTTACCAGGGAGAGACTTATAAACTTATCGATCTTCCCGGTATATACAGTCTGAGCTCTTACACAATGGAAGAAACTGTTTCAAGAGAATGCATTATGAGCGATGAGGTTGACGTAATTGTAGATGTTGTAGATGCTTCCAGTCTGGAAAGGAATCTTTATCTCACTCTTCAGCTCATTGAACTTGGAAAACCGGTTGTTCTCGCATTAAATATGATGGATATTGTGGAAGAACGAGGTATGGAAATTGATCTCCACCGTCTTCCGGAAATGTTAGGCATCCCGGCAATTCCTGTATCTGCGCGCAAAAAGAGTGGTCTTTCCATCCTTATGCATGCAGTGGCTCACCATAGCGATAATCAAAAACAGGGACCTTTTATTCATCATCATCCTGGGAAACATTCTCATCATGAACATAATCATCATGATGAATATGCAATGGTTTACGAAGATTATATCGAAGACAAAATTGACATCATTATAAATAAATTGAATGAAAAATATCCTGATCTTTCTAACAAAAGATGGCACGCAATCAAACTTCTTGAAAAAGACCAAAACGTAACAGAGAAATATCCTCTGGGGTTAGACAATGTTATAGATCGAAGCTATGAAAAAGACATCATCAATCAAAAATATGATTTTATAGAAGAAATTATTTCCGAAATCCTGGTCAATAAATCAAAAAAAGAAGCTTCTACCGATAAAATTGACCATTATCTCACAAGCAGATGGTTTGGACTTCCTATCTTTCTTCTGATCATGGCATTGGTATTCTTTTTGACCTTTACAATTGGCGACTGGCTGAAAGGATACTTTGAAATTGGTTTGGAAATTTTTTCTTCTTTTGTTGCAAATGGTCTTGCGGCAATACATACAAACGAAATGGTCTCTTCCCTCGTATTGGATGGAATTATTGCCGGCGTTGGTGGAATTCTGACTTTTTTACCTAATATCTTTATCCTGTTTCTCGCACTTGCCATACTGGAGGACAGCGGATACATGGCAAGGGTCGCTTTTATTATGGATGATATTATGAGCCATCTGGGTCTTTCCGGCCGAGCATTCCTCCCTCTTCTTTTAGGGTTTGGATGTTCTGTCCCTGCTGTTATGGCATCCCGTGCTCTGGAACATCCAAGAGATCGATTTAAAACCATTCTGGTCACTCCATTTATGTCGTGCAGCGCCAGATTACCAATTTATGTATTGTTTTCTTCCATGTTTTTTGGAAAAAATGCAATGTTTGTGTGTTATTCCCTTTATCTTCTGGGAATTGTCATTGCAATTATAACTGCCTACGTTCTTTCAAAAATTGATGGCAGCAAGGCGGAGCATGCCTTGTTAATCGAACTACCGGAATACAAATCTCCAAATGCACACACAATTGCAATTTATGTGTGGGAAAAAGTCAAAGACTATTTGACAAGAGCAGGAACTGTTATTTTTATGGCATCTGTAATCATGTGGATCATACTTAATTTCGGTCC
The DNA here is from genome assembly GCA_051879455.1 of Lachnospiraceae bacterium. Classification (GTDB taxonomy): domain Bacteria; phylum Bacillota; class Clostridia; order Lachnospirales; family Lachnospiraceae; genus MD308. The sequence goes on from JBJEMB010000022.1 coordinate 24,712, forward strand.
ACAGGGATATGTGACAGATATCAGCCAAAGCTTTGGTTCATTAATCGGAAAAGCAATCGTTCCTGTTTTCAAACCTACAGGGCTTGGGTATTGGCAGATTATTGTTGCTTTGATTGCAGGAATCGCCGCAAAAGAGGTCGTTGTATCAAGCTGCAGTGTTCTTTTCGGAATCCAGAATATTACCTCCGCTCAAGGAATGTCATCTATGGTATCTGCTCTTGGAGCTGTTGGATTTGGCGCAGCCAATGCATATGCGTTAATGGTATTTTGTCTTCTTTACGTTCCATGTACTGCCACAATTGCAACGATACACAGAGAAATTGGAAATTGGAAATCTACATTTTTCATTGTTCTATATCAATTAGCAACTGCATGGTTTATGAGTTTTATCGTATATCACATCGGGTTGCTTTTGTAAGATTATAAAAGTAAAGTAAGGGCATCCCTCAAGTTATTTCACTTTTGAGATGCCCTTATTTTTATTGTAATCTTCCACGTAAAAATTCAAACTCAATCGGATCGATCGGATCAATTGGATTCTCAATCTCGCTTTTGAGCTTTCTTCTTCTTCTTTTTAGCAGTTCTCCACCTTTGTTATAAAACCAGAAAGAATACGCCAGGAGCTTGCTCGCTTTTCCAATCCGCTCCTTCGTTGTCTTATCATACAAGGTTCCTCCTACTTCAATAGGTACCTTTTTACGGATAAGAGAAATCAATTCTGTTTCACAAGACACCCATTCAGGTAAAATCGTATATGCTTTTCCGACACATTCAATCTTATGAGAGTCACTTCCTCCAATTCCCGGTTTTTTATATTTATTTGCGAGTTTAACTGCACCATCATTTGAACTTTCCGGCTCACATGCGTTAAACGCTTCTATAAAATCAAATCTTTTAATAATCTCCGGAGAAGTATAGTATTTTTTCGTTTGTGCAAAACTCATATACTTTTCTCCACATGGATGAGCCGGTCCTAAAATGCCTCCATGGCGATGTACAAAATCAATCAAATTCGCCACTCTCATTCCTCGCAGTTCCAGAAGACGCATCTTAACACCTTCTGGCATGATACAGATAATATGTCCGGCATCTCTCGTGTCGTACTCAATCCCTTTTAATACAACAAAATCCTCATGTACTTTACCTTTCATATTATATTTCCAATGTCTGTATCCCTTATACGTATCGTGGTCCGTAATGAGCATTCCGTCAAAACCTTCCTGCTTAAGTTTAGTAATATACTCATCAAGACTTACTTTACTATCAATTGAGCCCTCTTTTACATGACAATGCATATCCAGTTTCATAGACGGAACCTCCCTTACTGTATTTCTCTCTGTTATAAATATTATATCACTTTTCAGCGAAAATACAATCAGAAGGCTCTAATGGATTATATTGCCTGTCTTTCTTTCAGCAGTAATACTCCGAGCGTTCCGCAAACCAACCAGATACCTAAGCATACATATTGTGAAATGTGAACTCCTGTAAAACCATATATGATTACCACCGCAATCTGAATACAAAGACAAATTGATGCAACTAATTTTTTTAATTTTCCGAACATAAAAAGCACCTCTCCTTCTATAGTGAAACTATAGCAGGAGAGGTGGGTCATAAATGAACCTTACTCATCTTTTTCCAAATCTTCTTCAATTACTTCAAAATCATCTGATTCATCATCCTGTTTATCATCAAAATCATCATCAAGAAGCATTCTTGCTTTCTCGACTTCTGATTCCATGGAATCTTTTTCCTTCACTTTTTTTGAATAAAGCTTTTCCTTTTTTCCGACTTTTCTGGAATGCATCATAAACTGGACAACCATACCTAAAACAGCTAACAAAATACTGATTCCAAGACTTATAAACATATGCTCTGAGAATCCTGCGAGTGCCAGGATATCTGTTCCTGCCAGAAAACCACCTGCCAAGGCTGTAATAATGATTACCGCCGGTTCCATAAAGATCATAGCCAGAACTGCCAGTAAAAGTGTAACTCCCAGTGCAATCAAAAGCTGAAGACTGATGCTCGTATCAATAATAGTAAGTGTTATAGAACCAATGATTCCAAATGCTGTGATAAAAATACCCAGCCTGTACACAAAATAGGATAAAGCTGCCATCAAAAAAGCACCTCCGAATATAACAAGGACATTAATGATTCCTTCAAGTCCCGCAATCTGTGTAATTCCAACTCCAATCCCCGCACCGGCAACAAAGCCCACAAGAGTAACCAGCGCCTTCATAATCTTAAGTCCCAAAAAACAAAGCAACAAGCCAATAACAATTGAAATGACAATTGATACCTGACCCATTTTACCCGCAACAAACACTGCAGTAGGACCATCAGCTCCCCCGATTGTCCCTGTTACTGTCCCCATTACATTTAATAAATCATTCATACTTCCTTCTCCTTTGTCAAAAATGTTGTCATGAGTATACCTTCAAAATTGCTTCCAGAAATGACTGGTACTCCCTTCTCACATTCTCAGGCGATAATATTATAACACTTTTTCCAAGTCCTGTCAGCCACCCAAAAAACTGTTCGCTCACAAAGACCTTTATTCTGGCTATATAATATCCTTTTTCATCCTCTCTGATCGGTACTTCTTTTCCAAAACGATCTACAATAACACCAAGAAGATTCTCCGGAAAACGGATTCGCACAATCTCTTCCTCCCCTGAAAACATTCCAAACATTTTTTTAGAATATTCGGCAAGATCAAAATTTCCAAACTTTTCTTTTCCCTCTCTCCTCTCATCCAAAATATCTATATCGTCCATCTTATCTACACGAAAATGTTTTATAAGATCACTTTTACTGTCATATCCAATCAAATAGTAATTATCCTGCGTCCAACTGAGCGCCCATGGACTAATCTCATAGTCTTTTCCGTTTCCCAACAAACTCAGCTTTTTCTCTTGTTTCCCTGTTACTGTCCACCTCATATATTGAAAGCTGATCTTTGCATCTTCGGAAATAGCAGAATAAATCTTATCTACATTATAATAAATACTTTCATTCATTGTCTTAACGCGATCTGCCACATATACCTGACGCTGTAAACATCCTGCTTCATAGCGGCTTGACAATCCCTCTATCTTTCCAATCAGACTTCTGGACTTTTTTTCTGTGATAAATCGTGAAGCCTGAACTGCATCCACTAAAAGCTTTAATTCCGGGAGTTCAAATGTACGGCTGGCAAGAAAATAACCTTCTGGTTTTTCTTTACGGTATTCAATATCCATTCCATACTCTTTTAACATAAACAGATCGTTGTACACACTTTTTCGTGCTGCCGGAATACCGTTTTTTTCCATCTCCTCTAAAATCTGCTTCATCGACACCACATGTTCCGAATCAGTTTCTCTCAAAAGGAAATCCATCAAACATAGGATTTTCAGTTTCTGATTGTAAGATTTTGCCATTTCTTTTCTCCAATTGATCTATTGATATTTGATATTATTGTACCAAGTCGCTAGCGCGACGGCTACCCCCAGGTACATGAAACCACTACTT